>NZ_JAGPXP010000069.1:0-1158 GCF_018070485.1 Micromonospora sp. C41 | reverse complement strand
GGAACACGTTGGCGATGATGAACTCGTTGATCGATCCGATGAAGGCGAGCAGGCCGGTCACCGCGAGGATCGGCGCCACCAGCGGCAGCATGATCCGGAAGAAGACCTGCACGTGCGACGCGCCGTCCATGGTCGCCGACTCGTCCAGCTCCTTCGGCAGCGTGTCGAAGAAGCCCTTCATCAGCCAGGTGTTCGCGCCGAGCGCGCCACCCATGTAGAGCAGGAACAGGCCCCACGGGGTGTTGAACCCGATCGCCGGGTAGAGGTCGGTGAGCGTGGTGAAGATCAGGAAGATCGCCACGATCGCCAGGAACTGCGGGAACATCTGGATCAGCAGCAGCGCGAGCAGGCCGACCCGGCGCCCGGCGAAGCGCATCCGGGAGAACGCGTACGCCGCGAGCGACGACAGGAAGATCGACGCGAAGCTGGCCACGCCCGCCAGCAGCAGCGAGTTGAGGAACCAGTGGCCGAACGCGGTCCGGTCGAACAGGTTCGTGAAGTTCTCCAGCGACGCGCCGGTCGGCAGCAGCTCGGTGGAGGAGAGCGTGCCGAGCGGGTTGAGCGCCGCCGAGATCACGAACAGGATCGGGAAGAGGCTGAACGCCACCGCCAGCACGCCCACCACGTGCCGCCAGCCGACCTGCGCGAACCAGCGTCCACGCGAGCGGCGGGCCGGCGTGCGGGTGGCCGTGGGCTTCCGCGCGATTGTGGTCACGAGTACACCTCCTCCTGCTTACGGGTCCGCCGGAAGCTGATCGCCGACACCGTCGCCACGATCGCGAAGATGAAGATCGAGACGGTGGCGGCCAGGCCGAACTCGGCGCCCTGCGCTCCGAACGCGAGCCGGTACGTGTAGGTGATCAGCAGGTCGGTGGCGCCGTTCGTCGGGTTGTCCGGCGCGAACGGGCCGCCCTCGGTGGTGAACAGGATCGCGTTGACGTTGTTGAAGTTGTACGCGAACGACGCGATCAGCAGCGGCGAGAGCGCCACCAGCAGCAGCGGCAGGGTGACCGACCGGAACGACTGCCAGGGCGACGCGCCGTCGACCGAGGTCGCCTCGGTCAGCTCCCGCGGAATGGCCTGCAACGCGCCGGTGGCCACCAGGAACATGTACGGGTAGCCGAGCCAGAGCTGCACCAGCAGCACCGCGATCCGGGC
>NZ_JAGPXP010000068.1:0-1325 GCF_018070485.1 Micromonospora sp. C41 | reverse complement strand
GCTGTCATGTCCCGGGACATGTGTCAACGGGAAGTCCCGATAGATGTGTCAGGGGTTGTGGATCGTGGGGGTGGGGGTGAGGGGGATGTAGTTCTTGTCGGGGTTGAGGTGGAGGTAGCCGATGGGTTGGCCGTCGGGGTGGTAGATGGTGACGTGGTTGTTGTCGCGGATGGCGGTGACGGTGGTGCCGGCGTGGGTGGTGCCGACGCTGGTGCGGTGTCCGGCGACGGCGATGGCGCCGTTGCTGGCGACGGGGCAGTGGTGCAGGGTGGCGTCGGTTTGCAGGGGTGGGCTGGTGGGTCCGCCGAGGGTGGGTGCGTGGGTCCAGGCGTGGGCGGGTGTGGTGCGGTGGGGTAGGGCGCTGTGGCGGCGTTGGGTGTTGTAGTAGCGGCGGTAGGTGTCCAGGAGTGTTTGCAGGGCGGTGAGGGTCTGTGGTGGGGGTTGGGTGCTCAGCCATTTTTTGAGGGTTTGGTGGTGGCGTTCGACCTTGCCGCAGGTTTGTGGGTGGTAGGGGCTGGAGTTGATCGGGCGGGTGCCGTGGTCGATCAGGGTCTGCACGAAGGTGGAGATTGATCCGGGTCGGGTGCGGCGGCTGGTGAACGCGATGCCGTTGTCGCTGAGCACGATGGCCGGCACGCCGTAGGCGGTGAACGCCTGTCTGATCGCGGTGATCGCGGCTCGGGCGGTCTCCGCGGCGGCGGCGTGGCAGGCGACCAGGGTGCGGGTGCAGTCGTCCAGGACGTCGAAGACGACGACAGTGCGGCCGTCGGCGAGTTTCACTTCGGTGGCGTCGATCTGATAGCAGTCGCGGGGCCGGGCATAGCTGAAACGCCGCCACGAGCTACGCGGTCGTTTAGCCGGAGTAGCCACGAGCAGGTCATGCCGGGCCAGCACCCGGTTGACCGTCGAGCGTGACGGCACCGACCAGGACGCGTCGGTGCGCCGGCGCACATCGTCCAACGCGTCTCGGATGAAGTCAGCCCCGTTGTCCGGGCCCAGTTCAGCGCGCAGTTTGCAGATCCACGCGTCCACCTCCGGCGGCGTGACCCGCGGACTGGTACGCGGCCGCCGGGATCGTTCCTGCCACTGACCCTCGGCCCGGATACGTGCGCGGTGCCGGTACACCGTGCGCACCGACACCCCGTGCTCACGCGCGAACTCGGCCGCGTTCACCCGAACCCCCGCCGCCAGCAGCGCGTCCAGCAGGTTCATCACATGCCGCCGAGAAGCCATGCCCGGCAGCACATACCACCCGACCCAAGATCCCTACCACGTGACACATGTATCGGGACTTCAACGCTGACAGATGTCATGGGACTGAACAG
>NZ_JAGPXP010000067.1:0-1674 GCF_018070485.1 Micromonospora sp. C41 | reverse complement strand
ACGAGGCCCACCACCGCGTCTCCATCACCGACGCCGCCCTGGTCGCCGCCGCGACGCTCGCCGACCGGTACATCTCCGACCGGTTCCTGCCGGACAAGGCGATCGACCTGATCGACGAGGCCGGCGCCCGGATGCGGATCCGCCGGATGACCGCGCCGCCGGACCTGCGCGACTTCGACGAGCGCATCGCCCAGGTGCGTCGGGACAAGGAGTCCGCGATCGACGCGCAGGACTTCGAGCGGGCCGCGCAGCTGCGGGACACCGAGAAGCAGCTGCTGGGTCAGAAGGCGCAGCGGGAGAAGGAGTGGAAGGCCGGTGACCTGGACGTCGTCAGTGAGGTCGACGACGAGCAGATCGCCGAGGTGCTCGGCAACTGGACCGGTATCCCGGTCTACAAGCTGACCGAGGAGGAGACCTCGCGCCTGCTGCGCATGGAAGACGAGCTGCACAAGCGCGTCATCGGCCAGGAAGACGCGGTCAAGGCGGTCTCGAAGGCGATCCGGCGTACCCGGGCCGGGTTGAAGGACCCGAAGCGGCCGTCCGGCTCGTTCATCTTCGCCGGCCCGTCCGGCGTCGGTAAGACCGAACTGTCCAAGGCCCTGGCGGAGTTCCTGTTCGGGTCCGAGGACGCCCTGATCCAGCTGGACATGTCGGAGTTCCACGACCGGTACACGGTGTCCCGCCTCGTCGGTGCCCCGCCCGGCTACGTCGGCTACGACGAGGGCGGGCAGCTGACCGAGAAGGTACGTCGCCGGCCGTTCTCCGTGGTCCTCTTCGACGAGATCGAGAAGGCCCACCCGGACGTGTTCAACACGCTCCTGCAGATCCTGGAGGACGGGCGTCTCACCGACGGCCAGGGCCGGATCGTGGACTTCAAGAACACGGTCATCATCCTGACCACCAACCTCGGCACCCGCGACGTCGCCAAAGCCGTCTCCCTCGGCTTCCAGGCGTCGGAGGACTCCGAGTCGAACTACGACCGGATGAAGCAGAAGGTCAACGACGAACTCAAGCAGCACTTCCGGCCCGAGTTCCTCAACCGGATCGACGACACCATCGTCTTCCACCAGCTGCGCGAGACCGAGATCCTCTCCATCGTCGACATCATGATCCAGCGCATCGAAACCCAGCTGCGCAACAAGGACATGGGCCTGGAACTGACCGACAACGCGAAGAAGTACCTCGCGAAGAAGGGCTTCGACCCGGTGCTGGGCGCGCGGCCGCTGCGCCGCACGATCCAGCGCGACATCGAGGACAACCTGTCCGAACGGATCCTGTTCAACGAGCTGACCCCGGGTCAGATCGTGGTCGTGGACTGCGAGGGCGACCCGGAGAACATCGACAAGTCCAAGCTTGTCTTCCGGGGCGCGGACCGGCCGGACGCCGTGCCGGACGCGGTCCCGGCGGACCTCGGCGGCACCGCCGCCACCGGCGCGGACGACGCCGCGTAGGTAAGCACAGTTCGAAGACGACGGCCCCGGTAGGCGAAAGCCACCGGGGCCGTCGCCTTTCCGTGCCCACCCACCACGCCCTCCTCGCCCCAGCCCCGCCGTGGTCGATCATGAGGTTGACCGCACTTGGCGCCCGATTTGTCGCTGCTAACTTCATGATCAACGGGGCGAGTCGAGGGCGAGTCGAGGACGGGGGGAGGCGGAGGCGGGGTCGGGGTGGGAG
>NZ_JAGPXP010000066.1:0-2621 GCF_018070485.1 Micromonospora sp. C41 | reverse complement strand
CGAGTCTGTGGTGCGGCTGGGGACGGATGTAAGCACCCTGTTGGGTCCTGAAAGAACAACCCGAGGTGGTTGTTGTTTCAGAGCCTTGAGATGCCCCGTGTGGACGTTGGTCCCGGGGGCGTGAGGCGCCAGGCATGGCCTGGTCTCGCAAACCGTGGCCACGTGGTGGTTGCAGGTGTGGGGCTGTGGGTTGTGGGTTGGTTGTTTGTTGAGAATTGCACAGTGGACGCGAGCATCTTTGTGGTCAAGTTGTCAAGGGCGAACGGTGGATGCCTTGGCACCAGGAGCCGATGAAGGACGTGGGAGGCCGCGATAGGCCTGGGGGAGCTGTCAACCAAGCTGTGATCCCAGGGTGTCCGAATGGGGAAACCCGGCATCAGTCATGTGATGTCACCCGCACCTGAACACATAGGGTGTGTGGGGGGAACGCGGGGAAGTGAAACATCTCAGTACCCGTAGGAAGAGAAAACAATTTAGTGATTCCGTGAGTAGTGGCGAGCGAAAGCGGATTGAGGCTAAACCGGCTGCGTGTGATACCTGTCAGGGGTTGCGTGGTCGGGGTTGTGGGACCCTGCTGAGCAAGCTGACACTTGTTCGAGAAGTTACAAAGCCAGTGGTTAGTCGAACAGTCTGGAATGGCTGACCGTAGACGGTGATAGTCCGGTAGGTGAAAGTTGCTGGTCTTCTGTGGGTGTTCCCGAGTAGCGGCGGACTCCTGAAATCTGCCGTGAATCTGCCAGGACCACCTGGTAAGCCTAAATACTTCCTGGTGACCGATAGCGGACGAGTACCGTGAGGGAATGGTGAAAAGTACCCCGGGAGGGGAGTGAAATAGTACCTGAAACCGTTCGCCTACAATCCGTCGGAGCCTTGCGGGGTGACGGCGTGCCTTTTGAAGAATGAGCCTGCGAGTTAGTGGCATGTGGCGAGGTTAACCCGTGTGGGGGAGCCGTAGCGAAAGCGAGTCTGAATAGGGCGTTTTTAGTCGCATGCTCTAGACCCGAAGCGGAGTGATCTAGCCATGGGCAGGCTGAAGCGCGGGTAAGACCGCGTGGAGGGCCGAACCCACCAACGTTGAAAAGTTGGGGGATGACCTGTGGTTAGGGGTGAAAGGCCAATCAAACTCCGTGATAGCTGGTTCTCCCCGAAATGCATTTAGGTGCAGCGTCGCGTGTTTCTTGCCGGAGGTAGAGCACTGGATGGTCTAGGGGGCCCACAAGCTTACCGAAATCAGCCAAACTCCGAATGCCGGTAAGTGAGAGCGCGGCAGTGAGACTGCGGGGGATAAGCTTCGTAGTCGAGAGGGAAACAGCCCAGATCACCAGCTAAGGCCCCTAAGCGTGTGCTAAGTGGAAAAGGATGTGGGGTCGCATAGACAACCAGGAGGTTGGCTTAGAAGCAGCCACCCTTTAAAGAGTGCGTAATAGCTCACTGGTCAAGTGGTTCCGCGCCGACAATGTAGCGGGGCTCAAGCACACCGCCGAAGCTGTGGCATTCACATTTTAACTTCGCCTGGCCTTGATGCCAGGTGCAGGTGTGTGGATGGGTAGGGGAGCGTCGTGCCGGGGGTGAAGCAGCGGGGTGACCCAGTTGTGGACGCGGCACGAGTGAGAATGCAGGCATGAGTAGCGAAAGAAGGGTGAGAAACCCTTCCGCCGGATGACCAAGGGTTCCAGGGCCAGGCTAATCCGCCCTGGGTGAGTCGGGACCTAAGGCGAGGCCGAGAGGCGTAGTCGATGGACAACGGGTTGATATTCCCGTACCCGCGAAAGAGCGACCCTGACGAACCTCGTTGTGCTAACCACCCAAACCGGCCAAGACCTTCGGGTTGAGGTTGGGGAGCGTGGGAACCTGGCGGGTAGTAGTCAAGCGATGGGGTGACGCAGGAAGGTAGCTGAGCCCGGCCGGTGGTTGTGCCGGGGTAAGCGTGTAGGCCGTGTCGTAGGCAAATCCGCGACACATGGGGCTGAGACGTGATGCCGAGCCGATTCAGGTGAAGTCAGTGATCCTATGCTGCCGAGAAAAGCCTCTAGCGAGTTCTTAGCGGCCCGTACCCCAAACCGACACAGGTGGTCAGGTAGAGAATACCGAGGCGATCGGGCGAACTGTGGTTAAGGAACTCGGCAAATTGCCCCCGTAACTTAGGGAGAAGGGGGGCCGGAGACGTGAAGCCCCGCGCGGGTGGAGCGTTGTATGGCCGCAGAGAGCAGGGGGAAGCGACTGTTTACTAAAAACACAGGTCCATGCGAAGAAGTAATTCGATGTATATGGACTGACGCCTGCCCGGTGCTGGAACGTTAAGGGGACCTGTTAGCTCTTCGGGGCGAAGCGGAGAACTTAAGCGCCAGTAAACGGCGGTGGTAACTATAACCATCCTAAGGTAGCGAAATTCCTTGTCGGGTAAGTTCCGACCTGCACGAATGGCGTAACGACTTCCCCACTGTCTCAACCACAGGCCCGGCGAAATTGCAGTACGAGTAAAGATGCTCGTTACGCGCGGCAGGACGGAAAGACCCCGGGACCTTTACTATAGCTTGACATTGGTATCTGAATTAGCTTGTGTAGGATAGGTGGGAGCCGGTGAAGCCTATACGCCAGTATGGGTGGAGGCAATCTTGAAA
>NZ_JAGPXP010000065.1:0-4240 GCF_018070485.1 Micromonospora sp. C41 | reverse complement strand
GAGGGAGGGAGGGGCTAGGGCGGGGTCAGGACGGGCGGGGGGCGAAGCCGTAGGGGAGTTCCAGGCGGTGGGCCGTCAGCAGCGCCTCGTCGGACAGGAGGTCCGCGGTCGGGGCGTCGGCGACGATGCGGCCGCCGTCCAGGATCACCGAGCGGGGGCACAGCTCGGCCGCGTACGGCAGGTCGTGCGTGACCATGAGCAGCGTCACCGGCAGGGCGCGCAGGATCTCCGCCAGCTCCCGGCGGGCGGCCGGGTCGAGGTTCGACGACGGCTCGTCCAGCACCAGGATCTCCGGGCGCATGGCCAGCACAGTGGCCACCGCCACCCGGCGCCGCTGTCCGAACGACAGGTGGTGCGGGGCGCGGTCCCGGTGCTCGCTCATCCCGACCGCCGCGAGCGCCTCGTCGACCCGGGCGGCCAGCTCGGCGCCGCGCAGGCCCAGGTTGGCCGGGCCGAACGCCACGTCCTCGGCGACCGTGGGCAGGAACAGCTGGTCGTCCGGGTCCTGGAAGACGATGCCGACGCGGCGGCGTACCTCGGCCAGCGTGTCCCGGTCCCGGGTGACGGTGAGGCCGCCGACGCTCACCGTGCCCTCGGTCGGGGTGAGGATGCCGTTGAGGTGCAGCACGAGCGTGGTCTTGCCGGCGCCGTTTGGTCCGAGCAGCGCCACCCGATCGCCGCGCGGCACGGTCAGGTCCACGCCGTGCAGGGCGACGTGACCGTCCGGGTACGCGTACCGGACGCCGCTGACGTCGAGGGAGGGCGGCTGCTGCACGTACCCGATCATTGCAGGACGAGCGCGACGGCGGCGATGGTGGCCGCGATCGCCGGCACCGTCGCGGCGACCGCCCACTGGCCGGCGGTGGCCGCGCCGGCCCCCTGCCACACCGCCGGCATCCGGCCGGTGTAGCCGCGGGAGAGCATCGCCAGGTAGACCCGCTCGCCGCGCTCGAACGCGCGCAGGAACAGCGCGCCGACGCCGGCCGCGAAGCCGCGCAACTGCCACAGGAACCGCGGGTCGTCGCCGCGCGACACCCGCGCCACGCGCATCCGGCGGGCCTCGCCGACCAGCACCTCCAGGTAGCGCAGCATGAACGTGGCGATCTGGGTGAGGATCTGCGGGCACCGCAGCCGGTCCAGGCCGAGCAGCAGGTCCCGCGTCGTCGTGGTCGCCGCCAGCAGAAGCGACGCGAGTACGCCGAGCGTGCCCTTGGCGAGGATGTTGAACGCGCCGTGCAGCCCGTCGACGGACAGGGCGAGCCCCGCCACCTCGACCCGCTCCCCCGCCCCGAGGAACGGCAGCGCGAACGCGAACAGCACGAACGGCAGCTCGATCAGCGCCCGGCTGAGCAGCCAGCGCGGGCCGACCCGGGCCAGCGCGGCCACCACGGCGACCAGGAGCGCGTACCCGCCGAAGGCCCAGTACGCCTCCCGGGGCGTGGCCACCACCGCGACGGTGAACAGCACCATCGCGGCGATCTTCACCTCCGGCGGGAGGCGGTGCACCGGCGAGCCGGACTCGCGGTAGAGGACGTGCGCGTGACCGGCGCCCATGGTCAGCGGCTGCCGGTGGACGGGGTCGCTGCGTCGTCCGCCGGGTCGGCGCTCGCGGTGGTCGGGGCGGGCGTGGCGGGCGCGGCGGGGCCGGCGGACGTGGCGGGCGTGGCGGGGCCGCGGCGGCGGGCCAGCCAGAACAGGCCGGCGCCGAACGCGAAGGTGAGCAGCACGCCGAGCACGCCGGACAGGCCGGTGGAGACGAAGTCGTTGCCGATTCCGCGTACGCCGTAGTCGGCCAGCGGGCTGTCCGCCAGCTCGTGGTCCTTCGCCTCCTGGGCCGGGCAGCTGCCGCCGGTGATCTCGTCGTCGGCGTTCACCGTGCAGCCCTTGAGCAGCGAAGAGTCGAGCCCGTCCGGGTGCGAGGAGGCGTAGTTGCTGACCACGCCCGCCAGCAGCAGCGCCACCAGCAGGCCGCCGAGAAGGAACGGCCATTGACGCTTGCTCATCGGGCACCTCCGGCGACCGGGACGGCGGGAGCCGGCGTGGCCGGCTTGAGGGCGCGCAGCGCGTACACCAGGTCGGGCCGGACCTTCGCGACGGTGACCACGGTGGTCGCGGTGATCAGGCCCTCGCCGATGCCGATCAGCAGGTGGGCGAAGGCCATGGTGCCGGCCAGCCCGGTGAGGTTGCCGCCGAGGTCGGTGGTGCCGCCCAGCCAGTACTGCAGGACGAAGCCCTGGGACGCGACCACCACGCTGACCAGCGCGGACACGAACGCGGTCACCGCCAGGCCGGCCGGGGTACGCGGCAGCACACGGAGCAGGAGCGCGATCAGCAGGTACGCGGCGGCGGTGCCGAGCAGCGCCATGTTGGTGATGTTGAGGCCGAGCATCGCCACGCCGCCGTCGCCGAAGACCAGCGCCTGCACGATGAGCACCACGGCCACGCAGAGCGCGCCGACCCAGGGCCCGACGAGCATCGCCGCGAGCGCGCCGCCGAGCAGGTGACCGCTGACCCCGGCGGTGAAGATCGGGAAGTTGAGCATCTGCACGGCGAAGATGAACGCCGCCACCAGCCCGGCCATCGGGGCCAGCCGGTCGTCGAGGTCGGCTCGGCCCCGCATCACGCAGAACGCGAGCGCGGCGAGGGCGAGAGCCGCGAAGATCGCGGCGACCGGACCGTTGATGATCCCGTTGGAGATGTGCATCGCCAGGGTGTCCACGCGCTCAGCGTATTTCCAGGAAGGCATTGTTGCCAATATCTGGCAACAACCTCATGATGGCCGTCACCGCGTCCGCGCGTCGCCGTCCGCCGAGCGCACCGGCCCGGCGGTATCGTCACCGCCATGACCGACCGCCTCAAGCCCGGCGACCCCGCCCCCGAATTCACCCTTCCCACCGACGACGGCGGGACACTCTCCCTGGCCGACCTGCGCGGCCGCAAGGTCATCCTGTACGCGTACCCGGCCGCCATGACGCCCGGCTGCACCAAGCAGGCATGTGACTTCCGGGACTCCCTCGCCTCCCTGCAGGCCGCCGGCTACGAGGTGGTGGGCATCTCGCCGGACAAGCCGGCCAAGCTGGCGAAGTTCCGCGAGCGGGACGCGATCACGTTCCCGCTGGTCTCCGACGCGGACAAGGCGGTGCTGACCGCGTACGGCGCGTTCGGCGAGAAGCAGATGTACGGCCGCACGGTCACCGGCGTGATCCGCTCGACGTTCGTCGTGGACGAGGACGGCAAGATCGAGCAGGCGTTCTACAACGTGCGGGCCACCGGCCACGTCGCCAAGCTGCGCCGGGATCTCGGGCTCGACTGAGGTCGGCGCGCGGTGCGGCTCGTGACGGCCGCGCCACAGTGGTGACCCCGAATGTGGTCTACGATCCGGAGGCTGTGACACCGGTCCGCGGGCGGTGGTCACGATGAAGGGGCCGTAGCCCAACGGCAGAGGCATGCGGTTTAGGTCCGCACCAGTGCGGGTTCGAATCCCGCCGGCCCTACCAGTCGCCGGTGCCACGCGCACCGGCGACTGTCGGGAAGGTCACGAACGCGGGTCCGCACCGCGTCGCCACGAGCAGGATTACGGCGTGGACCTGCGTTTCTCCCTCGACCCCGACCTGACCCCCGAGCTGCGCGAACAGATCATCGCGCTCTGGGTGGACGTGACGAACGCCGGCGGCGCCGTCGGCTTCGTCGCCCCCGTGACCGCCGATGAGGTACGCCCGCTCGCCACCTCCACGCTCGACGAGGTCGCGGACGGGCCGGACCGGCTACTCGTCGGCCACGAGGGCGAAAAGCTGGTCGCGGTGCTGGTCATCGCCGACAACCGGTTCCACCTCAAGACGCACTGGCGGGTGCTCAAGCGCGTCATGGTGCACCCCGACACGCAGGGGCGCGGCCACGGCGCGGCGCTGATGCGCGAGGCCGAGCGGATCGCCCGAGGGCTGGGCCTGGCGGCGCTGCACGTGACGGTCCGCGACGGGCTGGGGCTGGACCGCTTCTACAAGCGCCTCGGCTACCGCGAGATCGGCCGCCTCCCCGCCGCGCTGCGCCTGTCCGCCACCGACGCCCGCGACGAGATCCTCATGTGGCTGGACCTCCCCACCCCAACCTGACCCCCGCCCCACCTCGCCCCGCCTCCCCCCGCCCCGCCTCGCTGATCTTGCACTCATGGCCCCGGCAGATCGGGCATTCACGACACGCACGGGTCCCCAAGTGCAAGATCAGCGAGGGCGGGGGCGGGGGC
>NZ_JAGPXP010000064.1:0-4578 GCF_018070485.1 Micromonospora sp. C41 | reverse complement strand
GGCCGGGGTCAGCAGGGTCCGTTGCAGGCCAGCACGCGCAGCCGGTCCAGCGAGCCGTTCCACACGTTCTGGTCACCGGGGAAGACCCCGGAGGAGGACCACTGCCAGAACGAGTACGTGCCCCAGCCGGCCGGCAGCGTGCCGACGCTGCTTGCGTAGCGGGCGATCCACAGTGGGTTGTTGGCCGCGAACTGCGAGGTGTTGCCGGTGCAGGTGCTCCACCAGTCGGTGGTGGTGTAGATGGTGGCCCACCGGCCGGTGCGGGCGTAGTACTGGTTGACGAACGAGGCGATCCAGCTGCGCATCGACGCCTGGCTCAGGCCGTAGCAGGTCGCGCCGTACGGGTTGTACTCGATGTCCAGCGCGCCGGGCAGCGTCCGCCCGTCCTTGGACCAGCCGCCGCCGTGGTCGACGAAGTAGTTGGCCTGGACGGCGCCGCTGGTGGTGTCGGGGCGGGCGAAGTGGTACGAGCCGCGGATCATCCCGACGTTGTAGGAGCCGTTGTACTGCTGGGCGAAGTACGGGTTGGTGTAGTACGTGCCCTCGGTCGCCTTGACGTAGGCGAACCGGGCGCCGTTGGCCCACGCCCCGGACCAGTTCACGTTGCCCTGGTAGCTGGACACGTCCATGCCGGGTAGTCCGGCCGGGGCGGCGGAGGCGGGTGCCGCTGCGGACAGGACCGCGGCGGCGACGGTGACGGTGGCGAGCAGCGCGGCTCCGGCCGCGCGCAGCGCCGATCGGATCGAACTGTGCATCTGTCCTCCCTGGGGGTTGCCGCGCTCCGGCGGCGGGAGTATGACGAAAGGAACTGTCGTCATTAGTGCACAGGGCGGAGAAACTTTTCAATAGAACGCATTGAAGAATCTCACTGAATTGGGTGCTCAGCCGAGCTGGGCGAGCGCCTCGGCGGCGGCGCGCTCGCCGGCGGTCACCGCGCCCTCCAGGTAGCCGCTCCACCGGGTCGCGGTCTCCGTGCCGGCCCAGTGCACCCGGCCCACCGGCGTGCGCAGTTCCGGGCCGTACGCGCACCACGCGCCGGTCGGCAGGACGCCGCAGAAGCAGCCGCGCGTCCACTCGTCGGCAGACCAGTCGTACTCGACGAGGTCGTCGGGGCGCGCGGCGGCCGGGCCGAAGATCGCGGCCAGCGCCTCGCACAGCGCGTCCCGGCGCGCGCCCTCCGGCAGCCGGCGCAGCGCCCGGGCCTGCGCGCCGTAGCTGAACGCGGTGAGGATCCCACCGGGTACGTCCGGCAGCGAGTTGTCCACCGTCTCGGTGAGCGGCCCGGTGTCGGTGCTGGACACGCCGGAGCGGCCGTCGGCCCGCCAGAACGGCTCCGGATAGAGCGCGTGGACCTTGAGCGCCGCGCCCATCGGCATCCGCTGGGTCAGCCCGTCGCGCAGCGGCGGCAGCGGCGGGTCGTACCGGATGCGCCCGGCCAGCGTCGGCGCCAGCGCGACCACCACCGCGTCGCCGCGGTACGTCTCGCCGCCGCAGCGCACCCGCACCCCGTCGCGGTCCTGCGCGACGCCGTCCACCGGCGCGCGCAGGCACAG
The DNA here is from genome assembly GCF_018070485.1 of Micromonospora sp. C41. Taxonomy (NCBI): domain Bacteria; kingdom Bacillati; phylum Actinomycetota; class Actinomycetes; order Micromonosporales; family Micromonosporaceae; genus Micromonospora; species Micromonospora sp. C41. The sequence continues at coordinate 3,025 of NZ_JAGPXP010000064.1, read as the reverse complement.
GCTCCCCGGAGGCAGCGCGGCGGCCATCCGCTCGGCCAGCGCGGCCGGGCCGCCGGCGATCCGGTCCTGCTGGGCGCCACCCGCCATGCGCAGCAGCGACCGGGTGCCGCCGCCGCTGCGCAGGTAGAACAGCATGTGCAGCAGCGAGACCTCGTCCGGCGAGGCGGCCAGCAGGCCACCGGCGAGCATCCGGCCGGCGTACCCGGCGGTGACCGGGTCGGCCCCGCTCGCGTCGAGCCAGCCGCCGAACGTGACCCGGTCCCACAGTGCCGCCCCGTCCGCCCGCCACGGCGCGGCCGGGTCGAGCCCGGCCGCCATCTCGTCGAGCGTGCCCAGCAGCGCGGACAGCCCCGGCGGTTCCCCGGTGGCCGGGCGTGCGCCGAGCAGCAGCGTCGCCGCGCCGCGCGCGGGGGAGGGGAACGTGGCCAGGCCGTACGCGGCGGCGAGCGCGTACATCCGGTCCTGGGTCGGGCCGATCCACTGCGCGCCGAGATCGAGCCAGCCGCCGCCTGGTAGCGGTCGGCTGAGCGTCCGGCCGCCCACCCGGTCCCGGGCCTCCAGCACCCGCACCTGCGCGCCCGCCGCGTCCAGCGCGAGCGCGCAGGCCAGACCGGAGAACCCGGCGCCCACGACGACGACCCGGTGGCGGCGCACGCGGCGGCGTACCCGGCTCCCGGCCGGATTCACCCGGCCCGGCGTGTCGAAACCGGCGTCAGCCGTTCGTGTGGAGGGTGAAGGGGCGGCGCGGGGCCGTCCGGTGACGAGGAGAAGCCGATGAAGCAGTACCTGATCAGCATGTACCAGCCGGCCGGCCAGGGACGCCCGGACCCGGAGTTCCTGGCCGGGGTGATGCGCGAGGTCGAGGCCATCGGCCGGGACCTGCGGGAGGCGGGGTGCTGGGTGTTCGGCAACGGCCTGCACGACCCGCAGACCGCCACCGTGCTGCGCCCGGCCGGTGACGAGGTGCTGGTCACCGACGGGCCGTTCGCCGAGGGCAAGGAGTACCTGGGCGGCGTCACCATCATCCGGGCGCCCGACCTGGACGCCGCGCTGGACTGGGGCCGCCGGTACGCGCTGGCGACCACGCTGCCGATCGAGGTCCGCCCGTTCCAGGGCGAGGGATGACCGACGTCGAACGGGTCTTCCGGGCCGAGTACGGCCGCGCGGTAGCCGTCCTGGTCCGTCTCCTCGGCGACATCGACCTCGCCGAGGAGGCGGTCCAGGAGGCGTTCGCGATCGCGGTGACGCGCTGGGCCGCCGACGGGCCGCCGCCCAGCCCGGCCGGCTGGATCATCACCACCGCCCGGAACCGGGCGATCGACAGGTTGCGCCGCGAGGCCACCCGGACTGCCCGGCACGCCGAGGCCGCCCTGCTGCACGCCGCCGACCCGCCCGCCGAGGAGGGGCCCGTGCCCGACGACCGCCTGCGCCTGATCTTCACCTGCTGCCACCCGGCGCTCGCCGCGCCCGCCCGGGTGGCGTTGACGCTGCGCCTGCTCGGCGGCCTGAGCACCGCCGAGATCGCGCGCGCCTTCCTGGTGCCGGAGCGGACGATGGCCCAGCGCCTGGTCCGGGCCAAGGCGAAGATCCGCGACGCCGGTATCCCGTACCGGGTGCCGCGCGACGCGGACCTGCCGGACCGGCTGCGCGGGGTCCTCGCGGTGGTCTACCTGATCTTCAACGAGGGGCACACGGCCAGCGCGGGGGAGCGGCTGGGCCGTGCCGAGCTGGGCGCCGAGGCGATCCGGCTGGGCCGGCTGCTGGTGACGTTGATGCCGGACGAGCCGGAGGCGCTCGGCCTGCTCGCGCTGATGCTGCTCACCGAGGCGCGCCGGGACGCCCGGACCGGGCCGGACGGGGCGCCGGTGTCGCTGTCCGAGCAGGACCGTGGCCGGTGGGACCGGGAGCTGATCGCCGAGGGCCAGGATCTGGTCCGCCGGTGCCTGCGGCGGGGCCGGCCCGGCCCGTACCAGCTCCAGGCCGCGATCGGCGCGGTGCACGCGGACGCGCCGACCGCCGCCGCGACCGACTGGGGACAGATCCTCGCGCTCTACGACCAGTTGGCGGCCGTCGCGCCGGGACCGGTGGTGGCGCTGAACCGGGCGGTCGCGCTGGCCGAGGTACGCGGACCGGCGGCCGCTCTGGCCGAAGTGGACCGGCTGGACCTGACCGGATACCACGTGTGGCACGCGATCCGGGCCGACCTGTTGCGCCGCCTCGACCGTCCGGCGCAGGCCCGGATCGCGTACGACGCGGCGATCGCCGGCACCGGCAACGCGGCGGAGCAGACGTTCCTGCGCCGCGCCCGCGACCGGATGGCGGGAGGATCACACCGACAGTGCATGTTGGAGGCCGATAACCCCGGGAAATGAACCGTGATCGTCTGGGCATTGACGCGGCGGCAGAGAAAAGTACACTCCCGGTGTAATTAGTTTTTCCGCGCTCCGTCGACCGGCACGAGGTGACGATGAGCCCACCGGCCACCCCCGCCGACGATCAGGGTCTGGCGCTGCACCACGTCGGCGTACGCTTCGGCGGCCTGGTCGCCCTCGACGACGTCTCGCTGCGCGTACCGCCCGGCCGGGTCGTCGGCGTGATCGGGCCCAACGGCGCCGGCAAGACCACGCTGTTCAACGTGGTCTGCGGCTTCGTCCGGCCGACCGAGGGCTCGCTCACGCTCGACGGCCGGCCGTTCCGGCCCCGCCCGCACGACCTCACCCGGCTCGGCATCGCCCGTACGCTCCAGGGCGTCGGCCTGTTCGCCGGGCTGACCGTGCTGGAGAACGTGGTGGCCGGCGCGAGCCACACCGCACGGGCCGGGTTCGCCGCCGCGCTGTTCGGCCTGCCGCGCAGCGACCGCGACGAGAGCCGGCTGCGCGCCCGGGCCCTGAACCTGCTCGCCGAGCTGGGCATCGACAAGCACGCCGACGCCGCACCCGGCACCCTGCCCTATGCGGTACGCAAGCGGGTCGCGCTGGCCCGCGCGCTGATCGCCCGCCCCCGGCTGCTGCTGCTCGACGAGCCG
>NZ_JAGPXP010000063.1:0-4898 GCF_018070485.1 Micromonospora sp. C41 | reverse complement strand
GGACGGGCCGGCGGGGGCCGGTGGTGAGGAACGCCGGTGCGGCCAGGAGGACGGCTGCGGTCAGGCCCACTGCGAGCACCGTGGGGCGCAGCCAGGGGTACCAGTCGGGGGTGCGGCCGAGCAGGTGCCAGGACCACCAGGCGGTGACCGCCAGCGTGGCGGCCAGGACCAGCGTGGCGGCGAACCCACGCCACCGGGCCGCTGCGGCCGGGCCAGGTGCAGCCGAAGCGGCGCCGGCACGGGCCCGCCACAGCGCTGTGACGCCGATGCCGACCAGCGCGCCGACCGCCGGGGCCAGGGCGACCGTGTAGTAGGCGTGGAAGATCCCGGACATGAAGCTGAAGATCAGTCCGGTGACCAGCAGCCAGCCGCCCCAGAGCAGCAGACCGGCCCGGGTCCGGTCGGTACGCGGTGCCCGCCCGGCCAGCCACAGCCCGGCGACCAGCAGGATCAGCGCGGCCGGCAGCAGCCAGGAGATCTGCCCGCCGACCTCGGTGTCGAACATCCGCAGCAGCCCGGTCTGACCGGAGAACGGTCCACCGCCGCCGGGCCGTCCGCCGCCACCGCCGACGCTGCCCACCTCGTCGCCGGTGATCCGGCCCAGGCCGTTGTAGCCGAGCGTCAGCTCCAGGATGCTGTTGTTCTGCGAGCCGCCGACGTACGGGCGGGCGCTCGTCGGCACCAGTTCGACGATCGCCACCCACCAGCCGGCGGAGACAACCACGGCGAGCCCGGCCAGCAGGAGCTGGCGGATCCGCCGTCCGAGGCCGGTCGGCGCGGCCAGCAGGTAGACCCCGGCGAAGACCGGGATCACCAGGAACGCCTGGAGCATCTTGGTGAGGAAGCCGAACCCGACGAGCACGCCGGTCAGCGCGATCCACCGGGTGCTCGCCGTCTCGACCGCGCGCACCGTCGCGTACGCGGCGGCGACCAGCAGGAACACCAGCAGCGCGTCCGGGTTGTTGAACCGGAACATCAGCGTCGCCACCGGGGTGAGCGCGAGCACCGTCCCGGCGAGCAGTCCGGCGGCCGGGCCGTACCAGCGGCGGACCGTCGCGTACAGCACGCCGACCGAGGCGACGCCGAGCAGCGCCTGCGGCACCAGGATCGACCAGCTGCTCAGGCCGAAGATCCGCACCGAGAGCGCCATCAGCCAGAGCGAGGCCGGGGTCTTGTCCACCGTGATCGAGTTGGCCGCGTCGGACGAGCCGTAGAAGAACGCGGTCCAGTTCTGCGACCCGGCCTGCACGGCGGCCGAGTAGAAGGCGTTGGCCCAGCCGGAGGCGCCCAGGCCCCACAGGTAGAGCAGCGCGGTGGCGGCCAGCAGGCCGAGCAGCGCCGGGCGGGCCCAGCGGTCGGCGCGGGTCTCCTCCGGTACGGGCGCGGGGGCCGGCTCGGCGCCGGGTGGACCGGCCGTGGGCGGGGTCGGCAGGCTCTCGGTTCTGTCCATGCCGGCAAGCCTCGGAGCGTCCGCTGGCCCGCTGCCGTGAGTGACCTATGCGTCTGCTGTGGATCCGGGCAGCCAGACCGTGAACGCGGTGTGGCCGGGCCGGCTGACCACGTCGACCCGGCCGTGGTGGGCCTCCACCACGGCGGCGACGATGGCCAGGCCGAGGCCGGTGCTGCCCTGCGCGCGGGAGCGGGAGCTGTCGCCGCGGGCGAAGCGCTCGAAGACCTCCGGCTGCAACTGTTCCGGGATGCCCGGTCCGTCGTCGGTGACGCGCAGCTCGACGCCGCCGGCGGCGGGCGCGAGCCGGACCGTGACGGTGGTGCCGGCCGGGGTGTGCACCCGCGCGTTGGCGAGCAGGTTCGCCAGCACCTGGTGCAGCCGGTGGGCGTCGCCGGTGACGGTGAGCGGCTCGTCGGGCAGGTCGAGCTGCCAGCGGTGGTCGGGGCCGGCGACGTGGGCGTCGCTCACCGCGTTCACCGCCGTGGCGGTCAGGTCGACCGGTTCGGCGGCAAGCGGGCGGCCGGAGTCCAGCCGGGCCAGCAGCAGCAGGTCGTCGACGAGGCTCGTCATCCGGGTGCTCTCCGACTCGACGCGGCGTAGCGCGTGCGCCACGTCGGGCGGGACCTCCTGGCGGCCCCGGCGGGCCACCTCGGCGTACCCCCGGATGGCCGCGAGGGGGGTGCGCAGCTCGTGGCTGGCGTCGGCGACGAACTGGCGTACCCGGGTCTCGCTGGCCTGCCGGGCGGAGAGCGCGGCGGCGACGTGGCCGAGCATCCGGTTGAGCGCGCCGCCGACCTGCCCGACCTCGGTGCGGGGGTCGGTGTCGGCGGCCGGGACCCGCACCGACAGGGCGACCTCACCGCGATCGAGCGGCAGTTCGGTGACCCGGGCGGCGGTGGCGGCGACCCGGTTGAGCGGGCGCAGCGTGACCCGGACGATGAGCAGACCGAGGGCGCCGGCGATGACCAGGCCCGCGCCGATCACCCCGGCCTGGGCGACGATCATCCACATGACGGTGTCGTCCACCTGGGCCGTCGGGATCGCGAGGACCAGCACGTCGCCGTCGCCGCGCGGCGAGGGCAGCGCGACCGCGCGGTAGTCCCCCCGGTCCCCGACGACGACGGTGCGCGGGCGGTCGCCGACGGGTACGCGGGCCAGCGCGGTCAGGTCGGCGGCGGGCACCTCCTCGCTGCCGCCGCTCTCGGACCGGACCCGGCCGACGGGTTCGGCGGCGCCGGGCACCCGGACCGCGATGGAGCCTGGCGGGAAGCCGCCCGGGGGGTCCGGCGCGACCTCGTCGGAGTTCGGCGGGGTGGGCCGCTGGTCCGGGCGCGGCGGGTCGATGCCGCGCCGGGCCCAGCGTTCGAAGTCGGCGGGCCGCCGGTCGCCGAAGGTGAGCTGGTTGTCGATCTGGTTGATCAGGAAGTGCCGCAGCGCGACTGTGGTCAGGCCGCCGATGCCGAGGCTGACCAGCGCGAGCAGCGCCACCACGGAGAGCACGAGCCGGCGGCGCAGCGACCAGCCGGCCAGGCGGCGGCGCAGCCGGCCGCGGGCGTCACTCGGCGGGCTTGAGGACATAACCCGCCCCGCGCAGCGTGTGGATCATGGGCGCGCGGCCCGCGTCGATCTTCTTGCGCAGGTACGAGATGTACAGCTCGACCACGTTGGCCTGGCCGCCGAAGTCGTAGTTCCAGACCCGGTCGAGGATCTGCGCCTTGCTGAGCACGCGGCGCGGGTTGCGCATCAGGTAGCGCAGCAGCTCGAACTCGGTGGCGGTGAGCGTGATCAGGTCGTCGCCTCGGCGTACCTCGTGGCTGTCCTCGTCGAGGGTGAGGTCGCCGACGGTGAGCACCGCCTCCTGGCGGGCGGCGACCGCGAAGCCGGAGCGGCGCAGCAGCGCACGCAGCCGGGCGATGACCTCCTCCAGGCTGAACGGTTTGGTGACGTAGTCGTCGCCGCCGACGGTGAGCCCGGCGACGCGCTCCTCCACGGCGTCGCGGGCGGTCAGGAACAGCACCGGCACGCTCGGCGACTCCTCGCGCAGGCGACGCAGCACCTGGAAGCCGTCCAGGTCGGGCAGCATCACGTCGAGCACCACGGCGTCCGGGCGGAACTGGCGGGCGGTGCTGATCGCCGCCATCCCGTTGCCGGCGGTCGCGACCTGCCAGCCCTCGTACCGCAGGGCCATGGCGAGCAGATCGGTGAGCGTCGGCTCGTCGTCGACCACGAGCACCCGCACCGGCTCGCCGTCCGGTCGGTGCAGCTCGATGCGGCCCTGCGCGGCCTGCCCGTTCATGACCATGCCCCCATCGTGGGCGGACCCGCTGTCGCCGGGCTGTCCCGATCCTGTGTACCAGCTGTGCGCGCCGGCCGACTTCGAATCCGGGCAGGTCCGGCCGGGTCTTCCACACCCGGGCTACCCGGTGGTAACTTCCCGGCATGTCCATCGACGGTCGTTTTTCCGGCCGGTTGGCCGGCAAGGTGGTGCTGGTGACCGGCGCGGCCCGGGGCATCGGCGAGCACACCGCCCGCCTCGCCGCCGCACGCGGCGCGCGGTTGTCACTGGTCGGGCTGGAACCCGACCGGCTCGCCGCGCTCGCCGCCGAGCTGGGTCCCGGGCACGCCTGGTTCGCCGCCGACGTCACCGACCAGCAGGCGCTGGCCGAGGCGGTCGACGGTACCGTGGCGGCGCTGGGCGGGATCGACGCGGTGGTCGCGAACGCCGGGGTGGCCAACCGCGGCACGATCGCCGTCGGCGACGTCGAGGCGCTGGTGCGTACGGTCGAGGTCAACCTGATCGGGGTGATGCGCACCGCCGCCGCGACCGTGCCGGCGCTCGTCGACCGGGGCGGCTACCTGCTGATCGTGTCCTCGGCCGCGGCGTTCGCCGCGCTGCCCGGCATGGCCGCCTACTGCGCCTCCAAGGCCGGCGTCGAGCAGTTCGGCAACGCGATCCGCCTGGAGCTGGCGCACCGGGGCGTGGCGGTGGGCACCGCCCATCCGTCGTGGGTGGACACCGACCTGGTCCGCGAGGCGCGCGCCGACCTGCCGGCCTTCGAAACGGCGCTGACGAAGCTGCCGTGGCCGCTGCGGCGTACCACGACGGTGGCCGAGTGCGCCGAGGCGTTCGTCCGGGCGATCGAGCGGCGCAGCCGCCGGGTGTACGTGCCACGCGCCGTCGCCGGCGTGCAGGCCGTACGGTCGGTGCTGGTCAGTCCGCTGGCCGACCGGCTGGTGGGCCGCACCGCCCGGGCCACCGTGCCGCTGATCGAGGAACAGGCCCGCGCGTTGGGGCGGGGCTTCGGCCCCAGCACGCCGCAGGGACGGCCGTGACCGCGCCGGTGGAGGTCGTCTACGAGCGGCGCGGCGCCGGGCCCACGCTGGTGCTGCTGCACGGCATCGGTCACCACGGCGGCGCCTGGCGGCCGGTACTGGACCGGCTCGCGCA
>NZ_JAGPXP010000062.1:0-8786 GCF_018070485.1 Micromonospora sp. C41 | reverse complement strand
TGGTGGGGCGGGCGGGGTTCGAACCCGCGACCGAGGGATTATGAGATCAAGATGGGCGACCCGGTGACCTGCCCGAGTGGGCTCCTACCAGCGGAAACACCTCTCGACGTCTCTCACCACTCCCCCACCGTCCGTCGACCTCTTGCGGACTGGATGCGGACTGCTCCCCGCCACGAGAACGGCGCTCGCCAGACCTGCATTGCAAAGATCAAGCCCGCTGTCGGCCAGTATCGGTGACCGCCATTGACCTGCTCGTCATGTCGCCTTTGGTCGGCCTCCGACCGGGCAGGTCGGCCGGCTTGGCTGTACGGATGGCTGTACGGCCATCGGTGATGGCAAAAAGTGGCGCGCGTGACGTAGCGTCGATGGTATGACGACGGTGGTGGTTTCTCTCGTGGTGCTTTTGGTGCTGGCTGGCGGAATCGTCGCTCTCTTAAGTCGGCGGCAGCGCAATCAGCTCTCTTCGGATGTGGATTCGACTGCTTCCCGCCGAGCCGCCAGCGAACAGCATCGGCGCGACGCAGAGCGCTTCGCCTCCGGCATGTCGGAGAGGAACAAGATGCCCGACGGCGGCACCGGCCTGTAGGCGCACCTCACGCTCCGACAACCTCATATCTGCCATCCCGTCTGCCGCCGACCCACACACCGTGGAGCGGGCCAGGGCCAGGGTGACAAGGTGGAGCGCCCTATCGGACGAACGACCTTGTCACCCTGGCCCTGGTCTGCTCGGCTCTGCCTGGGTCGGTGGCTGGCGGGATGGCATCCCACCACCCACGAACCTGAACCGTTCGGCAACTCCATCTCGGAGTCGTCTGGCCCCCGCCGGAGGCAAAGGCTCTTAACGGCCGGCGCGCCGGCCGATGCCGGCGCTTGCGCCGCCAGCAGGCCGAGCGCGGCCGGCGCGGCCCGCTTGCGGGCCGCCTTGATCTGATAGAGCGGAATTCGGCAACGCAGACTGCCACGGGCTAGCCGAGCGGAATCCGAGCGACGACTCGCCATTCGTACATGCGTCGGTCCCGGTGCATCTCGATGAGATCTACGTGGCTGATCGAGACGGTGGCGGGCTCAGGAGCCACGGACTGCACCGCCTGGACGTAAGGCTCGGATGGGCCATCGGTAGTCAGGTAGGCGACGCTTACGTGAGGCCGGTATCGGCTGGGGTCCTCGGGGACCTGGTCCTCACCGACGACGTGCCCGATGGCGGTCCGGGTAGCGGCTCGTAGCCCTTGGACAGGCTCGGCAGGCAACGCGGGCATGACGATTGCCTCGTCAGCCACAACGATCTCCCCGAACTCGACGGCGACCGCGGGCAGTCGCGCGAGCTGCTTGCCCGCTTCCTCGATGACTGCGGACAGTGTCGCTTCGCTGGTCTCGTCGGTGAAGCCGATGCCCTGCATGGTGAGGTGTAGCCACTGATCCGGGATCAGCGTTGCGGGGGGAGCTGCGGCCAGCGCCGACCGGTACGAGTCCGCCAGGCGGTACAGCTCGGGTTGGTCCTCGAAGGTCACATGGAAGGCGTAGAAGCGGCGCCCGACACGCCAACCGGGCCGCCACCACCAGTGGTCGCGAACGTGGCCGGCGTGCTGCCCGGGTGCAAGGTCTGCGAATGACACGACTTCTCCTGTCAGACTTCCGAGGGCGCTTCGGGCTCGGTGGCCGTTGGTTCTACCCGGTAGTCGTCGATGACCATGATTCGGTCGGCCGGCCATACGGACTCTGATACTTCGAGGATGCTGCCGTCCTCGGCTCGGGCCGTGTGGATGACGTGCATGACCGGGGCACCCATGGGGAGCGCAAGGGCCGCGGCTTCATCGGCGGTAGGAAGGCGGGCCACCCACTGGTCTCGCGCGCTCGTGTAGCGCTTGCCGCTGAGGTCTTCCACGCACAGGAACAGGCCCTTGGGGACCACGGTGGGTTCCTCTAGGTAGGTGCCAGCGGCAAATTCGGCCGGGATGTAGCTAGCGCCGATCTCCTCGGGCTTGCCCGTCTCGCGGTCGTAGAGGTTGCGACGGCGAACCACGATCTCGGTGCCCGGCTCGATGTCCATCACTTCGGCGATGTGCGCGGGCACCGGGACGCGTCCGGCAAAGACGATCTCATGCCGAAGATGCGAGGTGAGCAGCCGCTGATCCTTGCGCGCCCGCCCGTAGCGGTCGCGGGATCGACGGTGCAGCCGGCGGCTCTCGCGCACAAACGTGCCGACGCCGTGACGGGACTCGATCAGCCCTTCGGCCCGAAGCACGCCAATGGCGTTCCTGAGAGTGATCGGGCTGACTCGGAAGCGCTCTGCAAGAGCGGTCTCAGCAGGAAGCCGGTTGTCCGGCTTGAACTTGCCGTCGCGGACTTCCCGGCGTAGCTGGGCCGCGATCTGCAAGTACTTGGGTGCCTTTGCACCAAGGTCGTCCGTCATGTCTGCCCCATCCTGGGCCGGTCCTATGGAGGTCTACCCCTCTTGACCACGGTAGCGCTGATGCCGACCACACTTCTCGGCAACATCGTCCTATAGAGGTCTTGATGACCGGGCGGTGAGCACCTACAGTCCTCTATAGGTCTTCGGACCCGCCAAGACCGGCAGAGGGCCGGCGGCGACACCAAGGAGTGCCGAGATGGCTGTCCCGAACTCGATCAAGGTTCCGGTTCCGTTCGATTACGTCTTCCCGGCGGGTGCGCTGTGCCTGGGTGTGGAAGCGGTGACGGACTTCGACAAGCGCGGCCAGGGCGATGACCAGGCGCGTGACAAGGACACGGGCGAGCGGCTGTGGGTGGTCAAGGTGCTGGACCTGGACCCGGAGGCCGGGAAGTTCGGCGGGTCGAAGGAGGTCAAGGTGAAGATCGCCGCGCCGGTGCAGCCGGTTCCGCCGGCGTCGAAGATCCCGGGCTATCCGCCGGCGGTGACGTTCTCGGACGTGACCCTGACGCCGTACGTCGACAGCCAGCGGTGCAAGGGCTCGGGGAAGTGCCGGGCGCGTCAGGCGTGGTCGATCCGCGCGGGCGCCATGACCGAGCCGACCGCCGCCGCGACGAAGCAGGCGGCCTGACCAGAACTCGACGCGCGGGGCGGGCCTCTACCGCCAAGTCGATTCCCGCCCCGCGCCCTGACCCGTTCTCCCTGGAAGGAGTTGGGCTGATGCCCACGCTAGCTGACGCTGCCCGCATCGTCGGGAACCCGCGCCCCGCCCCCCGCCGCACGACCCACCGCCGTACCGTGATGCGCCTCGCCGGTTCCGGTATCCGGGCGGTCCGCGAGGTCTACACCACCGTCCCGTCCGACGCCGTCCGGGTGGCCGTGCTGGTCGAGATTTCCGCCGCTGCTGCTGCTCTGGCGCGGACGGTGGTGAAGCTGCGCCACCTTGACCCGGACCTGATCGCCCCGCACGTGTCCGACCGGGTCGACCTGCGCGCGGTGCTCGGCCGTGGCCGGTGGCTTCCGACCATGACCCGCCACGTTCCCGCCCCGCAGTCGGGGCCGGTCGACCTTGCCGAACTCATGCCGGCCCGACCGGTGCGTCCGGTCCGCCGGGTGGTTCGCCGCCGTGGCGGCTCGCCGGGTCAGGGCTTCCTGTTCGCCGCTGCTGGTGGGGAGGGCTGAGGTATGCCGTTGGTCAACGTGATCCGGGGTGAGCGGATCGACGCTGCCCCGCTCAACGTGCGGACTCCGTTCGTTCGCATCCCGCTGTGGCTGGCCCTGTCGTGGTGGACCCTGAAGGGCCTCGCCCGCTTGGCCGTGGTGCTCGTTCGGTTCTGGTACGTCACTGCCCCGGTGGTGTTCTTCGCCTGGCTGTACCTGCGGTTCGGCTGGGCTGGGCCAGTCGGCGTCGTGGTCCTGGTCGCCGTCGTCGCCGCCGGGTGGGGCTTCGGGCATCGGTCGTCGTGGCTGCGGTTCGGGTGGTGGCCGATCCTGGCTCGCATCCGCCGCTGGCTGTACCGGCGCAACTGGCACGCCGCGATGGTCACGGCGAAGCTGGCCGTCTCCTTCGACGCGCACACGGTGCTGCCGGTGCTGCGCAAGGTGCAGTGCACGGGCGGCGTCGATGTGGTGACGGTGCGGATGGTCACCGGGCAGATCCCCGACGACTTCGCCAAGGTCGCCGAACGCCTCGCGCATACCTTCGGCGTCCGCCAGGTGAAGGCGGTCCCCGGGTCGCGGCCGGATGTGGTGCTGCTGCACCTGTTCCGCGGTGACCCCCTCGCCAAGCTCGTCCGCCCGCTGCCGGTGCCTGCGGTGCCGGAGTTCACCGCCTTGCCGGTCGGCCGGCGTGAGGACGGCGAGGGTTACGACCTTCGCCTGTTCGGCACGCAGGTCCTCGTCGTGGGGGCCACGGGTGCGGGGAAGGGCTCGGTCATCTGGTCCGTGGTCCGCTCCCTGGCCAACGGCGTCACCTCGGGCCTCGTGCAGCTCTGGGGCCTGGACCCCAAGGGCGGGATGGAGTTGGGGATGGGTGCGCCGATGTTCGCCCGCTTCGCCCGCAAGGACTACCCGGCCATGGTCGAGCTGATCGAGGAAGCCGCCACCGTCGCAAAGGACCGCGCCGGGAAGCTCTACGGCCGTACCCGCCAGCACGTCCCGACGCCGGATGAGCCGCTGATCGTCGTCGTGATTGACGAGCTGGCAAACCTGACCGCGTACCTGACTGACCGGCAGTTGAAGGACCGCGTCAAGGCCGCCTTGTCGATCCTGCTCTCGCAGGGCCGGGCGGTCGGCGTGCACGTGGTCGCGGCGATTCAGGATCCGCGTAAGGAGGTGCTGCCGTTCCGGGACCTGTTCCCCACCCGCATCGGCCTGCGCCTGGCCGAAGCCGCTCAGGTGGACCTGGTCCTCGGTGAGGGGATGCGGGACCGGGGCGCGCTGTGCGACCGGATCCCGCAGAGCCTGCCGGGGGTGGCGTTCGTGGTCATCGACGGCGACCCCACCCCTATGCGGGTCCGCTTCTCCTACCTGACCGATGACGAGATCCGCGACATGGCCCACACCTACGGCCGGCTGCGGGTCATCGACGGCGAAGTCCTCGGAGGTGCCGCATGAAGCCTCACCCCACCGCGACCCGCACCGACCGTGTTGAAGGCCTGGTCCTCGTCGTCATCTTGCTCACCGTCGCCGGCTTCGCGGGCGCCGCGTCGTTCACCCACGTCAAGGAATGGACCCTCGACAACTCTCCGCCCGGGACCGGGGCGTGGTTCGGTTGGGCCAACGCCGTCATCTCCGAACTCGTCCCGGTCGCCGCGCTGCTGACCATCCGCCGCCGACGCCGCAACCGTCAGCCGGTCGGCTACCCGCTGTTCCTCCTCGTCGCCGCCGTGCTCCTGTCCCTGGCCGCGCAGCTCGCCGTGGCCAAGCCCGGCCCCACCGGCTGGCTGCTGTCGGCCGTGCCGGCGCTGGCGTTCATGGGCCTGTCCAAGCTCGTGCTCACCACCCCGGCGGCGGCCACTGCGCCCGCATCGACCCCGGCTCCGGCCCGGCCGGTCTCGCCGCCGGCTCCTGCCCCGGTCCCGCCGCCGGCCCCCGCCCCGATTCCGGCCGTCCCGCCGGCTCCCGTCCCGGTCGTGCCTGAGCCCGTCGCCCTGGTCGACGCCGACCCCGCCGAGCCGACCCGCCCGGCTCCCGTCGAGCCGATCCGTCAGGGTCCGCTCGCGCCGGTTCCGCCATCTGCGTTCGCCCGCCGCAACGGCGTCCCGACGCTGGGGGTGGGCCGATGACGCTGACTCCGACGCTGCCCGGCCTCGAACCCGCCACCCCGGCGGATTCTCCGAGGCCGGGCTCCCGGGCCGCCCGCATGCTCATGCCCCGCTCCATCGACGTCGTCAAGGATCTGGCCGCCGACTACGGCGTCTGTACCCGCCCCGTATCCCTGCGCCGCACTGACCTCGGCTCCGGGCAGACCGAGGTGATCGACCTGCCGTGCGGCGCCACGCAGGAAGCCAAGTGCCCCGCCTGCGCCACCCGCGCCCGCCGGCTACGGCAGCAGCAGATCCGCGAGGGCTGGCACCGGGACGACGAACCCGACCCCGGCCCCCGGCCGGCGACCGAGGCGCAACAGGCGCTGATCGTCGCCCGCGCTCACCTGGAATTCGCCCGCGACGAAGCCGCCCGCGCCTCGCAGTGGGATCAGGTCGCCGACCTGGACGATGCGATCGGGGAACTGGAAGCCGAGATCACCACCGAGGGCATGCGCGGCCGACCTGCCCCACCCCACGCCAGCGACGACTCCGACGACGGCGACGGCAAGCGGCGGGTCCGCTCGACCAAGCGGCGCCAGGACGCACCGGACCTGCCCCGGCTGCCCGTGGAAAACCGCACGCTCGGGCGGACCTACTCCGGTCGCGGCGGGCAGGTGTTCCGGCCGTCGATGTTCCTGACCCTCACCCTCGGCTCCTACGGCCGCGTCCACTCCGACGGCACGCCCGTCGACCCGGACACCTACGACTACCGGCGGGCCGCGTGGGACGCGGTGCACTTCCCCCGGCTCCTGGACCGGTTCTGGCAGAACCTGCGCCGGGCGGTCGGCTGGAACGTGCAGTACGCGGGCGCGGTCGAGCCGCAACGCCGTCTCGCTCCGCACGCGCACTTCGCCATGCGCGGCACGATCCCCCGCGCCCTCGTGCGCCAGGTCGCCGCTGCGACGTATCACCAGGTGTGGTGGCCGCCCGTTGACGAGCTGGTCTACGAACCGGGGCGGGCGCCGCGATGGGACGCCGACGCCGCCGGCTACACCGACCCGACCACCGGCCGACTCCTGCCGTCGTGGGATGACGCCCTGGACCTGGTCGACGCCGACCCCGACGCCCAACCGGTGCACGTCGTCCGCTTCGGTAGCCAGGTCGACGCCAAGGGTGTGCTCGCCGGGACCAAGGACGCGGATCGGTGCGTCGGCTACATCACCAAGTACCTCACCAAGCAGGCCGCCGACTGCCACGAGGCCACCACCGGCCGGCAACGCGCCCACCTGGAACGGCTCTGGCAGGAACTGCGGCACACGCCGTGTTCGGAGCGGTGCGCCAACTGGCTGCTCTACGGCATCCAGCCCAAGAAGGCCCGACCCGGGTTGAAGCCCGGCAACTGCAAGAACAAGGTCCACAAGCGCGACACCCTCGGCATCGGCGGGCGCCGCGTCCTGATCTCCCGCCAGTGGTCCGGCAAAACCCTCACCGACCACCGGGCCGACCGCCGCGACTGGGTCAAAGCCCTCCTCGGCATCACCACCGACGCCGACACCGCCCCGGCCGGCGGCGAGCAACGCCACGCCTGGGAACTCGCCAAGCCCACCGACCCCGACGTCCCACCGATCGGCCACCGGGTCCTGCGGGCCATCTCCGAGCGCATCCAATGGCGCGCCCAGCTCGACGCCGCCAGACGCGCCGCCGCCGACCCGCCCGACGTTTCGGCAACCGCCACCGCTCAGGGAGGAGCAGTATGAAGACCGGGACCATCGAGCCGTTGTGGACGGCTGAGGACGTGTCGACGTTCCTGGGCGTGCCGGTGAGCACGCTGTACCAGTGGCGGTATCGGCGTCTGGGGCCGCGTGCCCGGAAGGTGGGCCGTCATCTGCGCTATGACCCGGTCGACGTGCGGGCCTGGCTCGATGAGGCGGCAGAGCGGTGAGCGTGGTCAAGCGGCCGAACGGCAAGTGGCGTGCTCGGTACCGGGATGCCGCCGGCAGGGAGCACGCTCGGCACTTTGACCGCAAGGTCGACGCCGACAGGTGGCATGCCTCGATGAAGACGGCACTTGCCCGCGGTGAGTGGGTGGATCCGGCTCTGTCGCGGGTCACGGTTGGTGACTGGGCTGCCCGGTGGTTCGCCAATCAGGTGCAGCTCAAGCCGTCGACTCGCCAGCGGTACGGCAGTCTTCTGCGCCGGCAGGTGCTTCCGGTGTGGGAACGCGTCGCGCTTTCGGCAGTCACGCACGCCGACGTTGGTGAGTGGGTGCGCCGGATGACGCAGGCCGGTCTTGCGCCGTCCACCGTTCGGCAAGCGCACCGGGTGTTCTCGCTGCTGCTGGCCCTCGCCGTTCGGGATGGTCGGCTGACTCGCAACGTCGCGTCAGGTGTGCGGCTGCCACGGATCGGCAGGGCTGAGAAGGTGTTCCTGTCGCACGGCCAGGTGGGCGAGCTGGCGGCAGCGGCAGAGCCTCACGGGCTGATCATCCGGGTGCTGGCCTACACCGGGTTGCGGTGGGGCGAGCTGGCCGCGCTGCGCGTGCGGCGGGTGGACCTGGTGAAGCGCCGGCTGCTGGTGGCGGAGTCGGTGACCGAGGTCAACGGTCGGGCGGTGTTCGGTACGCCCAAGACTCATCAGCGGCGGTCGGTGCCGCTCCCCCGGTTCCTGGTCGAGCCGATCGCCGCGCAGATCGCCGGTCGTTCCGGTGACGAGCTGGTGTTCACCTCCCCGACCGGCGAGGTGTTGCGTAACAACAACTTCCGTCGCCGCGTCTTCGATCGGGCTGCGGTGTCGGTCGGGCTCGCGGGCCTGACTCCGCACGAGCTGCGGCATACGGCGGCCAGTCTCGCGGTGGCTGAGGGCGCCAACGTCAAGGCGGTGCAGCGGATGCTCGGGCACGCCTCGGCGGCCATGACGCTGGACGTGTACGCGGACCTGTTCGAGGACGACCTGGACCAGGTGGCGGATCGCCTCGACCGGGCGGCGGGTCGTGCCGCTGCGGACTCAGTGCGGACTGTGAGCCTGGGTCCGGACCTGGACGCGGTTCGCCTGGGTCGTCCCCAGCATGGCTGAGCTGGGAAAACGGCTGGTGGGGCGGGCGGGGTTCGAACCCGCGACCGAGGGATTATGAG
>NZ_JAGPXP010000061.1:0-9001 GCF_018070485.1 Micromonospora sp. C41 | reverse complement strand
ATATACCTCAGAGTCATAATTATGACTCTGAGGTATATCGGTCAGCAGGACATGTCTCTACGGCGCGCGACACGCCGAGACAGAACACTCCTGGGCGATGGCGCGGCCCGGGAACGCGAGCGGCTCAGCCCTCGACGGCGGCGGCGAGCTTCCGCGACTCCGCAGCCTCGGCAGGCTCGGAGGTCTCGGCGGTGACCACCGGCTCCGGGACTTGCCCCGACTTCGCGGCCTCTGCCGACCCGACGGATTCCCCCGGCCGAGCGGGCTCCCCCGCCTCCGCGGGCGACGCGGAGACGGGCGCGGCCTCGACCGGCGGCGCGGAGGCCGGGGACGCGGAGGCCGGCGGCGCGGAGGCCGGCGACGCGGAGGCCAGCGCCGCTTCGACGGTGGCGCGGGCGCGGCGGGTGCGGCGCAGCGCCCGCACCGCCAGGACAATGGCGACCACCCAGGCGACACCGAGCAGCGCGTACACCACCACCGGCGCCGAGCCGCTCACGCCGCCGGCGCTGAGCAGCGTGCGGGCGTTGGTCAGCACGATCACGCCGCCGATCACGGCGCCGAGCAGCTGAGCGGGAACGATGCGGACCAGCCAGGCCGCGATCGGGGCGGCGATCAGGCCACCGATCAGGAGCGCGGCCACCGTGGGCAGCAGGAAGCCCTCGGTGCCCAGGCCGATCAGGAAGCCGACGCTCGCCGCGCCGGCCACGACGAACTCGGAGGTGTCGACCGAGCCGATGACCTTGCGGGGTTCCATCCGGCCGGAGACCAGCAGCGCCGGGGTGGCGACCGGGCCCCAGCCTCCGCCGCCGGTGGCGTCGACGAAGCCGGCGACCAGGCCGAGCGGGGCGAGGAAGCGGCTCCGCAGCCGGCCGGCGGCGCGGGTGGCCCGAAGCGGCCGGGAGAACCGCACCAGCAGGTACGCGCCGAGCGTGAACAGGATGGCCGCCATCCACGGCGCGGCGGCCTCGGTGGAGATGGAACTGAGGAACGTCGCCCCGGCGAACGCGCCGATCGCGCCGGGCAGCGCGATCCGGCCGACGACCCGCCAGTCGACGTTGCCGAAGCGCCAGTGCGAGACGCCCGCGGCGAGCGTGGTGCCGATCTCGGCCAGGTGCACCGAGGCCGACGCGGCGGCCGGCGCGACACCGGCGAACAGGAGCAGCGTCGAGGAGGTCAGCCCGTACGCCATGCCGAGCGAGCCGTCGACCAGTTGCGCGGCGAGCCCGACGAGGGCGAGGACCAGCAGCTTGCGCACGAGCGCCCCCTGACTTTTCGGTATCTCCTATCGACTTGGTCGACAATGCGGCACGAAGGTGGTCCCGGTCAAGTCCCCCATCCGGTTGGTAGGACGCGCCGGACGGCGCGGTCAGCTCCAGGCGCGCGGGTCGGCGGCCAGTTCGTTGACCCGGCCGGGCAGCTCACCGGAGGCCACGTCGGCGATCGTGACCAGCTCCAGGATCTCCCGCTCGCTGGCCCGCAACGCGATCCAGACGTCCTGCAACGCGCGGGCCGCGCCCTGATAGCCGAGCTGTTCCGGACGCTGGCCGCGCACGTGCGCGAGCGGCCCGTCGATGACGCGGATCACCTCGGCCAGGGAGATCTCACTCGCCGGCCGGGCCAGCCAGTAGCCGCCCTCGGGGCCACGCTGGGCGTGCACGATGCCGCCCCGGCGAAGCTGGAGCAGGATGCTCTCCAGGAACTTCGGCGGGATGTCCTGGGACCGGGCGATCTGCTCGGCGGTCACCGGGCGGCTCCGCTCGGCGGTCCCGTCCGCGACCGAGGCCAGCTCAGCGGCCGCGCGGAGGGCATAGTCGACCCGGGCGGAAAGACGCATACGGCCAGGTTAGTCCGCTCGGGTGCGGGCCGCCCCGCCGACCCGCGCCCGGACGATCATCACCCGCCGCTCAGCCGCCGACGCGGCGCAGCAGTCCCTCCTGCACGGCGCTGGCGATGTGCCGCCCGTCGGCGGTGAACATGCGGCCGGTGGCCAGGCCACGGCCGCCCGACGCGGACGGGCTCCAGCAGTCGTACAGGAACCACTCGTCGGCGCGGAACGACCTGTGGAACCACAGCGCGTGGTCGAGGCTCGCGCCGACCACGCCGCCCGGGCCCCACACCTCGCCGTGCACCGACAGCACCGAGTCCAGCAGCGTCAGGTCGGAGGCGTACGTCAGCGCGCACGCGTGCAGCAGCGGATCGTCCGGCAGCTTGCCGTCCAGCCGCATCCACACCCGCTGGTGCGGTTCGGCCGGGCGGTCGCCGGGGCGTACCCAGCCGGGCTCGCCGACGTAGCGCACGTCGATCGGGCGCGGGATCATCCCCCAGATGCCGAGCCGCTCCGGGTAGCGGGAGAGCCGGTCGGTCATGGTCGGCACGTCGTCCGGGCCGGGCACGTCCGGCGGCACCGGGGCGTGGTGGTCCAGCCCCTCGTCCTGTCGCTGGAACGACGCCGACATGAAGAAGATCGGCTTGTCGTGCTGCAACGCCACCGAGCGGCGCACCGAGAAGGACCGGCCGTCGCGGACGTTCTCCACCTGGTACTCGATCGGCTCGGCCGGGTCACCGGGGCGCACGAAGTAGCCGTGCAGGGAGTGCACGGCCCGCTCCGCGTCGACGGTGCGGCCGGCGGCGACCAGGGCCTGGCCGGCGACCTGCCCGCCGTAGACCCGCTGCGGGCCCACCGGCGGGCTCATCCCCCGGAAGGTCATCTCCCCGGTACGGTCCAGGTCGAGCACCTCCAGCAGCTGGTCGACCGCCGCCTGCCCGGTCGCCGCAGCACTCACTGGAGCGCTCGCGCCGAGGCCGCGTCCACGAGCGAACCCAGCTGGTGCACGCGCAGCGTGTTGGTGGAGCCGGGGGTGCCGGGCGGGCTGCCCGCCACGATCACCACGTAGTCGCCCGGGTTGGCCCGGTTGAGGCCGAGCAGCGCCTGGTCGACCTGGCGGAACATGTCGTCGGTGTGCTGGACGAACGGCATCAGGAACGTCTCCACGCCCCAGGAGAGCGCGAGCTGGTTGCGCACCTCCGGCACCGGCGTGAAGGCCAGCAGCGGCAGGTCGCAGTGCAGCCGGGCGAGCCGCTTGACGGTGTCGCCGGTCTGCGAGAACGCCACCATGGCCTTGGCGCCGATGGCCCGGGCGATGGAGGAGGCGGCCACGGTGAGCGCGCCGCCGTGCGTACGCGGGTCGTGCTGCAACCGGGGGACGGCGATCGAGCCGGCCTCGGTGGTGGTGACGATCTTGGCCATGGTGCTGACGGTGAGCACCGGGTACTTGCCGACGCTCGTCTCGCCGGAGAGCATCACCGCGTCCGCGCCGTCGAGCACCGCGTTGGCCACGTCGGAGGCCTCGGCGCGGGTCGGGCGGGAGTTCTCGATCATCGAGTCGAGCATCTGGGTGGCCACGATGACCGGCTTGGCGTTCTCCCGGCAGAGCTGCACGGCGCGCTTCTGCACGAGCGGCACCTGGTCCAGCGGCAGCTCGACGCCGAGGTCGCCGCGGGCGACCATGACGCCGTCGAAGGCCAGCACGATCGCCTCGAGGTGGTCGACCGCCTCCGGCTTCTCGACCTTGGCCAGGACCGGGCGGCGCACGCCCTCCTCGTCCATGATCGAGTGGACGAGCTTGATGTCCTCGGGTGAGCGGACGAACGAGAGCGCGACCAGGTCGACACCGAGGCCGAGGGCGAAGCGCAGGTCCTCCGCGTCCTTGTCGGACAGGGCCGGGACGCTGACCGCCACGTTCGGCAGCGAGACGCCCTTGTTGTTGGAGACCGGGCCGCCCTCGGTGACCAGGCACCGGATGTCGTTGCCGGTGACGTCGCTGACCTCGACCGCGACGCGGCCGTCGTCGATCAGCAGCCGGTCGCCCGGCTTCACCTCCTGCGGCAGCTTGCGGTAGGTGCAGGAGACGCGCTCCTTCGAGCCGACGACGTCGTCACCGGTGATCACGACCGAGTCGCCGGTGCGCCACTCGTGCGGGCCGTCGGCGAACCGGCCCAGCCGGATCTTGGGCCCCTGGAGGTCGGCCAGCACCGCGACCGGCTTGCCGGACGCCTCGGCGGCCTCGCGGACCAGCCGGTAGACCGATTCGTGGTCGGCGTGACTGCCGTGGCTGAAGTTGAGCCTCGCCACGTTCATGCCCGCCTCGACGAGCCCTCGGATACGCTCCGGGGACGAGGTGGCGGGGCCGAGAGTACAGACGATCTTCGCGCGGCGTGTCACGCCCATCAGGCTAGTCTCTCCTCCGGATCGGCCTCCCGGCCGACCCCTTGCGGACAGCGGAACAGTTGTCCAACGACGCGCGTGTACCGCGCGGGCGGGCGGTTGGCGTACCGCACCGGAACGTCGTGTGTGGCGGGCATCGGCGACCGCGCGGCGGAAATGGTACCCCTCGCCGTCACGTGCCGGCCGGGTGCTCCCGTGGATGCCGTCCGCCCTCGCCGTGGCGCGGCCCCGCCGGACCGGCCGGGGGCAGGTTCGGGCAGCCGCCGGGCGGCCAGGCCGCGATGATCTCGGCGAGCAGGTGGTCGGCGCGCAGCCCGGACGCGGTCCGCTCCAGCGGGACCCGGCTCGCGGCGCCGTGGAAACTGGTGCAGCGCGATCGCCGAGAACGGCGACGAGACCGCGCCGGCCGTCAGCTCTCCGTCTTGACCAGCGGGAACTCCAGCGAGCCGGCCGGGCAGAGGAAGGTCAGCACCTCGACCCGGTAGAGCCCGGCCTGTACCGCCGGGTCGGCCTCCATGACGCTGCGCACGTCGTCCACCGAGCCGGTGCGGGCCAGGCCGAAGCCGATCGGCGGGTCCGGTTCCCGGGCCGGGCCGTCCACCGAGCCGTCGACGAGCACGATGCCGCGCCGTTGCAGCGCCCGCATGTGCTGCAGATGCTCGGCCTGCAGCCGTTGCACGGTCTCCTCCGGCAGGGCCCGGCCGGACGGCCCCGGGTAGAGCACGATGCACTCGTACGTGTCCAGCGCGAAGTCGAGCCGTGGCGTCGTGCCCATGCGCACCTCCTGCTGACCACCGTTGCGCCCAGCCTCGCACGGCGGTCCGGTGCGCCGGGGCCGCTCGCCGCAACTATCAGTGCTTCGCCGCCACGATTCGGGGAATGTCCAGGGGTCGGGGCGCGCGCCGCCCGCGACCGCGTACGAGCACAGGAGGACCGCGATGGCCACCAGCACCCAGCCCGCCAAGGCGTCGGGCAGCTACCGGATCGGTGGTGACCTGCGGGTCGACCGCCTCGGCTACGGGGCGATGCAGCTCACCGGCCCCGGCGTGTGGGGCGACCCGAAGGACCCGGCCGAGGCGGTACGGGTGCTGCGCCGCGCGTACGAGCTGGGCGTCACGTTCATCGACACCGCCGACTCGTACGGGCCGTTCGTCAGTGAGCTGCTGATCCGCGAGGCGCTGCACCCGTACGCCGACGACCTGGTCATCGCGACGAAGGCCGGACTGACCCGCTCCGGCCCGGACGACTGGCGGCCGGTGGGCCGCCCGGAGTATCTGCGCCAGCAGTGCGAGCTGAGCCTGCGCCACCTGGGCCTGGACTGCATCCCGCTCTACCAGCTGCACCGCATCGACGCGAAGGTGCCGCTGGCCGACCAGCTCGGCGAGCTGGCGCTGCTGCGGCAGGAGGGCAAGGTCCGGCACATCGGCCTGTCGCAGGTCAGCGTCGAGCAGATCGAGGCGGCCCGGGAGATCGTCCCGATCGTGTCCGTGCAGAACCTCTACAACCTGGCCGACCGCGGCGCCGAGGACGTGCTGGCGCACTGCGAGCGGCACGACCTGGCGTTCATCCCGTGGTTCCCGATCGCCACCGGCAACCTGGCCCGCCCCGGCGGCCCGCTGGACGCGATCTCGACCGCGCACGGCGCCACTCCGGCGCAGCTCGCGCTGGCCTGGCTGCTGCGCCGCTCGCCGGTGATGCTGCCGATCCCCGGTACGTCGTCGGTGGCGCACCTGGAGGAGAACGTGGCGGCGGCCGAGGTGGAACTGACCGACGACGAGTTCGAGGCGCTGGCCAAGGCGGCCTGAGTCTGCCGCCGTCCGACCCTTTCGCGGAACGTGATCGAGCAACTACCGTCAGAAGGATTCTCACGAGTGGGGGTCCGCTGTGGAGGAGTTCGACTACGTCATCGTGGGGGCCGGCGCGGCGGGGTGCGTGCTGGCCAACCGGCTCACCGAGGATCCGGGGACGCGGGTGCTGCTGCTGGAGGCGGGCGGCTGGGACCGCAGCCCGTACGTGCGCGTGCCGAAGGCGTTCTCCCGGCTGATGGACGACGAGCGCACCGCCTGGCACTACCCGGCCACCACCGGGCCGGGCCGCCAGGAGATCTGGCAGCGCGGCCGGATGATCGGCGGCTCGACGTCGGTCAACGGCATGATCTGGAGCCGCGGCGCGGCCCGCGACTGGGACGCCCTCGACCCGCTGGGCTGGGGCTGGTCGGCCATGCGGCAGGTGTTCACGCGGCTGGAGGACCACCCGCTGGGCCCCGCGCCGCACCGGGGCGCGGGCGGGCCGGTGCGGCTGTCCATCGCCACCGGCACCGACCCGCTCGCCGAGGAGATGGTGGCCACCGGCGCCGAGCTGGGCTGGCGCCGGGCCGACGACCTGGACGCCGACGACGACGAGCGGATCGGCTACCCCACCGCCACCATCCACGGCGGACGGCGGGTCAGCGCCGCGAACGCGTTCCTGCACCCGGTGCGGCGCCGGCCCAACCTGACCGTCGAGGTCGGCGCCGTCGTGCTGCGGGTGCTGGTCGAGGGCGGCCGGGCGGTCGGCGTACGGGTGGCGCACGGCGGCCGGGAGGTCGAGCGCCGGGCGGCCGGGGAGGTGATCCTCGCCGCGGGCGCCCTGGCCACCCCGCACCTGTTGCAGGTCTCCGGCATCGGGCCGGCGGACACGCTGCGCGCCGCGGGCGTGCCGGTGCTGCTCGACCGGCCCCGGGTCGGCGCGGGGCTGCGCGAGCACCGGTCGATGGTGCTGCAGTACCGCCTCGCCGAGCCCGGCGGCCACAACATGACCATCGGCAGCCCGCTCGGGCAGGCCCGGGCCACGCTGCGCTGGCTGCTCACCGGCGGCGGCCCGCTCGCCCTGCCGGTGCTCGACGTGGCGGCCCACGTCAAGTCCCGGCCCGACCTGGACCGCCCGGACGCGCACCTGCTGATGGCGCCGTTCTCGGCCGCCCCGCCCCGGCCCGGAAAGGCTCTCGAACTGGAACGGGAACCGGGACTGATGTGCCTGGGCACCGTCACCCGGCCGGACAGCGAGGGCAGCCTGGCGATCACCGACGCGGACCCGCGTACGCCGCCGGCTGTCGTGGCGAACTACCTCACCACCGACCACGACCGGCGGGTGGCGGCGGACCTGTTCCGCCGGATGCGGGAGTTCTTCGCCACCGGGCCGATCGCGAAGCGGATCCGGGCCGAGACGGTGCCCGGCCCGGCGGTCCGCACCGACGCCGAGATCGTCGAGGCGGCGGTGGCACGCGGCTACTGCGGCTACCACGCCATCGGCACCTGCGCGATGGGCGACGGCGACGACCACGTGGTCGACCCGCAGCTGCGGGTACGCGGCGTGGACGGGCTGCGGGTGGTCGACGCGTCGGTGCTGCCGGTGATGGTGGCGGGCTGGACCAGCGCACCGGTGAGCGCGCTGGCGTGGCGGGCCGCGGACGTCATCCGCGGGCGGGACGGGAGCTGACAGCGCCCGGGCCCGCGCGACGGCGGGCCCGGGCACCGGTGTCAGACCGCGAAACAGTTCGGCCGGACCGGCGCGCCGGCGAGTACCTGGCGCACCACCGTGTACGTGGTGCCGTCCAGCACCAGCCCGAGGTGGCCGACGACCCGCAGCGGGCACCACGCCTGCACCAGCACGTTCGTGGCGCCGTCGGCGAGCAGCGCGTTGTCGACCGGCCGGACCAGCTCGTCCTGCCAGGTGCGCACGGTGGCCCAGCGGACCGGCCCGGGGGTGTCGTCGCCGGCGTTGAGGTCGGCCAGGAAGCTCGACCCGATCGACATCTGCTGACAGGCGATCACCCCGGCGCAGCTGCCCAGCCCGAGGAACGCGACCAGGTTGGCGACGTACGTGCCGTACTGCGGGCTGCCCAGGCTGACGTACTGGTCGACGGTGGCGGCGCCGCCGAGGTACTTGACGTACCAGCGGCTGACCAGGCCGCCCTCGGAGTGGCCGACCAGGTCGACCCGGGCCGCTCCGGTGGCGGCGCGGACCTGGTCCACGTAGGTCGAGAGCGCACGGGCGGACTCGCGGATGTCGCCGAGGCCGAGGTTCGGCAACTGGAAGATCGAGACCCGGTAGCCGTCGGCGCGCAGCCGGGCGGCGATCGGCTCGTACGCGATGGAGATTCCACTGAGGCCGCCGACCACGATCACCGGGTCGGCGGCCGCGGCGGCGGCCCGTTGCGCGGCGGTGGTGACGGTGGCCGTGTTCGACGGGGCGGCGGGTTCGGCGGCGGCCGCCTGGGCGGCGGCCGGGACGAGCAGGACGGTGGCGGCGGTGGTGGCGGCCAGGATCGTTCGGAGCAGCATGGGCTGCACCTCCGAGGGGGAGGCAC
Organism: Micromonospora sp. C41; assembly: GCF_018070485.1. NCBI lineage: Bacteria > Bacillati > Actinomycetota > Actinomycetes > Micromonosporales > Micromonosporaceae > Micromonospora > Micromonospora sp. C41. Next base: position 428 of record NZ_JAGPXP010000061.1, on the reverse strand, counting down.
CCGGGCGGACCGGGAGGGGACGGGTGGGATCCGATCGATCGTGGACACGATGATGCGTGTCCGATTTCACACACGTCAATGAAAAGTTACGCGGCGGTAACCACTTGTCGCGCCCACCGCGCAAACCGGCAAGCCGGGCCGGGCTCAGTTGCCCAGCGCCTGGACCTTCGCGATCGTCTCCTGGACGTGCTGCCGGGCCGGCTCCCCGCCCTGCGCGGCCTGCGCCAGCGCCTGCCGGTAGGAGTCGATGACGCCGATCAGCGGCCCGGCCGTCGCCCCCTCCAGCGCGCCCGCCACCAGCGCCCGCGCCTCCGCCGCGTCCTGTGCCGCGGCAGCCGTGCGCGCCTTGGCCTCGTCCAGCTTCTGCGCCGCCGCCGCCAGCCTCGCGATGATCTCCGCCGCGCTCACAACCCCTCCCCCACCTCACC
>NZ_JAGPXP010000060.1:0-15018 GCF_018070485.1 Micromonospora sp. C41 | reverse complement strand
CATAGAGTTACGGCGGTCATGGCGGAGGGGAAACGCCCGGTCACATTCCGAACCCGGAAGCTAAGCCCTCCAGCGCCGATGGTACTGCACTCGGGAGGGTGTGGGAGAGTAGGACACCGCCGGACAACCTTTCGTTTCAGGGCCACCCCTCACGGGGGTGGCCCTGAAACGCGTCCACCCCGAAAACCGGCCCTCATGCCGGCGCGCGTGAACGGTGGACCACCCACCACTTCCCCGAACCGCCGAACCGGCCACCACTACGCCGTAATGGCTGCAACGAACTGCCCCGGATCCAGCAACCTCCCCGGAATGGCGAACCGGGCCGCCATTGCGGGGAGCGGTCACCAGAGAGGGGACAGGCACCCGTCACCACGGCGACGTGACGGGGCGGGTGCGGTCACCTCGCCGCACTGGCGTGGACGAGTGCCCGCCGAGTTCACGGATCAGCGCGTCTGGACGGACTCTCGGATGTCCCGGAACAGGGCTGCGGCGGCGTCGACCGTCCGGCCCGGGAACATGCCCATCACCACGCTGCCGTGGTCGGCCCACCCGCACACCGCGAAGTCACCGCCGTCGCCGCTTGTCGTACCGCACTTCATCACGCCGCCCAGGCGGCCGGCGTCCACCTCGCGCAGGCCCGCCACCCGGCCGGTCTCGTCGGCCATCAGCCCGAACAGGGTGTCCAGGTCGCGTTCGGGCTGCCAGAGCAGCGTGGTGCCGCCGAACAGCAACACCGAGCGCTTGGCGTCCCCGCGGTCGGAGTAGACGGCACCGTAGCCGCGGTCCAGCTCGATGTCCGCGGCGAGCCCGTCGCGCAGGTAGTCGGCGGTGCTGCGGGCCCGCTCGCTGTCGTCGCGTACCAGCCCGGCGACCTCGGTGGGCTGGCCGAGAGTGGTGTCCTTCTGCTGGAGCACCCGCCATCCACCGAGGCCGAGCACGCCGGCGCCGGCCAGGCCGGCCGCCAGCAGGGCGGCGAGGACGATCTTCCGGCGCCGGGAGACGGGCCGGCGTTCGGGCTCCTGCGCGGGGTCGCGGCGGCTCAGCTCGATCGGCTCTTCGGTCAGCTCGACCGGATCGGAACCCCCGTCGACCGGGCGCTCGGTGAGATGCGCGTCGGACATGACCGCCACCGTACGCGAATCACCGGTGGCGCACGTCAGGTCCTCGAAAGCGCTCCGTAGACTTTCAGGGTGACCGAGAGACTGGATGCCCGACGCCCCGACGCCCCGACCCTCGCCGGCCAGTACCAGCCCGGCGAGGTAGAGCAGCGACGGTACGAGCAGTGGGTAGCCGGCGGACACTTCCGGGCGTCGGCGGACAGCGAGAAGCCACCGTTCACCATCGTCATCCCGCCGCCCAACGTCACCGGCTCGCTGCACATGGGCCACGCGTTCGAGCACACGCTCATGGACGCGCTCACCCGGCGCAAGAAGATGCAGGGGTACGAGGCGCTGTGGCTGCCGGGCATGGACCACGCCGGCATCGCCACCCAGAACCTGGTCGAGCGGCAGCTCGCCGGTGAGGGGCTGTCCCGCCACGACCTCGGCCGGGAGAAGTTCGTCGAGCGGGTCTGGCAGTGGAAGGCCGAGTCCGGCGGCGCGATCCTGGGCCAGATGCGCCGGCTCGGCGACGCCGTCGACTGGGACCGCGAGCGTTTCACCATGGACGAGGGCCTGTCCCGGGCCGTGCAGACCATGTTCAAGAAGCTCTTCGACGACGGGCTCATCTACCGGGCCAACCGGATCATCAACTGGTGCCCGCGTTGCCTCACCGCGCTGTCCGACATCGAGGTGGAGCACACCGACGACGAGGGCGAGCTGGTCTCGATCCGCTACGGCGACGAGGTGGTGGTGGCCACCACCCGTGCCGAGACGATGCTCGGTGACACCGCGGTGGCGGTGCACCCGGACGACGAGCGGTACCGGCACCTGATCGGCACCGAGGTGGAGCTTCCGCTCACCGACCGGCGGATCCCGATCGTCGCCGACGAGCACGTCGACCCGAGCTTCGGCACCGGCATGGTCAAGGTGACCCCGGCGCACGACCCGAACGACTTCGAGATCGGCCAGCGGCACGACCTGCCCTCGCTGACGATCATGGACGAGCGCGGGATCATCACCGCGCCCGGCCCGTTCGAGGGCCTGGACCGGTACGAGGCCCGCCCGGCGATCGTCGCGGCGCTGCGCGAGCAGGGCCGGATCGTGGCCGAGAAGCGGCCGTACCTGCACGCGGTGGGGCACTGCTCGCGCTGCAAGACGACTGTCGAGCCGCGGCTGTCGCTGCAGTGGTTCGTCAACACCGGGCCGCTCGCGAAGGCCGCCGGCGACGCGGTGCGCGACGGCCGGGTGGCGATCGAGCCGGCCGAGCTGGCCAAGCGCTACTTCGCCTGGGTCGACAACATGCACGACTGGTGCATCTCCCGCCAGCTGTGGTGGGGTCACCGCATCCCCGTCTGGTACGGCCCGGACGGCGAGATCGTCTGCGTCGGCCCGGACGAGGAACCGCCGTCCGGCGAGGGCTGGCGGCAGGACGAGGACGTGCTGGACACCTGGTTCTCCAGCGGCCTGTGGCCGTTCTCCACGCTCGGCTGGCCCGAGCGCACCCCGGACCTGGCGAAGTTCTACCCGACCAGCGTGCTGGTCACCGGCTACGACATCCTGTTCTTCTGGGTCGCCCGGATGATGATGTTCGGCCTGTACGCGATGGACGGCGTGCAGCCGTTCGACGTGGTGGCGCTGCACGGCATGGTCCGCGACGAGCACGGCAAGAAGATGTCGAAGTCGTTCGGCAACGTGGTGGACCCGCTGGACTGGATCGACCGGTTCGGCGCCGACGCCACCCGGTTCACGCTGGCCCGCGGCGCGAACCCCGGTCAGGACGTGCCGGTCAGCGAGGAGTGGTGCCAGGGCTCCCGCAACTTCTGCAACAAGCTCTGGAACGCCACCCGGTTCGCGCTGCTCAACGGCGCGCACACCGGCGGCCCGCTGCCGGACGCCGCCGACCTCTCCACCGTCGACAGGTGGATCCTGTCCCGGCTGGCGCACGTCACCGCCGAGGTGGACGAGCAGTTCGAGGCGTACGAGTTCGCGAAGGTCTGCGACCTGCTCTACCACTTCGCGTGGGACGACGTCTGCGACTGGTACGTGGAGCTGAGCAAGCCGGTGCTGGCCGAGGGCGGGCCGGCTGCCGACGCCACCCGGCGGGTGCTCGGGCACGTGCTGGACCAGCTCCTGCGGCTGCTGCACCCGGTCATCCCGTTCGTCACCGACGAGCTGTGGTCCGCGCTGAGCGGCGGCGAGACCGTGCTGACGGCGTCCTGGCCGGTCGCCGACCGTACCCTCGTCGACGACGCCGCGGAAGGCGAAGTCGCCACCCTCCAGCGGGTGGTGACCGAGGTCCGGCGGTTCCGGTCGGACCAGGGGCTGCGGCCGACCCAGCGGGTCGCCGCGCGGCTCGACGGCCTGACCGGCGCGGGCATCGCGGCGCACGAGCCGCTGGTGCGCTCGCTGGCCCGGCTCGACGCGCCCGGCGACGACTTCCAGGCCAGCGCCACGCTGGCCATGCCCGGCGCGGTCAGCGTCGCGCTGGACACCCGCGGCTCGATCGACGTGGCCGCCGAGCGCGCCCGGCTCACCAAGGACCGGGCGGCGGCCGAGAAGGAGGCCACCCAGGCGCGGGCGAAGCTGGACAATCCGGCGTTCGTCGGCAAGGCGCCCGAGCCGGTGGTGGCGAAGATCCGCGAACGGCTGGCGGTGGCCGAGGCGGACCTGGTCCGGATCGACGCCGCCCTGGAGGCGCTGCCCTCGTGAGCGACCGCACCGACCGCACCGACCGCAGCGCGTTCGCCGAGGTGGAGGCCGCGCTCAACGCGCGCGGCTTCACCCGGATGCACTTCGAGCTGGAGAAGATCGAAACCCTGCTCGACCTGCTGGGCAGCCCGCAGCGGGCGTACCCGTCGATTCATCTGACCGGCACCAACGGCAAGACCTCGACGGCCCGGATGATCGACTCGCTGCTGCGGGCGTTCGGGCTGCACACCGGCCGCTACACCAGCCCGCACCTGGAGACCGTCCGGGAGCGGATCAGCCTGGACGGCGAGGCGGTGAGCGAGGAGCGGTTCGTGTCCACGTACCGGGAGATCGCGCCGCTGGCCGAGCTGGTCGACCAGCGGTTCGCCGAGCCGCTGACGTACTTCGACATGACCACGGCGCTGGCGTTCGCCACGTTCGCCGACGCCCCGGTCGACGTGGCCGTGGTGGAGGTCGGGCTCGGCGGCGCGGAGGACGCGACGAACGTCATCCAGGCCGGCGTCGCCGTGATCACCCCGATCGGGCTGGACCACACCGAGTGGCTCGGCGACACGATCGAGGACATCGCGCTGCACAAGGCCGGCATCATCCACCCCGGCGCCACGGTGATCGCGGCGGCGCAGGAGGAGGAGGCGGCCCGCCCGATCCTGGAACGCTGCGCCGAGGTCAACGCCACCGTCGCCCGGGAGGGTGCCGAGTTCGGCGTGCTGCGCCGCGCGGTCGCCGTCGGCGGCCAGGTGCTGACCATCCAGGGCCTGGGCGGCGTGTACGAGGAGATCTTCATCCCGCTGCACGGCGCGCACCAGGCGCAGAACGCGGCGGTGGCGCTGGCCGCCGTGGAGGCGTTCCTCGGCGCCGGGGCCCGGCGGCAGCTCGACATCGAGGCGGTCCGGGAGGGCTTCGCCGCGACCAGCTCGCCGGGCCGGCTGGAGCGGGTACGGACCGCACCGACGGTGCTGCTCGACGGCGCGCACAACCCGCACGGCATGGCCGCCACGGTGGCCGCGCTGCAGGAGGAGTTCGCGTTCAGCAAGCTGGTCGGCGTGCTGGCGGTGCTCGGCGACAAGGACGCGGCGAGCCTGCTGGAACTGCTCGAACCGGTGCTCGACTCGATCGTGGTGGCGGAGAACAGCTCGCCCCGGGCGATGCCGGTGGACGAGCTGGCCGCGCTGGCGCGGGAGATCTTCGGGCCGGAGCGCGTGCAGGTGACCCGGGAGATGCCCGACGCGATCGAGGCGGCGGTGGCGGAGGCCGAGTCCGACGTGCCGGGTGAGCTGGCCGGGGTGGGCGTGCTGGTCACCGGATCGGTGGTGACAGTGGCCGACGCCCGCCGGCTGCTCAAGCGATGACCGGCCCGCAGCATGGCCCGGGCCCTGAACCGGCGGCCGGCGACACGCCGGAGGGCCAGGCCGGTCCGGAGCAGGCGGGCGGCGAGCGGCGGTCCGGGCTCCGGAACCCGGACAAGGCGGTACGTGGACTGGGCGCCGGCACGATGGCGCTGGAGGCGCTGGTGCTGCTGCTGGCCATCCAGCCGATCCGGGTGGTCGGCGGTGACCTGAGCGGCGCGGCGATCGGCGCGATCGTGGCGCTGGCGGTCGCCTGCGTGGTGCTGGCCGGCCTGATGCGCCGACCGTGGGCGTGGCACGCCGGCACGGTGCTTCAGGGTCTGCTGCTGCTCTCCGGGCTGCTGCACTGGTCGCTGTTCGCGCTCGGGGTGATGTTCGCGCTGGTGTGGGCGTACGCGCTGCACGTGCGGCGGGTCATCCTCGGCTGAGCGCCGTCGCGCGCGGCGCGGTGCCGCGCGGTGTTGTGTTAAGAAGGGCCCCTTCCTCTACCTGAGGCGTTAAGAAGGGGCCCTTCCTTACACCTCGGCGAGGGTGCGCCACTGGGTCAGGGCGACGCCGTGACCGTCGGGGTCGCGGAAGGCCGCCGCCCACACCTCCAGCTTGGTGCCCCGGTTGACCACGCGCGGCGCGTACGTGAACCGGACGCCCGATTCGCGCAGCCGCTCGTACGCGCCCTGGATGTCGTCCACCTCGAGGTTGACGTGCACCAGCCGGCGGCTGATCGGGGCGGCGCCGGTGACCCGGCGCAGCACCAGCCGGGTCGGCCCGGAGGCGAGCACGGCGTTGCCCTCGCCCCGGTCCAGCTCGTCGAAGCCGAGTTCGCGGTAGAAGTCGAGGGACCGGTCCAGGTCGGTGACGAGCAGGGTGATGCCGACGCCGCTGATCGGGCTGCCCAGCCCGTCCGGCTCGGCCGCGTCCGCCGGGCCGGACGAGGCGGACGGGCCGAAGATGGCCTCGTCCAGTTCCTCGGCGGTGGGCGGGGTGTCGGAGCGCCGGGGCGCGTCCGCCGGGTCGTCCAGCGGCACGTCGATCGGGTCGGGCACGGTCTCGACGGGAATGGTGTCGGCCGCCTCGGCGCGCGTGCTGTCGGGTGCCGGGGCGCCGATCGGCTCCTCGGCCGGGACGCGGGGTGCCGGGGCGCGGCGGGGGAGCGGGCCGGCGGCTGCCGGTTCGACGAGCTGCCCCTCCAGCACCATCCGGCCGCTGGGGCTCTGGTGCAGCACCACCGGCTCGCGCTCCTCGGCCCGGGGCGGCACGTCGTCCAGGTACTCCTCCGGCGCGGGCGGGTAGTCGTCGCGGAAGTCGTCCTCGGGCGCGCGCCCGGCCCACGGCGGCGCCTCCTGCGCGATCAGCGGCTCGTCCAGCGGGTCCGGGGTGTCGTACTCGGGCGGCAGGTCGGCCACCGCGGCGGCGGTCTCCGCGTGGGTGGGCACCTCGTCCCAGAGGACGCGCACGTGCCGCTGGTCGTCCAGCGCCACCCGGACCGGCAGCGCCTGGCCGAGTGAGGGCCACTTGGCGACCGGCACCCGAGGCTCGATGATCTTCTTGGACCGGGGCGGCAATCCGGGCGCGTCGATCACCAGTTGCAGCTCGCAGCGGCCGAACGCGTACTGGGTGGGTGGTTCGGAGGCGCTGTGCACGTGCCCCAGCCCGATCACCCAGGTGCGACCGCCGCCGCGTACCGTGGCCAGCGCGATCGCCAGCACCAGCAGCGCGACGCCGAGCGCCACGATGGCCCAGCTGGTCATGCCCAGCCCGAACACCGTCACGAAGGTGGCGACGGTGCCCAGCACCGTGCCGATCAGTTTGCGTACCGGCGCGATCGTGCGGTTCCCGCCATTCGCCACAGTGGACCTCCCAGGGGTTCCAGGGCCAGGCTAGGCCGCCACGGCGGGCCAGGGAAGACGCAGCCGCCGCGCCGGCGCCGGGACCGGGTCGCTACGCTGACCGTACCCAGCCGACCCCGTTTGAGTGCGCAGGAGGAAACCAGCGTGTCCAGCAGCAGCCCGGACGAGCGGACGCTCGTACTGATCAAGCCCGACGCGGTGCGCCGCGGTCTGGTGGGCGAGATCCTGTCCCGTTTCGAGCGCAAGGGCCTGCGGATCGACGCGATGGTGAGCCGGACCATGGACGGCGACTTCGCCGACCAGCACTACGCCGAGCACGTCGACAAGCCGTTCTACCCGCCGCTGAAGACGTTCATGACCAGCGGCCCGCTCGTGGCGCTGGTGCTCTCCGGCGACCAGGTGATCGAGGTGGTGCGCGCCATGATCGGCAGCACCGACGGCCGCAAGGCCGCCGCCGGCACGATCCGGGGCGACCTGTCGCTGTCGAACCGGGAGAACCTGGTGCACGCCTCCGACTCGGCGGACAGCGCCAAGCGCGAGATCGCGCTCTGGTTCCCCGAGCTGGCCTGACCGACGCGCCGACGGCCCCGGCCCGCTCCTGGCGGGACCGGGGCCGTCGTGTGTCAGCGATCAGACCTGCGCCGGCGGCTGCGTCCGGCAGGTCACCGCGACCCGGTTCCACACGTTGATGGTGGCGATCGCCACCACCAGGTCGGCCAGTTCCTTCTCCGACCACACCTTCGCCGCGCCGTCCCAGACGTCGTCCGGCACGCCGTGCTCGCCGAGCCGGGTCACCGCGTCGGTGAGGGCCAGCGCGGCCCGCTCCCGCTCGTCGAAGAACGGCGCCTCCCGCCACGCCGCGACCGCGAACAGCCGGCGGCTGTCCTCCCCGGCCCCCAGCGCCTCCCGGCTGTGCATGTCCACGCAGAACGCACAGCCGTTGAGCATCGACGCCCGCAGCTTCACCAGCTCCAGCACGGTGTGGTCCACGTTCGTCCGGACGTACTTCTCCAGGCCCAGCACGGCCTGGTACGCCTCCGGCGCCACCGCCGCCATGTCCATCCGGCTCATCGCCGCCTCCTCGTTGGTTGGGGTACGCGCAGAGGACGGGGCACGGCGGGCGCGGCGTGACGCGCCTGCGGTGTGACGGTGGTCATGGCCGGGCCGACAACAATCGTTGACGTTCCGGTCACCTCGACCGGAGTTCCCGGCCACCTGCGGCCGGTAGACCGGGCTGGCGACACTGCCGAGACCGGGAGAACCCATGACGCACATCGATCGACGTACCCTGCTCCGCGCCGGCCTGGTCGCCGGCGCCGGAGTCGCCGGCGGCGCGCTGCTCGGCGCGCCCGGCGCGCCCGCCGCACCCGGCCTGCGGCCCGGCGGCCGGCCGCTGCTCACCCACGGCGTGCAGAGCGGCGACGTGACCGCCGACTCGGCGCTGGTCTGGACCCGCGCGGACCGGCCCGGCCGGATGCTGGTCGAGGTGAGCCGCCGGCCGGACCTGCGCGGCGCCCGCCTGGTGCGCGGCCCGGTGGTCGACCCCACCGGCGACCTCACCGGCAAGGTCCGCCTGCGCGGCCTGCCCGCGGGCCAGCGGCTGCACTACCGGGTACGGGTGGAGAGCCTGGACCGGCACGGCCTGTGCAGCGAGCCGCTGACCGGCTCGTTCGCCACCGCCCCCGGGCGGCAGCAGCGGCGTGACGTGCGGTTCGTGTGGACCGGCGACATCGTCGGGCAGGGCTGGGGGATCAGCCCCGACTTCGACGGGCTGGCGATCTTCCGGGCCATGCGGGAGCGCCGCCCGGACTTCTTCCTGTGCAGCGGCGACACCGTGTACGCCGACGGCCCGCTGACCGAGAGCGTGGTGTTGCCGGACGGGCGCACCTGGCGCAACCTGGTGACGCCGGAGAAGAGCAAGGTGGCCGAGACGCTCGCCGAGTACCGGGGGCAGTTCGCGTACAACCTGCTCGACGAGCACCTGCGGGCGTTCGCCGCCGAGGTGCCGCAGATCAACCAGTGGGACGACCACGAGGTGGTGAACAACTGGTACCCGGGGGAGATCCTGACCGACGAGCGGTACGGCGAGAAGCGGGTGGACGTGCTCGCCGCCCGGGCCCGGCAGGCGTTCCACGAGTGGCTGCCGGTGCCGGCCGGCGGGCCGATGTACCGCAAGCTGTCGTACGGGCCGCTGCTGGACGTGTTCGTGCTGGACATGCGCACCTACAAGGACCCGAACGACGGCAACACGTACGCCGACCGCAACCGGGGGCTGCTCGGCAGGGCGCAGCGGGAGTGGCTGATCCGGGAGCTGCGCGCGTCCCGGGCCACCTGGAAGGTGATCGCCAACGACCTGCCGATCGGCGTGGTGGTGCCGGACGGGGCAGACGCCCAGGAGGGCGTGGCGCAGGGCGACCACGGCGCGCCGGCCGGCCGGGAGCTGGAGTTCGCCGAGGTTCTGCGCGCCTCGCACCGGGCCGGGGTGACCGGACTGGTGTTCCTCACCGCCGACGTGCACTACACCGCCGCCCACCACTACGACCCGGCCCGTGCGGCGGTGCGGGACTTCAGCCCGTTCTGGGAGTTCGTCTCCGGCCCGGCGCACGCGGGCGCATTCGGCCCGAACGCGCTGGACGGCACGTTCGGCCCGAAGGCGGTGTTCGTGCACGCCCCGCCGCGCGCCAACACCTCCCCGGCCGAGGGCTTCCAGCACTTCGGCGAGGTCACGATCGACGGCCCGTCGGCGGCTCTGACGGTCCACCTGCGGGACCGCTCCGGCGCCTCGCTCTGGACCACCACCCTCCCGGCCCCGTCGCGCCGCTGACACCTCGCCGGGCAGTGGAATACCCGGCGGCGCGGCACGGCGGGCAGGGGGTCGAGTACGCTTGAACGCACAGGCGACGACCCGGCCATCACCGGTGAGCCTCCGGAGGAACAGCCGGGTGACCGGCCCAGTAGAACCGGACGGGACGGCCCGTCACAGCCGGCCAACGAGCGGGCGGTCGCACCTCGGCCGCCAAGCGGGGTGGTACCGCGGGCCACGCCCGGGACGCCGGTCACGGCGTACCGGATCCGGCTCGTCCTCGCAGAGCACAGACGAGTGAGCTGCTGAGGAGCGACAGGCGATGGCCTATCCGTTGCACGACCCGTCCGGCGCCGGTGTCCCGGCGAGCCCGGACCTGCCCGCGGTCGAGCGCCGGGTCCTGGAGCACTGGACGGCCGACAAGACCTTCGAGGCGTCCGTCGAGGCCCGCGACGCCGGCCGCGACGGCGAGAACGAGTACGTCTTCTACGACGGCCCCCCGTTCGCCAACGGCCTGCCGCACTACGGCCACCTGTTCACCGGCTACGTCAAGGACGTGGTGCCGCGCTACCAGACCATGCGCGGCCGGCGCGTCGAGCGCCGGTTCGGCTGGGACTGCCACGGCCTGCCCGCCGAGGTGGTGGCCGAGAAGCAGCTCGGCATCACCACCAAGGCGGAGATCCTCGACCTCGGCGTGGCCCGGTTCAACGACGCCTGCCGCACCTCCGTGCTGGAGTTCACGCACGACTGGGAGCGGTACGTCACCCGGCAGGCCCGCTGGGTCGACTTCGCCAACGACTACAAGACGCTCGACCTGGACTACATGGAAAGCGTCATGTGGGCCTTCAAGACCCTGCACGACAAGGGCCTGGTCTACGAGGGCTTCCGGGTGCTGGCGTACTGCTGGCGGTGCGAGACCCCGCTGTCGAACACCGAGACCCGGATGGACGACGTCTACCGGGACCGGCACGACCCGACGCTGACGGTGTGGTTCGAGCTGGCCGCCGACGACGCCGCCCCCGAGCTGCTGCGCGGGCCGGTGAAGCTGGGCGTGTGGACCACCACGCCGTGGACGCTGCCGTCGAACCTGGCGCTCGCCGTCGGCCCCGACATCGAGTACGCGGTGCTGGAACGCGACGGTGAGCGCTACGTCGTCGGCGCCGCGCGCCTCGGCGCGTACGCCAAGGAGCTGGAGGGGTACGAGCAGGTCGGCACGGTGTACGGCCGGGACCTGGTCGGGCGTCGCTACACGCCGCTGTTCGACTTCCTGGTCGAGCCGGCCGGGGAGAACGCCTACCAGGTGCTCGCCGCGGACTTCGTCACCACCGAGGACGGCACCGGGATCGCCCACCTCGCCCCCGCGTTCGGTGAGGACGACCAGAACGTCTGCAACGCCGCCGGCATCCCCACCGTCGTGACCGTGGACGACCACACCCGGTTCACCGCGCTGGTGCCGCCGTACCAGGGCGAGCAGGTCTTCGACGTGAACAAGCCGGTGATCCGGGAACTCAAGGAGCGGGGCGTGGTGCTGCGGCAGGACACCTACACCCACTCCTACCCGCACTGCTGGCGCTGCGACACCCCGCTGGTCTACAAGGCGGTGTCGTCCTGGTTCGTCGCGGTGACGAAGTTCAAGGACCGGATGGTCGAGCTGAACCAGCAGATCAACTGGACGCCCGGGCACATCAAGGACGGCTCGTTCGGCAAGTGGCTGGCCAACGCCCGCGACTGGTCGATCAGCCGGAACCGGTTCTGGGGCTCGCCGATCCCGGTGTGGCGCTCCGACGACCCGAACTACCCGCGGGTGGACGTGTACGGGTCGCTGGCCGACATCGAGCGTGACTTCGGCGTACGCCTGACCGACTTGCACCGGCCGACGGTGGACGACCTGGTCCGTCCCAACCCGGACGACCCGACGGGCAAGTCGATGATGCGCCGGGTGCCGGAGGTGCTGGACTGCTGGTTCGAGTCCGGCTCGATGCCGTTCGCCCAGGTGCACTACCCGTTCTCCAACCGCGAGTGGTTCGAGCACCACTACCCGGGTGACTTCATCGTCGAGTACATCGGGCAGACCCGCGGCTGGTTCTACACCATGCACGTGCTGGCCACCGCGCTGTTCGACAGGCCGGCGTTCCGCAACTGCATCAGCCACGGCATCCTGCTCGGCTCGGACGGCCGCAAGATGTCCAAGAGCCTGCGCAACTACCCGGACGTCTACCACGTCTTCGACTCCTACGGGTCGGACGCGATGCGGTGGATGCTGATGTCCTCGCCGGTGCTGCGCGGCGGCGACATGGCGGTCACCGAGTCGCTGATCCGGGACGCGGTGCGCCAGGTGCTGCTGCCGCTGTGGAACGTCTGGTACTTCTTCTCGCTCTACGCCAACGCCGACGGCTACACCGCGCGTCGCCGTACCGACTCCACGCACGTGCTCGACCGGTACGTGCTGGCGAAGACGAACGAGCTGGTGGCGACCGTCGGCGAGCAGATGGACGCGTACGACATCTCCGGCGCGTGCGCCACCGTGCGGTCCTACCTGGACGCGCTGACCAACTGGTACGTGCGCCGGTCCCGGGACCGGTTCTGGGCCGGCGACGCGGACGCGTTCGACACGCTCTCGACGGTGCTGGAGACGCTGTGCCGGGTGGTGGCGCCGCTGGCGCCGCTGACCGCCGAGGAGATCTGGCGCGGGCTGACCGGCGAGCGGTCGGTGCACCTGACCGACTGGCCGCGGGCGGACGGGTTCCCGGCCGACCACGAGCTGGTCTCCGCGATGGACAACGTGCGGTCGGTCGCCTCGGCGGCGCTGTCCCTGCGCAAGGCCAAGGGCCTGCGGGTACGGCTGCCGCTGGCGAAGCTGACAGTGGCCTCGCCCGTCGCCGCCCAGCTGCGGCCCTTCGCCGACCTGGTCGCCGACGAGGTCAACGTGAAGGAGGTAGTGCTCACCGACGAGGTGTCCGCGTACTGCCAGCAGGTCCTCACCGTGGTGCCGCGGGCGCTCGGCCCGCGCGTCGGCAAGGCCGTCCAGCAGGTGATCAAGGCGGTCAAGGCGGGGGAGTGGGAGCTGCGCGACGGCGCCCCGGTCGCCGCCGGGGTCACGCTCGCCGAGGGCGAGTACGAGCTGCGCCTGGTCGCCGCCGACGCCGAGCACTCCGCGCCGCTACCAGGCGGTGAGGGCGTGGTCGTGCTGGACACCGAGGTCACGCCGGAGCTGGCCGCCGAAGGGCTGGCCCGGGACGTGGTCCGGGTCGTGCAGCAGGCACGCCGCGACGCCGACCTGGACGTGTCGGACCGGATCACGGTGGCCGTCTCCGCCTCCGAGGAGGTACGCGCGGCGGTCGCCGCGTACACCGAGTTCGTGGCCCGGGAGGTGCTGGCCGACAGCATCGACTTCGCCGAGGGGCTCGACGGCTTCGCCGGCGAGGCCGGCGACGGCGAGCGGGTCACAGTGACGGTCCGGAAGGTCTGAGCCGGACCGGGTGCCCTCCCCCGCCCCCGTGGTGGGGGAGGGCCCAGCCCCAGCGAGTGGACTGCGGGCCACCCGCTCGGTGACGGACGGCCGCGTCGGCTACCGTGACAGCGCCTGTTTCACGTACGACCGCCGGAGGACCCGTGCCCCTGCTCTACACCATCGGCAAGCTCACCGTGGCGCCCGCGCTCCGGTTGGCCTTCCGTCCGCACGTGGAGGGTTTGGAGCACATCCCGGCGACCGGCGGCGCGATCTTCGCCAGCAACCACCTCTCCGTCGCCGACGAGCTGCTGCTCGGCACCGTGGTGCCCCGCCACCTGGCGTTCTGGGCCAAGTCGGAGTACTTCAAGGGCACCGGCCTCAAGGGCGGCTTCTCCAAGTTCGTGCTCACCGGGCTGGGCGCGATCCCGGTCGAGCGGGCCGGCGGGCGGGCCGCGCTCACCGCGTTCGACGCGGCGATCCCGGTGCTCAAGGCCGGTGACCTGGTCGCCGTCTACCCGGAGGGCACCCGTTCGCCGGACGGGCGGCTCTACCGCGGGCGTACCGGCACGGTCCGGCTGGCCATCGCCGCCGGCGTGCCGATCATCCCGGTCGGCGTGACCGGCACCGACAAGGCCCAGCCGATCGGTACGCGGATCCCGCGACCGGGCCGGGCCAAGATCACCATCAAGTTCGGCAAGCCGCTGGACTTCACCGGCCGTCCCGACGACCGCACGTCGCTGCGCGCGATGACCGACGAGATGATGGCCGAGATCCAGAAGCTCAGCGGCCAGGAGTACGTCCCGCGCTACGCGCCGAAGCGCACCGACCAGGCCGCCGGTGAGCAGACCGCCTGAGCGGTCAGGACTTCGGCACCACCACGCGCTGACGCAGATCGTTCAGTAGCCGCCCACTGTCGTCCACGGACAACCGGGTGAACACGCCTGTGGTCAGACTGCCGTGGTCGGCCGAGGCGCAGACCACCACCGAGTCGCCGTCCGCCCGGCCGACCGCGCAGCGCGCGTACCGGCCCCGGACGCCGGTCTCCACCTTCACCGACTCCTTCAGGGCGTACTCCCCGGCGAGGCGGTCGATCTCCGCCTTGGCGTCCGACTCCGGGCTGAACCGCAGGCCGGTGCTGCCGAACAACGTCACCCGCTTGCCGTCGCTCGTCGTGTAGATACCGGCGAACGTGTCCTCGGCGAGCAGGTTCGACTCGCGTACCCGGCTCTTCAGCTCCTCGGCGGCGGCCTGGCTGCGCTCGTCCTGGCGCAGCCGCATCGAGTCGATCTGGTCCGGGAGGCTGGCGCGGGCCGGGTACTGGCTGGAGATCGGCTGGAACCACCACAGCGGCAGGCCGCAGCAGCACGCGACGCTGAGCAGCAGCACCCAGGGCCAGCGACGCCGTCGGCGGGTCCGCTTGGGCGGCTGCTGCCAGCCCGGCGGCGGCGCGACCGGCGGCCCGGCCTTGCCCCGGCGCTGCTTCGGCGGCCGCGCCGGCTTGGCCGGGGCGGGAGCCGCCGGTGGTGGCAGGGGACGGGCGGCCGGCGCGGCGGGGTACTGCGGGGCGTGCGGCGGCGACACCGGCCGGGCCGGGTGATGCGGCGGCGGTGAGACCGGCCGGGCGGCCGGTGCGGCGGGGTGTGCCGGGTGGTGCGGCGGCGTGGAGACCGGCCGGGCGGCGGGCGGCTGCGGGTGGGGCGGCTGCGGCGGCGCCGGGTGGGCCGGGGGGGGGTTCGGCGTCGACCAGGGCGCGGTGTACGGC
>NZ_JAGPXP010000006.1:0-276359 GCF_018070485.1 Micromonospora sp. C41 | reverse complement strand
GCGACGCGCCGTCGACCGAGGTCGCCTCGGTCAGCTCCCGCGGAATGGCCTGCAACGCGCCGGTGGCCACCAGGAACATGTACGGGTAGCCGAGCCAGAGCTGCACCAGCAGCACCGCGATCCGGGCCGACCAGTTGCCGCCGAACCAGTCGACGTCCAGCCCGAACAGGTTGTTGAGCAGGCCGAAGTCGGTGTTGAACATGTCCCGCCAGATCAGCAGCATGGCGAACGACGGCATGGCGTACGGCAGGATCAGCAGCACCCGGTAGAAGTTGGTACCCCGCATCCGGGGTGAGTGCAGCGCGAGCGCGATGGCCATGCCGAGCAGGAACGTCAGGCCGGTGGAGCCGATCGCGAACGCGAAGTTCCAGGCCAGCGTGCCGAAGAACGGGCCGGAGATGTTCGGGTCGGTGAGCACGGTGCTGAAGTTCTTCAGCCCGACGTCGACCTTCCAGCCCTGGGCGAGACGCTCGCCGTCGGCGGCGACGAAGGAGCCGGACTCCTCGTCGGCGGTCCACGTCTTGCCCGTCTCGCTGTCCTTGACGCAGTCGCAGCCGGCGTCGTACGCCCGGATCGCCTTGCCCTCGTAGGCCCGGGTGAGGCCGTTGGAGCGGATGGCGCCCTCGTCGGTGGGCACGATGAGCGCGGTGACGGCGTCGCTGCGGCTGCTGGCCTGCCCGATGTTCAGCAGGGTGTAGCCGTCCGCGGCGGTGATCTTGCCGCTGAGGCTGCTCACCTCGACGTCGGCGGCGTCCAGCTTGCGCAGCCCGTCCGCGTCGCCGGCGAAGACGTCCTTGGTCTTCGGGTCGCTGAGCAGGAAGACCAGGGGGCCGCTCGCCGGGTCGCCCTTCGTGGCGATGGTGAGGTTGTACTCGGTCGAGCCGGGGACCTGCTTCACCGAGGAGGTCTGCACGGCGACGATCGCGTCGTCCTTGCTGCCGCGGTGGCCGTCGCCGAAGTTCGTGAACGCGGTGCTCGCGGTGTAGAGCACCGGGAAGACCTGGAAGGCGATCAGGAAGAGCGTGCCGGGGACCAGGTACTTGGCCGGAATGTGCCGGCGGCTCAGGTAGAGGTAGAACAGGCCGGCGGTGGTGGCCACCAGGATGCCCAGCCCGATCCAGTGTTCGGCCTCGATGAGCGGGAAGGCCGCCCAGATCGCGATCCCGGCCACCAGGCCGAGCAGGACCACCTTGACGACGAGGCCGGTCGCGGTGATCGGCGCGTGTTGCCGCGCGGTACGGGACGTGCGCGGGAGCCCGGGGCGTGCGGGCTCCCGGCCCGGGGCCTGCGGTGCAGACCCCGGGCCGGACAGCGGCGCGCTCATTACTTGATCTGACCCTGGATGGTCTTGCCGGCGGCCGTGATCGTCTTGGCCGGGTCGGCGCCGCCGATGATGGCGGCCTCCGCCTTGCCGAACGGGTCCCAGATCGCGGCCATGGCCGGGATCGCCGGGAGCACCTGGCCGTTCTTGCCGGCCTCGGAGAACTTGGCCAGGTCCGGGTCCTCGCCCTTGACCTGGTCGAAGGCGGCGGTCAGCGCCGGCGGGCGCGGCTCGGCCTTGTACAGCGCGACGGCCAGCTCGGGCTTGGTCACGTAGTTGGTGACGAACTCCTGGGCCAGGGCCTTGTTCTTGCCCTTGGCGGCCACGTAGAACGCCTGGACGCCGACGAACGGCTGGGCCTCCTGGCCACCGGCGAAGCCGGGGACCGGGGAGATGTCGTAGGAGATGTTGGCCTTCTTGGCGTCGGCCACTGCCCACGGGCCGGAGACCAGGAACGCGCACTTCTTGCCGGTGAAGGTGGCGATGGAGTTCTCGCCGGTGATGGAGCGCTTCAGCGCACCCTCGCCCTTCTCACCCAGCTTGGCGATCTTCTGGAAGGCAGCGATCGACTCCGGCTTGCCCACGCCCAGGTCCTTCGGGTCGTAGTCGCCGTTCGCCGTGGTGCCGAACAGGTAGCCGCCGCCGGAGGTGTAGAGCGGGTAGATGTGGTAGGCGTCGCCGTTCTGGCCGGACTGCAGGCACAGGATCTCGCTGGCCTTCTTCTCGGCCTTGAGCTTCTTGCCGGTGGCGACCAGGTCCTCGATCGTCTTCGGCGCCTCGGGGGCCAGCTCGGTGTTGCGGATCAGCGCGACGTTCTCGGTGGCGTAGGGCACGCCGTAGAGCTGGCCGTTGAACGTGACGGCCTTGATCGCGGTCTCGTTGAAGCCGCTCTTCTGCTCGGCCGGGAGCTGCACCGGGTCGATGGCGCCGTTCTGGACCAGGTTGCCGATCCAGTCGTGCGCGCCGACCACGACGTCCGGGCCGCTGCCCTGCTGCGAGGCGGTGACGAAGTTGGTCTGCAGGTCCTTGGAGACGGCCTGGACCTCGACGGTCACGCCGTTCTCCTTGCCGAACTCCTCGGCGAACGGCTTGAGGGCGGCCGTGCGCTTGTCGTCGGCCCAGATGACCAGCTTGCCGCCGGTCGCCTTGGCGGACTCGCCGGCGGCCGGCTTGTCGTCGCTGCCGCTGTCACCACAGCCGGAGGCGGCGAGCGCCAGGCCGAGGACGGCGACCACACCCGCGGTACGGATGCGCATCGGTACTCCTGTCGTCATGGCGGCCCGCCGGGGGAAGGGCGGCCCGCCAGTGGAAACCTCTGAAATTTCTTGCTGACCGGCACAGGGGTGCTGCGCCGCTGCTCTCGCATGTTGCGGGGACGTTAGCAAGAGGTTGCAGAGAATGGAAGGGCTTGCAGAAGTGTACGCAAGACTTTGCCGTTGGGCTAAAGTGCCGCACATGCGCGCTCGACTGTCCGACATCGCCCAACAGGCCGAAGTCAGCGAGGCCACGGTGTCGCGGGTGCTCAACGACCGCCCCGGCGTGGCCCCCGAGACCCGGCAGGCCGTCCTCACCGCCCTCGATGTGCTCGGGTACGAACGTCCGGCCCGGTTGCGCAAGCGCAGCGCCGGACTGGTCGGCCTGGTCGTGCCGGAGCTGGACAATCCGATCTTCCCGGCGTTCGCCCAGATCATCGAGTCCGCGCTCGCCCCCACCGGCTACACACCGGTGCTCTGCACGCAGACCCCGGGCGGCGTCCGCGAGGACGAGTACGTGGAGATGCTGCTGGACCGGCAGGTCTCCGGCATCGTCTTCGTCTCCGGCCTGCACGCCGACACCGCCGCGGACCACGACCGCTACCGCACGCTGCTGGCCCGGCCGCTGCCGATCGTCATGATCAACGGGTACGCGCCGGGCATCCCCGCGCCGTTCGTCTCCTGCGACGACCGGGAGTCCGCCGAACTGGCGGTCGCCCACCTGGTCGCGCTCGGGCACCGCCGGATCGGCCTGATCACCGGCCCGGACCGGTTCGTGCCGGTGCAGCGCAAGGTCGCCGGCTACAAGGCCGCGATGGGGCGCCTCACCGACATCACCTCCGACGAGCTGACCGAGCTGACCGAGCTGTCACTGTTCGGCGTCGAGGGCGGCGAGGCCGCCGCCGGCCGGCTCATCGAACGCGGCGTGACCGGACTGGTCTGCGGCTCGGACCTGATGGCGCTCGGCGCGATCCGGGCCGCCCGCCAGCGCGGGCTGTCGGTGCCCGACGACGTCTCCGTGGTCGGGTACGACGACTCCCCGCTGATGGCGTTCACCGACCCGCCGCTGACCACAGTGCGCCAGCCGGTGGCCGCCATGGCGGTGGCGGCGGTGCGGGCCCTGGTCGACGAGATCAACGGCCACCCCTCCCCGAACTCCGAGTACCTGTTCCGGCCCGAGTTGGTGGTACGCGGCTCGACCGCGGTGACCCGCCCCGCCGACCCCCCGAAGCGCCAGCGCCCCGCCAGCCCGTCCTCCCCCTCCCTCCCCATCCCCGCCTGACGCCCCGCACTCCCCTCCCCCTCCCTCTCGCCCGGCTCAGGGCGCGGCGATCATGAAGTTGGCGGGGACAAAGCGGGCAGAGACTGCCGTCAACCTCATGATCGACCGGATCGGCGGCAGTGGGGGTGGGTGGGCGTCCCGGGATTCGGGAGACGGGGGCAGGGTCGGCGCGGGTGATGGCTGTCATTTCTTGCGCAAGGAATGCTTGACTCTTGCAGGCCTGTGGCGGCATTCTGCTCTGACACCCTGCGCCACCACAGAACGGGAATCGACAGCGATGACCTCCGCCACCACCCCCACGCCACGGACCGCCGACGACGACTGGTGGCGGTCCGCGGTCGTCTACCAGGTGTACGTCCGCAGCTTCGCCGACGCGAACGCCGACGGGGTCGGTGACCTCCAGGGCATCCGGCAGCGCCTTCCCTACCTGCGCGACCTCGGCGTGGACGCGCTCTGGCTGACGCCGTTCTACACCTCGCCGCAGGTCGACGCCGGCTACGACGTGGCCGACTACCGCGACGTCGACCCGCTGTTCGGCAACCTGACCGACTTCGACGAGATGATCACCGACGCGCACGCGCTCGGCCTGCGGATCATCGTCGACATGGTCCCCAACCACACCTCCAGCGCGCACCCGTGGTTCGCCGCCGCGCTCGCCGCCGGCCCCGGTTCGCCGGAGCGTGAGCGCTACCTGTTCGCCGACGGCAAGGGCGAGCAGGGCGAGCTGCCCCCGAACGACTGGGAGAGCATCTTCGGCGGCCCGGCCTGGACGCGCGTGGTCGACGGCCAGTGGTACCTGCACCTGTTCGACCCGGCCCAGCCCGACCTGAACTGGCGCCACCCCGAGGTGCGGGCCGAGTTCGAGGACGTCCTGCGCTTCTGGCTGGACCGGGGCGTGGACGGCTTCCGGATCGACGTGGCCCACGGAATGATCAAGGCCGAGGGCCTGCCGGACGTCGGTTTCAACTCGATGACCACCGGCCGGCGCCAGTCCGAGCTGCTGGGCAAGGGCCGGCTGCCGTACTTCGACCAGGACGAGGTGCACGACATCTACCGCGCCTGGCGGCCGATCCTGGACAGCTACCCGGGCGGCCGGATGGCGGTGGCCGAGGCGTGGGCCGAGACCCCGCAGCGGCTGGCCCGCTACATCGGCCCGGACGAGCTGCACCAGGCGTTCAGCTTCGACTTCCTCGACGCCACCTGGTCGGCCGACTCGTTCCGCAAGGTGATCGACACGGCGCTGGCCGAGTCCACGATCGTGGGCGCGCCGACCACCTGGGTGCTGTCCAACCACGACCGGCAGCGGCACGTCACCCGGTACGGCGACGGCGAGGTCGGCCTGCGCCGCGCCCGCGCCGCCGCGCTGCTGATGTTCGCGCTGCCCGGCTGCGCGTACGTCTACCAGGGCGAGGAACTGGGCCTGCCGGAGGTGCTGGACCTCCCCGACGAGCTGCGCCAGGACCCGGCGTTCCGGCGTACCGGGGAGAGCCGCGACGGCTGCCGGGTGCCGATCCCGTGGGGCGGCGACCTGCCCCCGTACGGCTTCGGGCCCGACGGCAGCGAGCTGAGCTGGCTGCCGGCGCCGGCGACCTGGCGGGAGCTGTCGGTGGCCGCCCAGGCCGGTGCGCCCGGCTCGACGCTGGAGCTGTACCGGACCGCGCTGCGGATCCGGCACGAGCACCCGGCGCTCGCCGGGGTCGGCGGCATCACCTGGCTGGAGACCGAGCCCGGCGTACTCGCGTTCCGCCGCGCCGCCGGGGACGCCGAGCTGACCTGTGTGGTCAACATCAGCGGCGCCGACGTGACGGTGAGCGGCCACGGCCGCCCGCTCGTCGCGAGCGCCGACCTCACCGAGCGGGGCGACGGGCACGTCCTGCCGGTGGACGCGGCTGCGTGGTTCGAACGGCGCTGAGCCGGGTAACCCGCCAACGACCTGGCCGTCCGTTGTGCTCCGCGCCGACGGGCGGCTGGGCTGCCGACCCCTTGTGGTGGGGGGTGAGGTGGTCCCGGCCCCTCGGGAGTCCGCTCCCGGGGGGCCGGTGTCCATCCCGGCAGCCCGGGGTACCACCGGGGGATGACCGCACGCGTGGCGCAGTACACCCTCGATGTCAGCGACCTGGACCGGATGGCCCGGTTCTGGTCCGCCGCCCTCGGCTACACCGTCTCGCAGGGCGACGACGGCAACGCGAAGCTCTACCCGCCGCCCGGCCGGCCCGGCCCGACCGTCTGGTTGCAGGGCAGCGGCACCCCGAAGCGCGGCAAGAACCGGCTCCACCTGGACCTGGTCGCCGACGAGGGGCAGACGGCGGAGGTCGAGCGACTGATCGGGCTCGGCGCCCGGCGCGCCGACGTCGGGCAGACCGGCGCGGAGGGCTTCGTGGTGCTCGTCGACCCGGAGGACAACGAGTTCTGCGTGCTCGACGGGCCGCCGCGCTGAGCGTCCTCAGCCGCCCTTGGCGGTGAGCAGCGCGGCGATCCGGGCGAACCCGGCCCGGATCTCCTCCCGGTCGGGCGCCTTCGCCGGCTCGGGCTCCGGCTCGCGCTCGGCGGCCCGTTCCAGCTCCTCGTCGATGACGTCCTCGAAGTCGCCGTACAGGTCCGCCTGGTCGATCTCGGCCGCCTCGTCCTCGGCGGCGATCTGCGCGGCGGCGATCTCACCCCGGATCTCCTCCGGCGTGAGCGCGGGCAGCAGCGGCTCCACCACCGCCATCAACTGCTCCTCGGCCACCACCGCCTCGGCCAGCGCCAGCGCGTGCGCCCGCTCGTACGGGCCGCAGACCACCGGCTCCCACTCGTCGTCCGCGCCGAGCGGGCCGAACGTGATGATCCACGGCAGGCCGAGCATCGGCGAGTCGTCCGGCAGGTCGAGTGTCACGAGTGCGCCCACCGGCCCATCATCGTCGGACGGGATCCGCCCGGGGAACGCATCGGCTCGACTCTCCCCGCTCAGGGGACCACGCTCAGCCACGCGTGCCGGCGTCCAGCGCCGCGCGGACCAGGGCGACCGCCCGCTCCGGCGGGACGCCCAGGCGGCGCGCCTCGGCGGCGTACCCGGCGGCGGCCTGCTGCAACCGGTCGACGGCGTCGTCCCGCCCCGGCGCGACCACCGTGCCGTGCCGGCCGCGCGTCTGGACCAGCCCGGCGGCCTCCAGCTCCCGGTAGGCCCGCGCCACCGTGTTCACCGCCAGCCCCAGGTCCGCCGCGAGCTGCCGGACCGCGGGCAGCCGGGTCCCCACCGGCAGCCGCCCGTCGCCGATCCGCGCCGCGAACTGCGCGCGCACCTGCTCGTACGGCGGCACCGCCGACGCGGCGTCGATCCGGATCCGCGCGCTCATCCCGCCCCTCCCGGCGTTCCCGGTTCGGTTTCCTCGTCGAGCACGTCCGCCTCCACGTCCACCTCCCGGGCGCCGCCTTCGGCCAGGTCCACCACCCGGCCGTACGGGCTGGTGGCGGCGAGCGCCGCGCCGAAGAGCACCAACTGGTTGAGCAGGTAGAGGTAGAGCAGCAGGCCCACGGCGGTGGCGACCACCGTGTACGCCGGGTTCCGCTCGGTGCGTACCACGTAGTAACGCCCCACCGTGTTGAGCAGGGTGATGCCGATCGCGACGGCGAGCACCGCCGGTCGCAGCCGGCGCCGGCTCATCCGCAGCCGGGGCACTGCGAGCAGCAGCGCGGCGGCCAGCACGGCGTTGACGAGCACGCTCAGCACCGCGCTGACCGTGGTCAGGCCCACCGAGCCGGTGCTGCGCAGCAGGAAACGCAGCAGCGACTCCAGCGCGTCCACGGCGGCGACCGAGACGAACAGCAGCACGAAGACCGCGACCAGCACGCCCAGGTCGACCAGCCGCCGCATCACCAGGTTGCCGGGCTGCTGGTTGAAGCCGTACATCAGCCGCTGCGAGGAGCGGATCGCCTCCACCCAGCCGATGCCGGTGAACACCAGGATGACCAGGCCGACCACGCCGACGGTGTTGCTGCTCTCGGCGATCTGCGCCGGGTCGAGAAAGGGCAGGTTCTCTTCGAGGAAGTGGGCGGCCGCGCGGCTGACCTCCTCGTTGTCGCGCAGCACCGCGCCGAAGACCCAGTACGCGACGAGCGCGAGCGCGAACACGGCGAAGAAGCCGTAGTACGCGATGGCGGCGGCGAGCCGCCCGGCGAGCAGGTCGGCGTAGAGCGTCCCGGCCCGCCACACGTGGTCGAAGACCGACGACCGGCCCCGGGCCGCGTCGATGCGGCGCCCGACCGCCGCCTCGATCCGGCCGAAGACGTTCACCCCGTCATCC
Organism: Micromonospora sp. C41; assembly: GCF_018070485.1. NCBI lineage: Bacteria > Bacillati > Actinomycetota > Actinomycetes > Micromonosporales > Micromonosporaceae > Micromonospora > Micromonospora sp. C41. Next base: position 268,220 of record NZ_JAGPXP010000006.1, on the reverse strand, counting down.
TCGCTGATCTCCGCCCGTGGCGGAGGAGCCCCGGCCGGTCGAATGTTCAGCTCGCCCCGCCGAGCCGGAAGTCGCGCCGGGGCTGCCACCGGGTAGCCCCGCTGTGCGAGAACAGCGTGAACGCCTCCACCTGGAACAGCGCGGAGAAGTCGGCCAGATCCTCGTACGCCTTGTCGAGCACCTCGGGTGGCACGTCCTGTGCCACTGTGACGTGCGGGTGGTACGGGAAACGCAGCTCGCGGCGCAGCTCGGGAGCGGAGTTGATGGCGGCGGCCAGCAGTTCGCACTCGCTGATCCCGGCCGCCACCGCCACGAAGACCACCTGGGTGACCGGGCGGAACGTGCCGGTGCCGCGCAGGTGCAGCGTGAACGGCAGGTGCGCGGCGGCGACCCGGTCCAGGTGCTCCTCGACGGCGGGCAGCGCGCGTACCGGAATCTCGGTGGGCCCGAGCAGGGTGACGTGCGCGGGGACGGCCGCCGGGTCGCCGGCCTCGACCCGGCGGCGGGTGAGCATCCCGCCCCACGGCTCGGGGATGTCGACGGCGATCCCGATCTGGATCGTGTCCGCGCCGCCCGGCGCCGCGTCATTGCCCGCCACGTCGCGCGCCACCCCTCCGGCCTCCGGCTGCGTCACCCGTTCCGCCCGGGCCGCTACTCGAACCGCACCGGCGGGAAGAAACCGACCCGCTCGTACGCCGCACGCAGCGTCGCGTCGGCCACCACGCGGGCCTTCTCCGCGCCCCGCGCGAGCAGCTTGTCCAGTTGGGCCGGGTCGTTCAGGTAGCCGTTCGTGCGTTCCTGGATCGGGGTGACGAACTCGCGCACCACCTCGGCCAGGTCCTTCTTGAGGTCGCCGTAGCCCTTGCCGTCGTACGCGGCCACCAGGTCGTCGATGGACCGGCCGGACAGCGCCGAGTAGATGGTGAGCAGGTTGCTGATGCCCGGCTTGCCCTCGGCGTCGAAGACGATCTCGCGGCCGGTGTCGGTGACCGCCGAGCGGATCTTCTTGGCCGAGCGGGCCGGGTCCTCCAGCAGGTCGATGATGCCGGCCGGGGAGGACGACGACTTCGACATCTTCGCCGTCGGGTCCTGCAGGTCGGTGATCTTCGCGGTGTCCTTCACGATGTGCGGCGCGGGCACCGTGAAGGTGCGCCCGAACAGCGAGTTGAACCGCTGCGCCAGGTCGCGGGACAGCTCCAGGTGCTGCCGCTGGTCCTCGCCCACCGGCACCGCGTTCGCCTGGTAGAGCAGGATGTCGGCGGCCTGCAGGATCGGGTACGTGAACAGGCCGACGCTGGCCCGCTCGCTGCCCTGCTTCTGCGACTTGTCCTTGAACTGGGTCATCCGGCCGGCCTCGCCGAACCCGGTGATGCAGCCGAGCACCCAGGCCAGCTGCGGGTGCTCGGGCACCTGCGACTGGACGAACAGCGTGCTGCGCTCCGGGTCGAGGCCGAGCGCGAACAGCTGCGCGGCGGCCACCCGGCTGCGGTGCTTGAGCACCTTGGGGTCGTGCCCGGCGGTGATCGCGTGCAGGTCGACCACGCAGTAGTAGGCGTCGTGGCTGTCCTGCAACGCCACCCAGTGCCGCAGCGCGCCCAGGTAGTTGCCGAGGTGGAACGAGTCGGCCGTCGGCTGGATGCCGGAGAAGACGCGCGGGCGGGCGGGTACGTCGGACATGGCGGCAATTCTGTCAGCAAGCCCCGGCGTCCGTCATGACGGGCCGGTGGATCGGGCGGGTACGGGCGGAAGCGGACCGTTCACCTCACGCCGGGGCTCGGGCAGCCGCGCGGCGGAGACCGCCAGGCGGGACACCCGCCGGCCGTCGAGCGCCAGCACCCGCAGCAGCCAGCCGGCCGGATCGGCGGGGACCGATCCGCCGTCCGGGTCGAGCGCCACCGGCACCTCGTCCCCGGCCACCGGCAGCCGGCCCAGCGCGGCCATCACGAACCCGCCCACCGTCTCGTACGGGCCGGCGGGCAGCGGCACCCCGGTACGTTCGGCGAAGTCGGTCAGGTTGAGCCGGCCGTCCACGACGGCGGGCAGCCCGGTGGATTCCGGTTCGGGCGGGCCGTGCTCCTCGTCGCGGATCTCCCCGACCAGTTCCTCGACCAGGTCCTCGCAGGTGACGATGCCGGCGGTGCCGCCGTACTCGTCGATGACCACGGCCAGGTGGTGGCCCTCCCGGCGCATCTCGGTCAGCGCCGCGAGCACGCGCTTGCTGTCCGGCAGGCGTTTCACCTCGCGGGTCAGCTCGCCGACCACCAGCGGCCGGTCGGGTTCCGGGCGCAGCAGCACGTCCCGCAGGTGCACCATGCCGACCACGTCGTCGTGGGTGCCGTCGACCACCGGGTAGCGGGTGTGCGGGTCGTCCCGGACCAGTCGCCGCGCCTGGGCCAGCGGCAGCGCCGCGCTGAGGAAGACCACCTCGGTGCGGGGCACCATGACCTCGCGGACGAGCCGGGCGCCGGCCAGCAGCACCTCGTCGATGATCCGGCGCTCGTCGGCGTCGAGCAGCGTGTTCGCCGCGACCAGGTCCCGCAGCTCGGCCTCGCTGATCCGCTCCCGGCCGGCGACCGGGCTGGCGCCGAGCAGGTCGGTCACCAGGCGGGTGGCGCCGTCGGCGGCCCGCACCACGAGGCGGGCCACGGTGCGGGCCAGCGGGCCGGGTTCGCGTCGGAGCCGCCCCGGCGGACGCCGCCGGGGCCCGGGACCACCACCCTCCCGCATGAGAAGGATGGTAGACAGCGGCCACCGTACGCTCGGGCCGATGTTCGGATCTGTTCAGTCATGAAGGATTGTGATGGAATGGAGGCGGGCTCAACTCGACAGCCGCGACACCGCCCCCGGCCGTAGGGTGATCGCGGGAAGGCCGCGGGACGCGGCCCAGGCAGGAGGACGACCGACGTGAAACTGCTCGTCACCGGCGGCGCCGGCTACATCGGCAGCGTGGTGACCCGGATGCTGCTCGACCACGGCCACCAGGTGACCGTGCTGGACGACCTGCGCACCGGTCACCGGGAAGCCCTCGCCCCCGAGGCGACCCACGTCGACCTGCCGGTGCACGAGGCCGCCCGGGTGCTCACCCCCGACGCCGGGTACGACGGCGTGCTGCACTTCGCGGCCCTCATCGCCGCCGGCGAGTCGATGATCCGGCCCGAGCTGTACTGGCACACCAACACCGTCGGCTCGATCGCGCTCATCGACGCGGTCCGCGCCGCCCGGGTGCCCCGGATGGTCTTCTCCTCCACCGCCGCCGTCTACGGCAACCCCACCGAACTACCCATCCCGGAAACCGCCGTCAAGGCCCCCACCAGCACCTACGGCGCGACCAAGCTGGCCGTCGACATGGCGCTCACCTCCGAGGCGATCGCGCACGACCTGGCCGCCGTCTCGCTGCGCTACTTCAACGTCGCCGGGGCGTACCTGCGCGACGGGCTGGCCATCGGCGAACGGCACGCCCCGGAGACGCACCTCATCCCGATCGCGCTCGACGTGGCCGCCGGGCGGCGGGAGAAGCTCCAGCTCTTCGGCGACGACTACCCCACTGTCGACGGCACCTGCGTACGCGACTACATCCACGTGGAGGACCTGGCCCGCGCCCACCTGCTCGCGCTCGACGCGGCCACCCCGGGCCGGCACCGCATCTACAACCTGGGCAACGGCAACGGCTTCACCAACCGGCAGGTGGTCGACGTGGTCCGCGAGGTCACCGGCCACCCGGTGCCGGTCGAGGTGGCCCCCCGCCGCGAGGGCGACCCGGCCGAGCTGGTCGCGTCCTCCGCGCTGGCCCGCGACGAGCTGGGCTGGACGCCGGCCAAGCCCACCCTGCACGACATGGTCGGCGACGCCTGGGCGTTCTACCGGGCCCACGTCGCGGGGCAGCCCTCATGACCGTCGCCGACCGCGCCACCGCCGGCTTCCGGCAGCGGTACGGCGCCGAGCCGGCCGGCCGCTGGGCGGCACCCGGACGGGTCAACCTGATCGGCGAGCACACCGACTACAACGACGGCTTCGTGCTGCCCTTCGCGCTGCCGCTGCGTACCGTGGTCGCCGCCGCGCCCGCCCCGGACGGACGCTGGACGGTCTGGTCGGAGCTGGACGACGAGCCGGTCGAGTTCGGCGCGGCGGAGGCCGACGAGCCCGGCGGCGTCGACGGCTGGGCCGCCTACGTGGCCGGGGTGGTGTGGGCGCTGCGCGCCGCCGGCCACGACGTGCCGGGCGCGCGGCTCGCCGTCGCCTCCGACGTGCCGGTCGGCTCCGGGCTCTCCTCGTCGGCCGCGATCGAGTCGGCGGTGCTGGCCGCGCTGGTCGACCTCGGCGGCCTCGACCTGCCCGCGCAGGCGTGGCCCCGGCTGGCCCAGCGGGCCGAGAACGACTACGTCGGCGCGCCCACCGGGATCATGGACCAGTCCGCCGTGATCCGCGGCCGGGCCGGGCACGCCCTGTTCCTCGACTGCCGCACCGAGGAGGTCGAGCAGATCCCGTTCGACCTGGACGCCGCCGGGCTGGCCGTGCTGGTGATCGACAGCCGGGCGCCGCACCGGCACGCGGACGGCGAGTACGCGGCCCGGCGCCGCAGCTGCGAGCGGGCCGCCGCGACGCTCGGGGTGACCGCGCTGCGCGACGTCGACGTGGCCGACCTCGACGCCGCGCTGGCCCGCCTCGACGACGACGAGACCCGCCGCCGGGTCCGGCACGTCGTCACCGAGAACCAGCGGGTGCTCGACACCGTCGCGCTGCTGCGCGCCGGCCGGGTCCGCGACACCGGTCCGCTGCTGACCGCCTCGCACGCCTCCATGCGCGACGACTTCGAGATCACCGTGCCGGAGATCGACACCGCGGTCGAGGCGGCGCTGTCCGCCGGGGCGTACGGCGCGCGGATGACCGGCGGCGGTTTCGGCGGCTGCGTGCTCGCCCTGGTCGACGCCGAGGCCGCCGACCCGGTGGCCGCCGCCGTCACCGAGGCGTACGCGAAGCGCGGCTTCACCGCCCCCGGCACGCTCACCGTCCTCCCGGCCGACGGCGTCACCCGCCTGGGCTGAGGGTGTAAGGAAGGGCCCCTTATTAACGCCTGCGGTAGAGGAAGGGCCCCTTGTTAACAGCGCGCTGTTAACAAGGGGCCCTTCCTTACGAAGCAGGGGGTCAGCCGGCCTCGACGATCATGCCGGCGCCGACCGTACGGTTGGTGGCCTCGTCGATGATCACGAAGCCGCCGGTGGTGCGGTTGCGGCGGTACTCGTCGGCGAGCAGCGGCACCGTGGTGCGCAGCCGGACCCGGCCGATCTCGTTGAGCTTCAACTCGCCCACCGTCTCGTCCCGGTGCAGCGAGTTGATGTCCAGCCGGTAGTGCAGGCCCCGCACGATCGCCCGCGCCGAGCGGGTGGTGTGCTTGATCGCGTACCTGCCGCCGACCTGCAACGGGCGGGTCTCGTCCATCCAGCAGACCATCGCCTCGATGTCCTGCACGGCCATCGGGGCGTTGTTCGGCCGGCAGATCATGTCGCCGCGGGAGATGTCCAGCTCGTCGGTCAGCCGGACCGTCACCGACATCGGCGGGAACGCCTCGTCCACCGGGCCGTCGGCGGTCTCCACCGCCGCGATCCGGCTGGTGAAGCCGGACGGCAGCACCATGATCTCGTCGCCCGGCTTGAGCACACCGGAGGCCACCTGCCCGGCGTAGCCCCGGTAGTCGGTGACGGTGGTGGACTGCGGCCGGATCACGTACTGCACCGGGAACCGCACGTCGACCAGGTTGCGGTCGGAGGCGATGTGCACCCGCTCCAGGTGGTGCAGCAGCGACGGACCCTCGTACCAGGGCATGTTCTCCGAGCGGGTGACGATGTTGTCGCCCTTGAGCGCGGAGACCGGCACCACAGTCAGGTCCGGCACGTCGAGCTTCGCCGCGAACGCGGTGAACTCGTCGGCGATCCGCTCGTAGACCTCCTGCGACCAGTCGACCAGGTCCATCTTGTTGACACAGAGAACCAGGTGCGGCACCCGCAGCAGCGAGCAGAGGAACGCGTGCCGGCGGGACTGCTCCACCAGGCCCTTACGCGCGTCCACCAGGATCAGCGCCAGGTCGGCGGTGGAGGCGCCGGTGACCATGTTCCGGGTGTACTGGATGTGCCCGGGGGTGTCGGCGATGATGAACTTGCGCCGCGGCGTGGCGAAGTAGCGGTACGCCACGTCGATGGTGATGCCCTGCTCCCGCTCGGCGCGCAGGCCGTCGGTGAGGAGCGCCAGGTTGGTGTACTCGTCGCCACGCGCCGCGCTGACCGCCTCGACGGCGGCGAGCTGGTCGGTGAACAGCGACTTGGTGTCGTAGAGCAGACGGCCGATGAGCGTCGACTTGCCGTCGTCGACGCTGCCCGCGGTGGCGAACCGCAGCAGGTCCATCGGCCGCGCGGTGTCGCTCTCGGCCGGCGCCAGGGTCTCGACGCTCATCAGAAGTAGCCCTCTCGCTTGCGGTCCTCCATGGCGGCCTCGCTGACCCGGTCGTCACCACGGGTCGCGCCGCGCTCGGTGATCCGCGTGGCGGCCACCTCCTCGATCACCTTCTCCACCGTGTCGGCGTCCGACCGGACCGCCGCGGTGCAGGAGGCGTCACCCACGGTCCGGTACCGCACCTGGGCCTTGAACGGCTGCTCACCGGCGCGGGCCCGGAAGAACTCGTTCACCGCGTAGAGCATGCCGTCGCGCTCGATCACCTCGCGCTCGTGCGCGTAGTAGATCGACGGCAGCGGAATCCGCTCCCGCGCGATGTAGTGCCACACGTCCAGCTCGGTCCAGTTCGACAGCGGGAACACCCGGATCGACTCGCCCGGGTGGTGCCGGCCGTTGTACAGCGCCCACAGCTCCGGACGCTGGTTCTTCGGGTCCCACTGGCCGAACTCGTCGCGGAAGCTGAACACCCGCTCCTTGGCCCGCGCCTTCTCCTCGTCGCGCCGGGCGCCGCCGAACAGCGCGTCGAAGCGGTGCTTCTCCACCGCCTCCAGCAGCACCGGCGTCTGGATCCGGTTGCGCATGCCGTCGGCGGACTCGCGGACCAGGCCCTTGTTCAGCGCCTCCGGCACGCTCGCCACGATCAGCTGCAGGCCCAGCTCGGCCACCCGCTGGTCGCGGTAGTCGAGCACCTCGGGGAAGTTGTGCCCGGTGTCCACGTGCATCACCGGGAAGGGGATGTTGGCCGGCGCGAACGCCTTCTGGGCCAACCGGAGCATCACGATCGAGTCCTTGCCGCCGGAGAAGAGCAGCACCGGCCGCTCCATCTCGGCGACCACCTCGCGCATCACGAAGATGCTCTCCGCCTCAAGGGCGTCGAGGTGCGACACCTGGTACGCGGCGGGGGACGTCATGACACGAACTCGATTCGCACGGATCCGTACATCGGATTCCAGACCTTTCAGGTCGGACTCGTGAAGAAGAACGCTCAGGTTACCCGGAATGCCGCTGCAACGCTGCAAGCAACCGACTCGCGAGATCCTTGCGGCAGACCAGCAGATCCGGTAGACGCGGGTCGGCCCCGTTGTATTTCAGCGCAGAACCGTCGATCCGGGAAGCATGCAGACCGGTGGCCGTCGCCACAGCGACCGGAGCGGCCGAATCCCACTCGTACTGACCGCCCGCGTGGATGTACGCGTCGACCTCGCCGGTGACCACGGCGGCGATCTTCGCGCCCGCCGAGCCCATCGGGACCAGATGAGCGCCGACGTCCTCTGCCAGATCGGACAGGAAAACCGGCGGACGGCTACGACTGGCCGCCAACCGGATGACCCGCCGGCCGCCGCCCACGGCCGCCTCCACTGTCATCGGCGGATACGCCGGCGGATGGTCCGTGCCGAGCACCCGGTGCTGGGCCGGCAGGCCCACCGCGCCCGCGACCAGACCGTGCGGCGTCGACGCGTGACGCGACCAGAGCGCCACGTGCACCGCCCAGTCCGAGCGCCCCTCCTCCGCGTACTCCCGGGTGCCGTCCAGCGGATCGACGATCCAGACCCGGTCGGCGTTCAGGCGCGACAACGCCGCGTCCGTCACCTCCGCCGTCCAGGCCAGCCGCGAACCCTCGTCCTCCTCCGACAGCACCGCGTCCGCCGGCCGCCACTTCGCCAGCTCGGTGCGGATCAGATCGTGCGAGACCTTGTCCCCGGCCGACCGGAGCGCGCCCGCGTCGGCGAACCCCATCTCCGTCCGCAACGCCGTCAGCGCCTGACCGGCTCGCGACGCCAGCCACCGGGCGAAGCCGCCGTCGATCATCGGAGGACTGCCCATGATGCTCCCGTCGCCCGCCCTTCGGTCCCCGGCCACTGCTCAGCCCCCGTGGTACAGGTTCTGCGTCGGCTCCACGCCCTTGAGAACCACCGACTCCACCACGTCCGCCGCGCGGTCCACCAGGAACTCCAGCTCCTTGCGCTCCGACGGGGAGAAATCCGAGAGTACGTAGTCAGCCGGGTCCTGCCGGCCCGGCGGCCGGCCGATGCCGAACCGCACCCGCACGTAGTCCTTCGTGCCGAGCGACTTCGACATCGAACGCAGACCGTTGTGGCCGCCCTCGCCGCCGCCGCACTTCACCCGCACCTGCCCGTACGGGATGTCCAGCTCGTCGTGCACCGCGATCACGTGCGCCGGCGGGATCTTGTGGAACTGCGCCAACCCGGCCACCGGGCCGCCGGAGAGGTTCATGTACGTCAACGGCTTGAGCAGCACCAGCTTCGGCCCGCCGAACCCCAGCCGCCCCTCCGCGGCCTCGGCCATCGCGCGCTTGTGCCGCCCGAACTTCGCGCCCACCCGGGCCGCCAGCAGGTCGGCCACCATGAACCCGACGTTGTGCCGGTTGCCCGCGTACTCCCGGCCGGGGTTGCCCAGGCCGACCACCAGCCACGGCCCCGCCTCGTCCGTCACCCGACGCCCCTTCCCGCTCGCCTTCCCCGACCAGCCGTCCCGATACGCCGACAGGCGCCCCCGGGAACCGGGGACGCCTGTCGCACAGCCTTGCGGACCGGTCAGGCCTCGGTCTTCGCCTCGGCCGGGGCCTCCTCGCCCTCGGCGGCCGGAGCGCCCTCGGCACCCTCGGCGGTCTCCTCGCCGACCTCGGCCTCGGCCTCCTCGGTGGCCTCCTCGACCTCGGGGAGGGTGGCCTCGAGCTGCTCGGCGGTCGGAGCGGCGGTCACCGAGGCGACAGCGGTCTCCTCGTCGGTGGCCAGCTCGACGCCGGCCGGCAGCTCGACGTCGGCGGCGGTGATCGTGGTGCCCGGCTCGGCGCCCTCGATCGACGCCTCCAGGTGGTCCGGCACCTTGGTCGCGTCGGCGGTCACCGACAGCGTGTCGTGGTCGTGCACGATCAGCGTGTCCTTGGCGGCCTCACCGGTCAGCTGGACCGGGACCTCGACGGTGACCTTCTCGCCCCGGCGGACCAGCAGCAGGTCCACGTGCTCGAAGGTGTCCTTGATCGGGTCACGCTGGATCGCCTTCGGCAGCGCCAGCACCTGGGTGCCGTCGCTGACCTCGATCGCGAAGAGCTGGTTCGCGCCGCCCTTACGGATCGCGGCAGCGAACTCCCGCGCCGGAAGCGCGATGTGCTTGGGCTTCTCGCCGTGGCCGTACAGCACGGCGGGCACCTTGCCGGCCCGGCGGGTACGACGGGCACCACCCTTGCCGAACTCGGTACGGGGCTCGGCGCTGATCTTTACCTCGGACACGGGGAAACTCCTGATGCTTCGCTGCGGCGGCTTGTCGTCTGGCGGTGCTGGGGCGAGGGGCTCGCTGGGGCTAGGGTCATGAACGACCGCCCGGAGCACCGCGTCGATGACGGCGCCTCCGTGCGGTGCTTGTCAGCAGCCCGCCGGGCACCCTCGCCGTGGCAACCGCACCAGTCTACCCGAGGGAATTCCCGGCTCTCCGGCAGTCCCCCATATCACCGCGCCGCCGGTTCCGCAGGGCATCGGCCCGGCCGCCGGAACACCGGCGACCGGACCGGCACTCCTCAGCTCAGGCCACCGAACAGGGTGGTCACCGAACCGTCGTCGAAGACCTCCCGGATCGCCCGCGCCAGCAGCGGGGCGATCGACAGCACGGTCAGCTTGTCCAACTGCTTCTCCGACGGCAGCGGCAGCGTGTTCGTCACCACGACCTCGCTGATCGGGCTGTTCTTCAGCCGCTCCGTCGCCGGGTCGGACAGCAGCGCGTGGGTCGAGGCGACCACGATCTCCGCCGCGCCCTGCTCCTTGAGGATGTCCGCCGCCTTGGTGATCGTGCCGCCGGTGTCGATCATGTCGTCCACGATCAGGCACACCCGGCCCTCGACCTCACCGACCACCCGGTTCGCCACGACCTGGTTCGGCTTGAGCGGATCGCGGGTCTTGTGGATGAACGCCAGCGGGCAGCCGCCCAGCCGGTCGGTCCAGCGCTCCGCCACACGTACCCGGCCCGAATCCGGCGCCACCACCGTCATCGGGCGGCCCGCGTACTTGTGCTCCACGTACTCGGCCAGCACGTCCATGGCGAACAGGTGGTCCACCGGGCCGTCGAAGAAGCCCTGAATCTGCGCGGTGTGCAGGTCGACGGTCAGGATGCGGTTCGCGCCGGCCGTCTTGAGCAGGTCGGCGATCAGCCGCGCCGAGATCGGCTCCCGGCCGCGGTGCTTCTTGTCCTGCCGCGCGTACGGGTAGAACGGCAGCACCACGGTGATCCGCTTGGCCGAACCGCGCTTCAGCGCGTCGACCATGATCAGGGTCTCCATGACCCAGGTGTTCACGCCGTGCGTCACGGACTGCACCACGAAGGCGTCCGAACCACGAACCGAGTCCTTGTACCGGACGAAGATCTCGCCGTTGGCGAAGTCGTACGCGTCGGCCGGCGTCGGCGCGACGCCGAGCACCTCACCGATCTCCTTGGCCAGCTCCGGAAAACCCCTCCCGGAGAAGAGCATCAGGCTCTTGCGGTTTTCGGCGACGATGCTGCCCATGGGCCCGTCTGCTCCCGTATGTCGGTGGTGCCCGGCGGCGGTGAGGCCGGGGAGTGTTCGGTTGCAGTATGCCCCCGGTTCAGCGATCCACCCACGGCCCGCCGATCCCCGTGGAGTCAGTCACCTTCCCTTGCGGCTGCGCCCGACTCCGGCGCATCCTCACCGGCCCGCCGCGCCGCCTCCGCGGCCTCCGTGCCGGCCCGCTTGCGCAGCACCCAGCCCTCCACGTTGCGCTGCTGGCCCCGCGCCACCGCCATCGCGCCCGGCGGCACGTCCCCGGTGATCACCGAACCCGCAGCCGTGTACGCGCCGTCGCCGACCCGCACCGGCGCCACGAACATGTTGTCCGCTCCGGTACGCGCGTGGCTGCCGATGGTGGTGTGGTGCTTGCGTACCCCGTCGTAGTTGACGAAGACGGTGGCCGCGCCGATGTTGCTGTGGTCGCCGATCGTCGCGTCCCCCACGTACGACAGGTGCGGCACCTTCGAGCCCTCACCGATCGACGTCTTCTTGGTCTCCACGAACGTGCCGACCTTCGCCTTGCGGCCCAGCCGCGACTCCGGCCGCAGGTACGCGTACGGCCCCACGCTGGCCTCCGGCCCCACCTCGGCGCCGAGCGCGTGGGAGCGCACCACGCTCGCGCCCGCGCCCACCACCGTGTCCACGAGCGTGGTGTCCGGGCCGACGAGCGCGCCCGCGCCGACCACCGTGGCGCCCTGGAGCTGCGTGTTCTGGTCGATCACCGCATCCCGTTCCACGGTCACCGTCACGTCGATCCACGTCGTGTGCGGGTCGAGGATGCTGACCCCGGTACGCATCCAGCCCTCGTTCACCCGGTCCCGCAGCAGCCGCCGCAGCGCGGACAGCTCCACCCGGTCGTTGCAGCCGAGCGTCTCCACGTGGTCGGCGGCGCAGTGCACCGCCACCGGCTCCCCGGCGTCGCGCAGCAGCGCGAAGACGTCGGTCAGGTACTCCTCGCCCTGGTCGTTGTCGGTGGAGAGCTTGCCCAGCGCCTCCCGGAGCCGGGCCGCGTCGAACGCGTAGATGCCCGCGTTGATCTCCCGCAGCGCGCGCTGCTGGGGCGAGGCGTCCCGCTCCTCCACGATCTGCTCCAGGTGCCCCTGCACGTCCCGCACGATCCGGCCCAGGCCGGTCGGGTCCGGCACCTCGGCCGCCAGCACCGTCGCCGCCGCGGCGGCTTCCTCGTGCGCCTCGACGAGCGCCCGAACCGTCTCCGGCCGCAGCAGCGGCACATCCCCGTTGATCACCACGACGGTGCCGGTCGCGTCCGGCACCGCGTCCAGCGCGATGCGGACCGCGTGCCCGGTGCCGAGCTGGCGCTCCTGGAGCACCGGCGTCGCCGCCGGGGCCACGTCGGTCAGGTGCGCCCGGACCTGGTCGGCGCCGTGGCCGACCACCACGACGGTGCGGTCCGCGCGCAGCGGCCCGGCCGCGGCGAGGACGTGACCGAGCAGGGTACGGCCGAGCAGTGGGTGCAGCACCTTGGGCAGGGACGACTTCATCCGCTTGCCCTCACCGGCGGCGAGCACGACAACGGTGCGGAGGTGGGGCTGGGACACGACGTGGCTCTCCCGTCGGGACGGCGACAGTCTCGCGGTCATGCTAACCACCCGTGGGAGGGCAAACAGCAGAAGCTCCCGGGAGAGGATTCGAACCCCTATAATCAGGACCAAAACCTGACGTCCTGCCATTAGACGACCCGGGATGGTCGAAAACGGGCAAAAGGCAAGCTGCCCGCCGGCTGCCTACACCTTACCGGTCACGTGGTGGATCTTCATTGCTCATTCCTTTCATGATCCCCTCGATCCTCCAGTAGAGCCGGCTCCCGCCCACCACATGGATGGTCAGGCAGCCGTGATAGTCGGTTCCGACGTTCTTCCGTGTCGTCTGTGGACGATGCCTCTTGATGGTGGTGGCCTGAAAGCGATCAGCGGGCACACCCACCCGCGCCGCCCACCACCGGACCGCCGCCGCGTCGTCAGCCGTCTCATGGATGCTGACCCGGAAGCGTCGATCCTCCGGCGGCACCTCGACGGCATCCAGGAAGCGCAGGAACAGGGCCACGAGCATCGGATCGCTGTTGACGAACTTGATCCTGCAGTCGTGCGGGCGCCACGGCTTGGCCTTGCCGCCTTCGCACCAGTAGATGGCCGCCCCGATCAGCAGCAGTTCGCGCAAGCCCAGCCCTCGCACCCACTCGGCGGACGCGGCGACCGTCTCCGCCCTGGCCGCGTCGCGTGCCGCCCGGTGCGCGCCCCACTGCGCATCAGATCGGGCCCGCTGCGCGGCCTGACGACGCCGCCGCACCAACGCCGGGTCGAGCGGCAGGTGCCGAGTCCAGAGATAAGCCGTCGACTTGGAGACGTCGAGCCGCGCGGCGATCTCCCCGACGGGACAACCGGCGCGCCGCAGAGCCAGCGCCTGGGCGTGCAGTTCCGGCTTTCGACCACGGTACGAGCCGTGCGCGTTCGAATGATCACCGAGAGCCACCCTCGGAGGGTAGAACGTACGTACGACAACGAGGCGTCCGGTCGGACCGCGTACGCCTCGCCTGGCAGGATGGGGCGGGTGACCGACGTTCCCGGCAGTGACCGCGCCCGGCGGCGGCCCGCGCCGGCGGCGAAGCCGTCCCGGGTGCGGATGTCCGCGACGCAGCGGCGCGAGCAGTTGATCTCGATCGCCCGGCAGATCTTCGCCGAGCGCGGCTTCGACGCGACCTCCATCGAGGAGGTGGCGGCGCGCGCCAAGGTGTCCAAGCCGGTGGTCTACGAGCACTTCGGCGGCAAGGAAGGGCTCTACGCGGTGGTGGTGGACCGGGAGGTCCGGGCCCTGCTGGACCGGATCACCACGGCGCTGACCGCGGGCAATCCGCGGGAGCTGCTGGAGCAGGCCGCGTTGACGCTGCTGACCTACATCGAGGAGGAGACCAGCGGGTTCCGGGTGCTGGTCCGGGAGTCGCCGCTGATGTCGGCGACCGGCAATTTCAGCAGCGTGATGAACGACGTGGCGCACCAGGTGGAGCACATCCTGGCGGGCGAGTTCTCCATCCGGGGGTACGACCCGAAGCTCGCCGAGCTCTACTCCCAGGCGCTCGTGGGCATGGTGGCGTTGACCGGGCGCTGGTGGCTGGAGGTGCGCAAGCCGCGCAAGGAGACGGTGGCGGCGCACCTGGTGAACCTGGCCTGGAACGGGTTGTCGCACCTGGAGTCGAAGCCCGGGCCGATCCCCCGGGGCTGACGCCGCGTCAGCGCAACAGCCGCGTCAGCGCTCGCCGATCGGGTGGTAGCGGCGCTGCCGTTCCTCCTCGGCGTGCTCGGCGGTGCCGACCTTGTCGTACAGGCCGGTGGCGAGCAGGATCAGCCCGAACAGCAGCGACACGATGACCGTGGACATCGAGAAGTTGAGGAAGTTCGCCGAGGTCTGCAGCACCGACATCATCAGGATGCCGGTGACCAGGAAGACCACGCCGGCGGTGAGGTTCATGTAGTGGCCGAGATTGGTGCGGCGGGACGCGCCGACCAGCAGGACCGCGCCGAAGACGACCGAGACCAGCGAGAAGGCCAGGTTGGTGCGCAGGCCCAGCGCCCAGTTGCTGCCCCGGCCGAACAGCCCTTCACCCCAGGTCAGGAAGACGCCGTAGACGCCGAAGACGAGGATGTAGAGGCCGATGAGCCCGGACAGCACCCGGTAGAGGGGCCGCGCGGGGTGGTTCACCGGGAAGTGCGCCATGGTGCCCTCCAGTCGTGCGACTGATTCGGGGCAATTGTCGCCTGGGTTGTCCGTTCGCGTCCGGAAAACACCGAAGGCCCGGCGCGCGGCGCGCCGGGCCTTCGTACGAGGAGGGGTCAGAGCACCAGGCGGGCCTTCTGCCAGGCCTCGTGCTCCTCGTCGGAGCCGACCTTGCTGTACATGCCGGCCATCAGGAGCACCAGCGCCAGGGTCAGGACCACGACGTCGGTCATGATCGAGAAGTTGAAGATGTTGACGTCGGTCTGCAGGAACGCCAGCGAGCCCAGGCCGATCACCATCAGGGTGTAGGCCAGCCACTGGTTGATCGCCACGTCGAGGTTGCGGCCGATCGCGGTGCCGACCAGGATCACGACGCCGACGAGCACCGACACCAGCGAGAACGCCATGTTGGTGCCCTGGCCGAGAACCTTGGTGTCGTCCTGGGCGAAGAAATCGCCACCGGCGCTGGCGATGACGCCGAGGCCGCCGAAGACGACGAAGTACAGACCAACGATCCCGCCGATCGCCCGGTAGATCGGCCGCGCGGGGTGGTTGACGGGGGTGTGGGCCATCTCTGCGTCTCCAAAAGACCGTTCGGACGAGGGTTCCACCGGTGATTGTCCCGTACGCCGGTCAGTGACGCCGCACACCCCCCACCCCGGCGGCAGGTCAGCCGCCCGGCAGCTCCTCGGCCAGAGCCAGCCAGGTCTCCTCGGTGCGGTCCCGCTCGGCCCGTACCTCCTTGAGCTGTGCGTCCAGCTCGGCGACCCGGGCGTAGTCGGTGGCGTTCGCGGCGAGCTGCTCGTGCAGGGCCGCCTCCTTCTGTTCCAGCTTGGCGATCTGCCGTTCCAGCCGGTTGAGTTCCTTCTTCGCGGTGCGTACCTCGGCGGCGGACATGCCCTCGCGTTCCGGCGCCGCGGTGGCCGGGGTGAGGTCGGCGGGCGCCGGGCCGCCGGCCGCGGCGGCGCGCGCCAGGTACTCGTCGACGCCGCCGGGCAGGTGCACCAGCCGGCCGTCGCCGAACATGCCGTACGCGACGTCGGTGACCCGCTCGATCAGGTAGCGGTCGTGGCTGGCCACCACGATCGTGCCGGGCCAGGAGTCGAGCAGGTCCTCCAGCGCGGCGAGCGTGTCGGTGTCCAGGTCGTTGGTGGGCTCGTCGAGCAGGAGCACGTTGGGTTCCCCGGCGAGCAGCCGCAGCATCTGCAGGCGGCGGCGTTCCCCGCCGGACAGGTCGCTCACCGGGGTCCAGAGCCGCCGGTCGTCGAAGCCGAAGATCTCTGCGAGCTGGGCGGCGCTGATCTCCCGGTCGCCGAACTGCACGCGCCGGGCCACCTCTTCGACGGCTTCCAGCACGCGCAGGTGGCCGGGGAGTTCGGCGAGTTCCTGGGAGAGGAACGCGGGCCGGACGGTCTGCCCGGCGGCGAAGCGCCCGCCGTCGGGGCCGGTCACCCCGGCGAGCATCCGCAGCAGGGTGGTCTTGCCGGCGCCGTTGCGGCCGAGGATCGCGACCCGGTCGCCGGGCCCGACCTGCCAGGTGGTGTCGTGCAGGATCTCCTTCGGGCCGGCGTGCAGCCGCACGTGTTCGAGGTCGTACACCTGCTTGCCGAGCCGGGCGGTGGCGAGCCGTTGCAGCGACATGGTGTCGCGGGGTTCCGGGACGTCGGCGATGAGCGCGTTCGCCGCGTCGATGCGGAACTTGGGCTTCGAGGTGCG
The DNA here is from genome assembly GCF_018070485.1 of Micromonospora sp. C41. Taxonomy (NCBI): domain Bacteria; kingdom Bacillati; phylum Actinomycetota; class Actinomycetes; order Micromonosporales; family Micromonosporaceae; genus Micromonospora; species Micromonospora sp. C41. The sequence continues at coordinate 251,794 of NZ_JAGPXP010000006.1, read as the reverse complement.
CGCCGGGGCACCGCGGCGCAGCCAGGCGATCTCCTTGCGGAGCAGGTTCTGCCGGCGGGCCTCGGTGGCGGCGGCCACGCGCTGCCGCTCGACGCGGGCCAGCGTCCACGCGGCGAAGCCGCCCTCGTACGCCCGGACGGTCTGGTCGGCGACCTCCCAGGTGGTGGTGCAGACGGCGTCGAGGAACCAGCGGTCGTGGGTGACCACGACGAGCGCGCCCTTGCGGGTGACGAGGTGGCGGGCCAGCCAGTCGACGCCACCGACGTCGAGGTGGTTGGTGGGCTCGTCGAGGACGAGCAGGTCGGCGTCGCGGACCAGCAGCGCGGCGAGCGCGACCCGGCGGCGTTCCCCGCCGGACATCGGGCCGACCGGCGTGTCCAGGCCGAGGTGGGGCATGCCGAGGCCGTCGAGGATGGCGCGCACGCCCGCGTCGCCGGCCCACTCGTGCTCGGCGCCCATGCTCTCGCCGAGCCAGGCGGTGCCGAGCACGACGTCCCGCACGGTGAGGTCGGGGGCCAGGTCCAGGCGCTGCGGCAGCCAGGCGACGCGCAGGTCGCGGCGGTGGGTGACGCGGCCGTCGTCGGGTTCCTCGGTGCGGGTGAGCAGCCGCAGCAGCGTCGACTTGCCGGCGCCGTTGAGGCCCACCACGCCGACCCGGTCGGCGTCGTCGAGGCCGAGCGAGACGTCGGTGAGCAGCGGCCCGGCGGCGCCGTACCCCTTGGACACCCGGTCCAGGTTGACGATGTTGGCCATTCCCCACCTTTCACGACTCAGGCGTCCCGGGGCCCGGGACGCCTGAGTCAAGGGTACGGGGCGTCAGACCACGCGGGCGCCGGCGACCGGTCCGTGCGCGACGCGGGCCTCCCGGCACACCCCGGCGGCGGTCAGCTCGGCGGCGATCCGCCCCGCGTCGGACTCGCCGGCGGCGAGGAAGACGCAGGTGGGTCCGGAGCCGGAGACGATGCCGGCGAGCGCGCCGGCGGCCTCGCCGGCCTTGAGCGTCTCGGCCAGCGACGGGCGCATGGTCAGCGCGGCGGCCTGGAGGTCGTTGCCGAGCGTGGCGGCGAGGACCCGTGGGTCGCGTTGGCGCAGCGCGGCGAGCAGCGCGTCGGTGCTGCCCAGCGGGGTGCCGGCGGCTCCGGCGTCGCGTAGCCGGTCCAGTTCCCGGTAGGCGGCCGGGGTGGACAGGCCGCCGTCGGCGATCGCCACCACCCAGTGCCAGGAGGTGGGGCGGGCGAGCACCGGGCTGACCGTCTCGCCGCGGCCGGTGCCGAGCGCGGTGCCGCCGTGGATGAGGAACGGCACGTCGGAGCCGAGGTCGGCGGCGATGCCGGCCAGTTCGTCGCGGGACAGCCCGGTGCCCCAGAGCGTGTCGCAGGCGACGAGCGCGGCGGCGGCGTCGGCGCTGCCGCCGGCGAGCCCGCCCGCGAGCGGGATCTGCTTGCGCAGGTGCAGCCGGGCGTGCGGGGCGACGCCCGCGTAGCCGGCGAGCGCGTGCGCGGCGCGCAGCGCCAGGTTGGTGTCGTCCAGCGCCAGCTCCCCGGCACCCTCGCCCTCCATGGTGAGGGTGAGCGTGTCGCCGCGCCGGGCGGTCAGCTCGTCGTAGATGGAGATCGCGTGGTAGACGGTGTTCAGCTCGTGGTAGCCGTCACGCCGCAGCGGTCCCACCCCGAGATGCAGGTTGACCTTGGCGGGCACCCGCACCTTGACCGGGCCGCTGGCCCCGCGCCGCTGCCCGTCCTCGTCCTCCGGTCGCCATGCCTCGGTCACCGGGTGCGCTCCCCTGGACGCGGGCGGATGTCGAACGGCTTCTGCACGGTCAGCTCCTCGGCGGGGTCGGGCAACGGCGCCAGCCTACTGCTCGGCGGCGGAGCCGTCGGGGGCCGACGCGGCGATGGCGGCGAACTGCTCCACGGTGAGCGATTCGCCGCGTGCGGACGGGTCCACGCCGGCCGCGGCGAGCGCCGCGGCGGCCCGGTCCGCGCCGCCGGCCCAGCCGGCCAGGGCGGCGCGCAGCGTCTTGCGGCGCTGCGCGAACGCGGCGTCGACGACGGCGAAGACGGCCTTCCGGGGTACGTCCGGCCGGGGCGGTTCGCGCCTGGTGAACGCGACCAGGCCGGAGTCGACGTTCGGCACCGGCCAGAACACGTTCGGCGGGACCTTGCCGGCGGCCCGGGAGCGGGCGTACCAGGCGAGTTTGACCGACGGGATGCCGTACACCTTGGAGCCGGGACCGGCGACGAGCCGGTCGGCGACCTCCTTCTGCACCATCACCAGGCCGTGCCGCAGTGTGGGCAGCTCGGCGAGCAGGTGCAGCACGACCGGCACGGCGACGTTGTAGGGCAGGTTCGCCACCAGCGCGGTCGGCGCCGGGTCGGCCAGGTCGGCGGCGGTGACCCGCAGCGCGTCGGCCGGGTGGACGGTGAGCCGCCCGGCGGCCTCGCCGGCGAAGCGGGCGGCGGTCTCCGGCAGCGCGGCGGCGAGCGCCGGGTCGAGTTCCACGGCGTGCACGTGCGCGGCGACCGGGAGCAGGGCGAGCGTGAGCGAGCCGAGGCCGGGGCCGACCTCCAGTGCCACGTCGTCCGGGGTCAGCCCGGCGGTGGTGACGATGCGGCGCACGGTGTTCGGGTCGTGCACGAAGTTCTGGCCGAGCTTCTTTGTCGGCGTGACGCCGAGGCGCGCGGCGAGTTCCCGGATCTCCGCCGGGCCGAGGAGTCCGGTCACGCCCCGTAGCGTAAGCGCCCCCGCCCGAGGGGAAGGAAGGGCCCCTTCTTAACGCCTCGCGATATGGAGGGGCCCCTTCTTAACGCCACGGGCCGAACGCGCGCTCACCGTTGGTGGAGATGGCGGCGCAGAGGGTGTCCAGGTCGGCGCCGGTGGTCTCGGCGAGGAAGCGGACGGTCAGCGGGATCAGGTACGAGGCGTTGGGCCGTCCCCGGTGCGGCATCGGGGTCAGGTACGGCGCGTCGGTCTCCACCAGCATCTGCTCCGGCGGGGTGACGGCGGCGGCCTCGCGCAGCGCGGCGGCGCTGCCGAACGTGACGGTGCCGGCGAAGCTGAGCAGGAAGCCGCGCCGGACGCACTCGCGGGCGAAGTCGGCGTCGCCGGAGAAGCAGTGCATGACCACGGTGTCCGGGGCGCCCTCGTCGTCGACGACGCGCAGCACGTCGACGTGCGCGTCGCGGTCGTGGATGACCAGCGCCTTGCCGTGCCGCTTCGCGATGGCGATGTGTGCCCGGAAGCTCTCCTCCTGCGCGGCCCGCCCCTCCTCGCCGGTACGGAAGAAGTCCATCCCGGTCTCGCCGACGCCCCGGACCCGGTCCCGGCCGGCGAGCGTATCGATCTCGCGCAGCGCCTCGTCCAGGTCGGCCAGCCGGGGCGCCTCGTTCGGGTGCAGCGCGACGGTGGCGAGCACCGCTGCGTACCGGTCGGCGACGTCGGCGCCCCACCGGGACGAGTCGACGTCCACGCCGACCTGCACGAGCCGGTCCACGCCGGCCCGGGCGGCGACGGCGATCGCGGCGGCCACCGGGTCGTCGCCGGAGGCGCCGCCCGGCGGTGTGCCGAACTCGCCGACGGTGATGTCGAGGTGGGTGTGGCTGTCCGGCACGGGTACGGGCAGCGGCTCGGGTGCGGGCGGGAACTCCCCGGCCCGGCGGGCGGCGCGCTGCTTGCGGGTCTCGGTCTGCTCGGTCATCGCGGCCAGCATCACACACCGGCGCGGGCCGGCGTTCCCGGACCGCCACCGGCCGTTCACACGCCCCACATCTGGCGGGCTTAGCGTCCCGGAGTGACAGTCACCGACCATGCCGGTGGGCCCGCCTCCGACCGGGCCGGGTTGCGCGTGACGTACGCCGGCCGGGTGCACCCGGCCGAGGAGATCGCCCGGGGCGCGGCGTACGAGCTGTTCAGCGCCGACGAGGCACCTGGCTTCGAGTGGTGTCCCCGGCCCGGGGGCGGCTATCCGTGGCGCCGGTTCGTGCACGCGACCGAGGTGGACGCGGTGCACGGGGGCCCCGGGACGGCCGACGAGACGGACGCGCCGCTGCTGATGCCGGTGCACCGGGACCGGGGTTGGGCGTATGTACACCGGCTCAGCCAGCAGCCGGGGGCGGCGGGTGACCCGACGCTGGCCGCGGTGCGGGCCTCGGCGGTGATCCGGCCGGGCACCCGAATGGTGAAGGTGCTCTCCGCCCGGCAGCTCGCCGGCTACGTGCGCGGCTGGCTGCCGCACGGCTTCTGCTACCGGGAGCACGACGTGGCGCACCTGCGGACACCGGCCGGGATGGCGGTGCTGCGGGGCGACTCCGAGGGCGGTGACGTGGCGTACGCGCTGCGCTGGCGGGCCGCCGACCCGGCCGACTACGACGTGCCGGTGGGCGAGGCGCACCGCGGGCTCATGGCGTTGCCGCCCCGGGACCGGCTCGGGCCGCCGGTGCTGGGCACCGGGTTCGTGCCGAGCAGCGCGCAGCTCGTGCCGGAGTTCGTCACCCGGGAGTTCGCCGACCTGCCGATGCCGGCGAACGCCACGCTGCTGGCCTACCCGGCCGAGGGGGTGGAGGTGGTGCTCTACACCTACCAGGCGGAGCAGCGGGGCTGGCTGCGCCTGGCGGGTCCGCAGTGGCGGCACCTGCTCGCCGCGGTGCCCGGCCTGGCCGCCGATCAGGAGTACGTGCCGACCGGCGAGGCGCCGCGCTCGACCCGGCTCGTCGGCACGTACGCGGGTTCGGAGTACGAGGCGGTGGCCGACCAGCCGGGCGGGTTCCGGGTGCTGGCGATGACCCGGGCGGCCCGCTACCCGGTGGACGCGGCGGCCCGGCGGCTGCGCACGGCGACCTGGCGCGGGACGCCGTGCCTGGTGCTGCGGGAGGAGGGTGGCTGGCTGCGGTTGCGGCTGCGCCGCCCGGATCCGGACGCGGTGGCCGCGACCGGCGCTCAGTGTCTGGAACGCGGCGTGTACGAGGTCTGGGCGCCGGGCGGCGAGCTGACCGACGACCGGGTGGTGGACCTGCACTATCCGGCCCGGCACGCATAGACGGGGGCAGGTCGGGAAGCCGTTGGGGTCCGAGAAGCCCGCGCTGAGGGGGAATCCCGACATGCCTTTCGTCACCGTCGGTACGGAGAACTCCGCACCCATCGACCTGTACTACGAGGATCACGGTTCCGGTCAGCCGATCGTGCTGATCCACGGTTTCCCGTTCAACGGGGCGACCTGGGAGAAGATGAGCGGTCCGCTGCTGAACGCCGGGTACCGGGTGATCACGTACGACCGGCGTGGGTTCGGCAACTCCGCGCAGCCGGCCATGGGCTACGACTACGACACGTTCGCCGCCGACCTGGACGTGTTGATGACCGAGCTGGACCTGCGCAACGCGATCCTGGTCGGGCACTCGATGGGCACCGGTGAGGTGACCCGCTACCTGGGCGCGTACGGGTCGGACCGGGTGGACCGGGCGGTCCTGCTGGCCCCGTTGGCGCCGTACCTGCTGAAGACGCCCGACGACCCGGAGGGCGTCGACAAGAGCATGTTCGAGGGGTTCCAGAAGGCGATCATCCAGGACCGGTTCGCCTACCTGACCCAGTTCTGCGACGCGTTCTTCAACGCCAGCGAGAACCGGGGGAAGCTGGTCAGCGACGAGGCGTACCACGCGCACTGGCAGATCGGCGCGCAGGCGTCGGCCAAGGGCACCCACGACTCGGTGGACGCCTGGCAGACCGACTTCCGCGGTGACCTGCCGAACATCGACGTGCCGGTGCTGATCATCCAGGGCGACAAGGACAACGTGCTGCCGTTCCCGGTGACGGGCCAGCGGCTGGTGAACATGCTGTCCGACGCCAAGCTGGTCACGTTGAAGGGTGCGCCGCACGGCACGCCGTGGACCCATCCCACCGAGGTCAACAAGGCCATCATGGAGTTCATCGGCAAGCCGAGCATGGCGACCGCCTGACCCGGCGGACGATCGCGGCCCCGGGGAGATCCCCGGGGCCGCGGTTCGCGCGCGTGCTCAGCCGGCCAGCCGGGCCAGCTCCTCCTCGACGATGGACGGGTCGAGCTTGCGGAACACCGGCTTCGGCGCCGCGAGCGGCCGGCCCACCTCCAGGGGTACGGACTCCCAGCGCGCCCCGACCGTGTAGTCACCGGTCAGCACCGGGTACGACGGCCCGCCGTCGAGGTCGTCGACCTCCTCGATCACCGGCATCGGGGCGTGCGTGCCGGTGCCGCCGAGCAGCTCGTGGATCTTCTGGGCGGAGTGCGGCAGGAACGGGGTGAGCAGCGTGTTGGCGTCGCTGACCACCTGGAGCGCGACGTGCAGGATGGTGCCCATGCGGGGCTTGTCGTCCTCGCCCTTGAGCTTCCAGGGCGCCTGCTCGGAGAGGTACTTGTTGGCCTCGGCGACGACCTTCATGGCCTCGCCGATGGCCTGCTTCTGCCGGTGCCGGGCGATCAGGTCGCCGACGGTGGCGAAGCCCGCCTTCGCGGTGTCCAGCAGCGCCTGGTCGGCCTCGGTGAGCCCGGCCGGGTCGACCGGCGGGACGGCGCCGAAGTTCTTCGCCGCCATCGACACCGACCGGTTGACCAGGTTGCCCCAGCCGGCGACCAGTTCGTCGTTGTTGCGGCGCAGGAACTCGGCCCAGGTGAAGTCGGTGTCGTTGCTCTCCGGGCCGGCCACCGCGATGAAGTAGCGCAGCGCGTCGGCGTCGTAGCGCTCCAGGAAGTCCCGGACGTAGATGACCACCTTGCGGGAGGAGGAGAACTTCCGGCCCTCCATGGTGAGGTATTCGCTGGAGACGACCTCGGTGGGCAGGTTGAGCCGGCCCAGCTCGCCCGGCTCGCCGTCGCGGGCCCCCTCACCGGAGTAGCCGCCGAGCAGCGCCGGCCAGATCACCGAGTGGAAGACGATGTTGTCCTTGCCCATGAAGTAGTAGGAGCGGGCGTCCTTCCCTTCCCCGTCCGCCGACCACCACTTGCGCCAGGCCTCCGGGTCGCCGGTGCGGCGGGCCCACTCGATGGACGCGGACAGGTAGCCGATGACCGCGTCGAACCACACGTAGATCCGCTTGTCCGGCCGGTCGCGCCAGTCGTCCAGCGGGATCGGCACGCCCCACTCCAGGTCGCGGGTGATGGCCCGGGGCTGGAGGTCGTCGAGCAGGTTGCGGGAGAACCGCAGCACGTTGGGGCGCCAGCCCTCGCGGTTGTCCAGCCACTGCCGCAGCGCGTCGGCCAGGGCGGGCAGGTCGAGGAAGAAGTGCTCGGTCTCGACGAACTCCGGCGTCTCCCCGTTGATCTTCGACTTGGGGTCGATCAGGTCGATCGGGTCGAGCTGGTTGCCGCAGTTGTCGCACTGGTCGCCGCGCGCGCTGTCGTAGCCGCAGATCGGGCAGGTGCCCTCGATGTAGCGGTCGGGCAGCGTCCGGCCGGTGGACGGGGAGATCGCGCCGGTGGTGACCTTCGGGACGATGTAGCCGTTGCGGTACAGGCCGGTGAACAGCTCCTGCACCACCGCGTAGTGGTTGCGCGTGGTGGTGCGGGTGAACAGGTCGTACGACAGGCCCAGCGCCCGCAGGTCCTCGGCGATCACCCGGTTGTAGCGGTCGGCCAGTTCGCGCGGGGTGACTCCCTCGGCGTCGGCCTGCACCTGGATCGGGGTGCCGTGTTCGTCGGTGCCGGAGACCATGAGCACGTCGTGGCCGGCCATCCGCATGTACCGGGCGAAGACGTCGGAGGGAACGCCGAATCCGGATACGTGGCCGATGTGGCGCGGGCCGTTGGCGTAGGGCCAGGCGACCGCGGCGAGAACGTGACTCATGAGCAGCAAGCCTAGTGATTGCGGTGGGCGGGCCGCGAACCAATGGGCGGCAGGCGCCGGCCGTACGTCCGATTTGTCGCCGACACGCGGCGTGAGCTTCACCGCAAGCCGGGCGTACCGGTGTGAAATGAACATCGTGACCAACAGACCAGCGGCGCCGGAGCCGTCGGCGGCCACCACCCGGCGGGCGCGACCCGCCCCGGCGGGCGCGCCCGTCGCGCCGCAGCCCCGGCTCGACCCGGCGGACCCGCCGGTCGAGGTGGAGCCGACCACCGGCGCGCCGGTGGACGCGGTGCCGAGCCGGGTGCCGGTGCGGCAGCCCCGCTGGCAGCGCAGGGCCGCGCAGGCGGGCGGCTGGGCGCCGATCGAGGAGGTGCACTGGGACGGCACGCCGCTGCGCGACGAGCCGCACCCGCTCCCCGCCCGGCCACCGGGCCGGCGGGCGCCGGCCCGCCCGGTCCTCCCGCCGACCCCGCCCGTCGGCCTCGCCGTGCTGCTGGCGTTGAGCCTGCTCGCCGCGTTCTTCGCCTGGGTGAGCGCGGGGCCGTTCTGGCTGGCCGCGGGGCATTCGACAGGCGGCACCGTGATGATCACCGAGTGCGCGGGCGGCGGGCTCACCCAGCGTTGCCGGGGGATCTTCCTGGCCGACGGCGACCGGTTCCAGGCCCACGGCGTACGGGTCAGTGGCGTACCGGCCGGGCGGACCGCCACCGGCACCCTGCTGCCGGCCCGGATGACCGGGCCGGACGGATCGACCGCCTACGCGGACACCGGCCCCGGACAGCACCTGCGCTGGCTGCTCGGGCTGGCGCTGGTGGCCGGGTGCGCCGCCGGGATCGCCCGGTGGACCGGCGCGACCCGGCTCGCGGACGAGCGGCAGCGGCGCTGGGCGGTCGGCCTGGCGCTGGCCGGGCCGGCGCTGATCACCGTCGGGTTCCTGGCCGCCGCCTGGTGAGGTGAGGTGTTAAAAGGGGGCCCTTCCTCTACCGCAGGCGTTAAGAAGGGGCCCTTCCTTTCAGCTGTGCACCACCGCGTACACCTCGCGCCGTCGCAGCCCGTACGCGGTGGCGACCTCGGTGATCGCGTCGCGCCGGGACAGCCCGGCCGCCTCGCGCTCGGCCACCGCGGCGCGCAGCGTGTCGTCGTCGGGCCGGACCGCGGGCGTGGCCGGCGCGCCCGCCACGACGAGCGTGATCTCACCCCGGGGATCGCCGTCGGCGGCCCACTCGGCCAGCTCGCCGAGCGGACGGCGGACCACCTCCTCGTACGTCTTGGTCAGCTCGCGGCAGAGCGCGGCGGGCCGGTCGGCGCCGAACGCCTCGGCCAGGTCGGCCAGCGCGCCGGCGATGCGGTGCGGCGCCTCGAAGAACACCAGCGTGCGGTCCTCGGCGGCGAGCGCCCGCAGGCGGGAGCGGCGGGCGCCGGGGGTACGGGGCAGGAAGCCCTCGAAGCAGAACCTGTCGCAGGGCAGCCCGGACAGCGCCAGCGCGGTGGTGACGGCGCTCGGCCCGGGCGCGGCGGTGACCGGCACGCCCGCGTCCAGGGCGGCCCGGACCAGCCGGTATCCGGGGTCGGAGACGCTCGGCATGCCTCCGTCGGTGACCAGCGCGACCGTGTAGCCGGCGACGAGCACCTCGGCCAGCTCCGGGGTGCGCCGCTCCTCGTTGCCCTCGAAGTAGGAGACGATCCGGCCGGGCACCGTCACGTCGAGGTCGCGGGCGAGCCGGGTGAGCCGCCGGGTGTCCTCGGCGGCGACCACGTCGGCGACGGCCAGCACCTCCCGGAACCGGGCGGACGCGTCGGCCGGGTTGCCCAGCGGCGCGCCGAGCAACACCAGCCGTCCGACCTCGGACATTTCCCCCACGGCGCGTGCTCCCTCATCGATGGTCGTACCAATTTCGGAGACGATGGACGCCACCGGGCACCCTCGCAGCCTACGATCGCCGGGTGACGAGTGCGTCGACAGCACAGAGCGCGAACCCGGACCCTTCCACCGCCGAGCGCGGCGACGGCAGCGGGGGCGGGCTGCCCGCCGCCGTGCGGCGGCGGCTCGCCACCGTCGACGACCGCATCGGTCGGGGGCAGGCGTGGCTGGCCACAGCCGTGGTGGTGGCGATCGCGGCGATCCTGCGCTTCGTGGGGCTCAGTTTCCCGCCCGGCAAGGTCTTCGACGAGACCTACTACGCCAAGGACGCGTACGGGTTGATCGACCGTGGCGTCGAGTGGAACTACAAGGACAACGGCCCCTCGTACGTGGTGCATCCACCGCTGGGCAAGTGGATGATCGGGATCGGCGAGTGGGCCTTCGGCTACCAGGACGCGGACAGCGGCGTCTCGGTGCCGGGCCACCTGATCACGACGTCGCCGGAGTTCGGCTGGCGGTTCGGCGCGGCGGTGGCCGGCACGCTGTCGGTGCTGCTGCTGGTCCGCATCGGCCGGCGGATGTTCCGGTCCACGGTGCTGGGCTGCGCGGCGGGCCTGCTGCTCGCGCTCGACGGGTTCCACCTGGTGCTGTCCCGCACGGCCATCCTCGACATCTTCCTGCTGCTGTTCGTGCTGGCCGCGTTCGGCGCGCTGGTGCTCGACCGGGACGCCCGGCGGCGGCGCTGGACGCGGGCCCTGGAGGCCGGGCTCGACCCGACCCGGCCGGGGCGGGCCGGGCGGCCTCCGTCCGGTTGGCGGAACTGGCCGTGGTGGCGGCTGGCGGCCGGGGTGCTGCTCGGCTGTGCCTGCTCGGTCAAGTGGAGCGCGATCTACTTCGTGCCGGCGTTCGCGCTGCTGGTGCTGTTCTGGGAGGTGGGCGTCCGCCGTTCGGCAGGGGTTCGCCGTCCGTGGCGTGACGCGGTGCTGGACGAGCTGCCCTGGCTGCTCGCGGCCGGCGTGCTGATGGTGGTCACCTACGTCGCGACCTGGTCGGGCTGGCTGCTCAGCGACGAGGGCTACTACCGCCTGGCCGAGCGCTACCCGAACAACCCGGAGCTGAGCGACACCCCGTTCATCGGGGCGCTGAACAACCTGTGGGAATACCACAAGGCCTCGTACGGCTTCCACACCCAGCTCGACGACCCGCACAAGTACCAGTCCTGGCCGTGGCAGTGGCTGCTGCTCGGCCGCCCGGTGGCGTTCCACTGGTCCGGGGACGGCAGTTGTGGCGCGCCGAGCTGCGCGTCGGAGGTGCTGCTGCTGGGCACGCCGCTGCTGTGGTGGTCGTTCCTGCCGGCGATCGCCGCGACCGCCTGGCTCGGCCTGGCCCGGCGGGACTGGCGGGCGGGCGCGATCCTGCTCAGCATCGCCGCCGGCCTGCTGCCGTGGTTCTGGTTCGCGCTCGACGGCCGGACGATGTTCTCCTTCTACGCCGCGCCCGCGGTGCCGTTCCTGGTGCTGGCGGTGGTCTATGTGCTCGGCGCGATCACCACTCCGGCGCCGGTAACCGCGACGACCGCTACGGCCGCGCCGCCCGATCCGCAGCAGCTGCGGGATCGGCGGATGGTGGGCGGGATCATCGCGGGCGCCTATGTGTTGCTGGTGGCGCTCTGTTTCGCGTACTTCTACCCGATCTTCGTGGGCCGGGTGCTGCCGTACGCGGAGTGGTCGGCGCGGATGTGGCTGGACGGCCGCTGGATCTAGAGGCGCGGGCGCCGGCACAAAGAAGCGCGCCCCGATCGCCTGCCACGGGGGAAGCGGGCGATTGGGGCGCGCAAGACAGAGCTTAACCACACTCCGGCACGGGCACAACGGGTGCGGGCCGGTCAGATTTGCGACGGGCACGCCACTGCCGAAAGGTTCACCTCCGGCATCTAACAGTGGGTCATCCTGCGGGAACATAACGGGTTCGATCTCCGGCGCCAGGCAGGAGCGGAGGGACGCCGGACCCGGATGATCTTCCAAAGTGGATCTCACTACACTTCGCCCGGTGATCAACAAGAGACGATCGACGATTGTCCTCTTCGGACTGCTGACGGCCGCCGCGCTGATCGGACCGAGCCCCGCCGGGGCCGACGACGAGACCTCCGAGCCCGTCGCCGAGCCACCCAAGGTGGAGCTGGTCCTCGACGTCAGTGGCTCGATGCGGGCCCGGGACATCGACGGGCGCAGCCGGATCTCCGTCGCGCAGCAGGCGTTCAACGAGGTGGTCGACGCCCTGCCGGACGAGACACAGCTCGGCATCCGGGTGCTCGGCGCCACCTACCAGGGCAAGGACAAGAAGCAGGGCTGCCTGGACACCCAGCAGATCGTGCCGGTCGGCCCGGTGGACCGTACCCAGGCCAAGGCCGCCGTCGCCGGGCTGCGACCGACCGGTTTCACACCGGTCGGGCTGGCGCTGCGCTCCGCCGCGCAGGACCTGGGCACCGGCAGCACCGCCCGCCGGATCGTGCTGATCACCGACGGTGAGGACACCTGCGCCCCGCCCGACCCGTGCGAGGTGGCGCGCGAGCTGGCCGCCCAGGGCACCCGGCTCGTCGTGGACACGCTCGGCCTCGCCCCGGACGAGAAGGTACGCAAGCAGTTGCTCTGCATCGCCGGCGCGACCGGCGGCACCTACACGGCGGCGCAGAGCGCCGACGAGCTGACCGGCCGGATCAAGCAGCTCGTCGACCGGGCCCGGGACACGTACACGGCCACCCCGGCGGTGGTCGGCGGCGGCGCGGCGTGCCAGGGCGCGCCGCTGCTCGCCCCCGGCGTCTACAGCGACCGGGAGGCGTTCTCCGAGCACCGCTGGTACCGGGTGCCGGTGCGGCCCGGCCAGGAGCTGCGCGCCTCGGTGAGCGTCGCGCTGGACCGGCCGGTCAACCCGGACTACGGCGTGCTGCTGCGCGCCACCGCGCCGGACGGGCGGGAACTGGTCCGCGGCGTCGACGCCGGAAGCGGGCGCACCGACGTGGTCTCCGCCGGACTGCGCTGGTCGGCCGCCGAGGAGGAGGACGACGACGGCCCGAGCCCGGAGCCGAGCCCCGGCGCGGAGCAGGCCGTGCGAACCGTCTGCCTGGTGGTCAGCAACTCCTTCGCGGCCAAGCCCGGCACGCAGACCCAGCCGGGTATGCCGGTGGAGCTCACGGTCGACGTGGTCGCCGCCTCCCCCGCCCCGGACGGGCCGGACCTCGGCCGCGGCTGGGTGCTGCTGCTCCTGCTCACGCTGGCCGGACTGCTCACCGGGCTGGTCGCCGGACTGCTCACCCGCTGGTGGGTGCACACGTGGAGGGTGAACTGAGCATGCGTACGCTGATCCGCGCCGCGGCGGCGACCACCGCCGTCGGTCTCGCGCTCACCCCGGCGGCGGCCCTGGCCGCGCCCAGTCCGTCACCGGGCGCGACCACTGTGACCAAGGCCGGCACCTCGTTCCTCACCGCCACCACCGTCACCGCCGGGCAGCCGGTGCAGGTGGGCGCGTCGACCGGCGACCACCTGTACTGGTCGTTCCGGGCCGACGCCGGGCAGGTGCACGAGATCACCGCCACCGTCACGTTCCCGAAGCGACGCACCGGCGCGTCCACCTGGACCGTCGACGTCTTCGACGGGCTGCGCCGCCGGCAGGCGTGCACGGCCGGCGCGCAGACGCCGACAGCGGACGCGGCGGCCACGAGCGTGGCGCTCGGCTGCACGCTGCGCCGGGTACGGCCGTGGGCCGAGCCGTGGTCGGGCGACCCGCTGCCCGGCACCTACTACGTCCGGCTCTCCGTCACCGACCTGCCCGAGCCCGACCTCGGCCTGCCGGTCGAGGTGGAGATGCTCGTCGGCGCCACCGACGAGGGCGGCGCGTCCGGCGACGACGGCGAGCTGGCCGCGCCGCTGGTGCCGAACACCAGGGCCGGCACGGTGCTGGCCGCCGAGCCGACCCCCGAGCCGGTGGCCGAGGAGGAGACCGACCTGACCGGCTGGCTCCCCGACGCGGGCTCGCGCTGGGTGTGGACCGGCGTGGGCGGCGTGCTCGCCGCCGTGGCCGGCGTGGTCGGCTTCGCGCTCACCCGGCGGCCCCGCCGCGGCTGAAGGACCACTCCCGGTGGCCGTCGTGAACCCGACACGACGGCCACCGGGAGCTCAGATCGTCCTCGAGCCGCGCGGCACCCAGCCGATGAACCGGTCCTGGAGCGCGGTGACCGGCACGGAGCGCAGATCCTGCGTGGCCGCGGCCAGGCAGGAGCCGAGATAGACGCTCAACGACGCCCGATCCACCTGGTACTCGCTCAGCAGGTGGTGACGTTTCGTGGCGCAGGGCCATTCGTCACCGCACGAGCCGCAGGTCCAGTCGGGGGTCACCGGCACGTGCTCGCCGTCCCGCCTCCCCGGTGCCTCCGCGCCACGCGTCATCCGCCGCTCCTTCCCTGTTCGGAATCGTGGTCGTGATGGGCCGGTTGCCTCCCCGCAACACACCTTCAGCGCCACCGCACGCCCCAGCGTTACGGTACGTTCACCGCGTGCCTCCGTCATCCGTCGCACGTGCGTGATCTGCTGCCGGCCGTGGTCGCCGTGTCGGTGGCCGGCCCGGCCGACTGGTCCGGCGAGCTGCTCCCGGCCGAACGAGCCGCCCTGGGCGAGCGCGCGGTGCTCCACCGCCGCCGCGACTTCACCGCCGGCCGGGTCTGCGCCCGCCGGGCACTCGCCACGCTCGGCCTGACCGGCACGCCGGTGCCGGCCGGCGCGGACCGGGCCCCGGTCTGGCCGCCCGGCGTCGTCGGCGCGATCACCCACACCCGGGACTACTGCGCGGCCGCCGCCGCCCGCGCCGCCGACGTGCGCGCCGTCGGCATCGACGCCGAGCGGCACCGCCCGCTCTCCCCCGGGGTACGGCGGAAGGTGTGCCGCCCCGACGAGGAGGCGGACCTGGCCCGGCTGCCGGCCGGGATGCCCTGGCCGACCGTGTTGTTCAGCGCCAAGGAGACCGTCTACAAGGTCTGGCACCCGCTCGTCGGGACCTGGCTGGGTTTCGCCGACGCGCGCGTCACGCTCGACCCGCAGGCGGGCACGTTCCACGCCGAGATCGAGCCGGCCCGGCTCGCCGCCGCTCCGGTGGCCGACCCGCCGTCGCGCGTGACCGGACGGTTCGCGGTGGACGACGATCTGGTCCGCACCGCCGCCGTCCTGCCACATCGATGACGCCCTGTCGGCCGGGTTGACCCCGGCTTGTACCGTCGTTCCGACTGAAATCCCGAAGGCGCCCCAAGGAGTACGGTGAGCCAACCTCAGCCTCCGTCCGGGTCACCGGACCCGAACCAGCAGCCGCCGGAACCGCCGACGCAGGCGTTCCCCACCGCGCCGATGCCGCCGAGCGACCCCTACGAGCCGCCGCCCGCCCCGGACGCGCCGACGGCCCCGATCTCGGGCGCGCCCTACCCGCCGCCTCCGGGCACGCCGCAGCCGCCGGTGTCGGGGCCGCCGCAGCCGCCGGTGTCGGGAGCGCCGTATCCGCCGGCCTCCGGGGCGCCGTACCCGCCGCAGCCGGGGCCGGGTGAGCAGTACCCGCCGCCCGCTCCCACCCAGGCGTTCCCGCCGGCGCCGCCGACCTCGGGCGCGCCGTACCCGCCGCCCGGCAGTGAGTACCAGCCCCCGGGCGCGGCGTACCCGCCCCCGGGCAGTGAGTACCAGCAGCCGGGCGCGGCGTATCAGCAGCCGGGGGGCTACCCGTCGCCGGGCGGTGGGCAGCCGTACCCGCCCGCCGACGCGCCGTATCAGCCGGGAGCGCCGTTCGGACCGCCGGCCAAGAAGTCGAACAAGAACGTCTGGATCACGATCGGCATCGTCGCGGCGCTCCTGCTGCTGCTCTGCTGCGGTGGCGGCATCTTCGCCGTCTACAGCGGCGTGAACAAGGCCCAGGAGGCGGTTGACTCGCTGCCCACGCCGGGCGTCACCTACGGCGTCCCGGACGAGCAGACCCCGACCGGCGGCCCCACCGGCACGCCGCAGCCGGGCACCACCGACGACAAGACCTTCAACATGCCGGCCGGCGACAAGCTGATCGTCAACGACACCGACGGCACCATCGAGATCACCGTCGGCAACTTCCGGACCCGGAACTCCGCCTGCAACGAGATCATGCCCGGCCCGAAGAAGGGCATGTTCCTGATCGCCGACGTGACCGCCGAGATCACCAAGGGCACCGGTTCGATCAACCCGTTCTACTTCTCCTGGGTGGCCGAGGACGGCACCGAGGAGAACGGCATCGGTGGCGCCTTCTCGGGGTGCGGCAAGCTGATGACCTCGGGCAACAACCTGCCCGCCGGCTCCAAGCGCAGCGGTCAGCTCATCTTCGACGTCAAGGACCAGAACGGCGTCGTCGAGTACAAGCACCGCTTCCGTACCGCCGGGTCCTGGAAGCCCTGACCCGCGCCTGACCCCGCACCGGGGCCGGTCCGTCTCGGACCGGCCCCCGGTGCCCGTTCGGACAATGCCCGTCGGCCGTTCGGGCCTTTCCATGTGCGCGTGGGCGCTCCCGGTGGCCAGGCTCGGAGCATGGCGAACGAGACGACCATCCCGCTGCTGCCCTGCCGCTCACTTGACGACGTGGCGCCCTTCTACCAGGCGCTCGGCTTCGAGGTGACGCACCGGCAGGAGCGCCCCAACCCGTACCTGGCCCTGCGCCGGGAGGACCTCAACCTGCACTTCTTCGGGATGCCCGGGTTCGACCCCGCCGACTCGTACGGCTCCTGCCTGGTGGTGGTCGACGACCTGACCGTCCTGCACCGCGCCTTCGCCGACGGCATGCGCGCCACGTACGGCAAGGTGCTGGTCGCCGGTGTACCCCGGATGACCCGGCCCCGGCCCCGCCGCAACCAGGACGGGCATTCCGGGTTCAGCATCGTCGATCCGGGCGGCAACTGGATCCGGTTCGTGGCCCGGGCCTCGACGCCGGACGCCGACGACGACCGGGGCGGGCTCGCCCGTACGCTCGGCAACGCCGTGGTGCAGGGCGACTCGCGCGGCAATCCCGCTCAGGCCGCGCGCATCCTCGACGGCGCGCTGGCCCGGCCCGACGCGGCCGACGACCCCGCCGTCCTGGTGGAGGCGCTGGTCTACCGGGCCGAGATGGCGCTGCAACTCGGGGAGCCGGAGGCCGCCCGGGAACGGGTACGGCAGGCCCGGTCGGTCCCACTGGACGACGAGTCGCGCGTCCGGCTGGCCGACACGCTGCGGCACGCCGAGGAGCTGCTCACGGCCCTGCCGACCGCATGACCGGCCGGCCGGATGCGGGCTGACGCCGATCCGGTGGCGGCGGTTTGCCGTGCGGGTCAGCGGGGACGCGACGTGGCAGGCGGCGAGGGCCGCCACGCGACGATCCGGGGAGGCGGCATGAGCGTCGAACGGGCGAACAACGACCTGGAGAACCTGGCCGGTCCGGCCCGGGCCCGCCTGGGTGACCTGAACCAGGACGAACACGCCGAGGCCGACCGGGTGCGGGAACTGGACGAGATCCGCGGCAAGCGCCCCGGCGAGCATATCCAGGAGGACGCCCGCGACGCCGACGACAACTTCACCGCCTAGCCAGATCTTGGAAGCAAACGGCTGCCATAGGGGCCGAAATCTTCCAAGATCTCTCGGCGTCCGGTCATCCACGATGATCGGCTTGTGTGTCTCGACGGATCGGCGGCACGGGTCGCCGAGCGTCGATGCGAAACGCACCAGTTGACCAATCGCAATCATTGATGACGCAAGCAGACTGAGTTGCGTGACCAAGCCATCACCGCAGAGATCATGGCCGATACCGAATCAGTCCTGGTGGCGCCGGCTTTCCGGCGGCACGAAAGCCGTGCTCGTGTCCGGCGGCGTGCTGGTGCTGTGCTGCTGCGGCGGCGGGATCGCCGCCGTCGGCGGCGCGACGGACGAGAAGCCCGCGTCGATCAGCGCCGCCTCGACCGCGACCGCGCGCAGCGCCGATCCGCCCCCTGCCGCCCACTCGTCCGGCTCGCCCTCGAACGTCGCCGCACCGACCGACTCGCCGTCCGCTCCGCCGACGACGCGGGCCGCCGAGCCGTCGCCGCAGACCGCGACCGCGCGTCCGGCGCCCCGGCCGAAGCCGAAGCGGACCACGCCCAAGCCGACACCGAAGCGGACCACGAGCGCGCCCCGGACCACCAGGCCGTCCACCGGCACCGTCCAGGGCGCCGTCCACCCTGGCGCTTTCTGCTCGCCGGTCGGCGCGACCGGCCGTACCGCCAAGGGCACGCTGATGCGGTGCACGCGCAAGGCCGGCGAGGACCGGGCCCGGTGGCGCGCCGCGTGATCCGCATCGGCGGGCGGTGTCGGGGGTGGTTCCTATCCTGGGGCGATGGTTCTCACTGACGTCACCGGGTCCTGGGCCGGCACCAGCGGTTTCCGTCTGATGCCCGCCGATCCGCTCGCCGAGTCGCCGGCCACCGCCACCGTCGCGACCGCCGCCGGTGGCCACCTGACCACCGTGTCGTACTCGTGGGCCCATCCGGGCGACGGGCCGCAGGACGGTCTGCTGGTGATCGCCGCCGGCGAGCAGCCGGGCTCGCTCGTCGCCTGGTGGGGCGACTCGTGGCACCAGCAGCCGACGCCGATGACGCTGACCGGCACGGCAGGCGGCGCGGCGGCGGTCGAGCTGAGCGCCGGGTACGGCGACGGATGGCAGTGGCGGATCACGGTGGACACCGCCGACCCGGCCACCCTGCGGCTGCGGATGGAGAACGTGGTGCCGGCCGACCAGGCGGGCGCCGACATGCCGGCCGGCCCCTACCCGGTCATGGTCACCGACGTGCGCCGCGCCTGAGTCCGGTCAGGTGGCGCCGTCGAGGATCTCCCGCAGCCGGCGCGCGAACGCCTCCGGCTGCCCGGCGTGGCCCATCTCCTCACCCAGGAATCCGCCGTGGTGGCTGGGGAAGACCGCGGCCTTGCCGCCGAGCAGCTCGGCTGCGGCCACCGACGTGCGTCCGGTGAAGGTGTCCGCCGACTCCTCGCCCACCGCGACGACGACCCGGGTACGCGCTGCGCGCAGCGCGTCCACGTCCGGCCGGAAGCGGGTGACCGCCGCGGCGCGGTCGGAGAGCAGCGGGTCGTCCCGGCTGCCGTCGTCCTCGGTCGGCATGCCGAACGCGGCGGGGTCGGGCAGCGGCTGGGCGAAGTACTCGTCGGTGAACTCGCCCCGCCACGACGTCATGGCGATGAACGCCGCCATACCCGCGCCCCAGCCGCTCTTCTGGTACGCCTCCTGGCAGGCGGCCATGGCCCGCCGGGCGGCCTCGGCGTCGGGAAGCACCTGCACCAGCGGCGGCTCGTGCGCCACGAGCGTGGCCACCACGTCCGGGTACGCGGCCACCAGGGCGAGCGCGGTCACCGCGCCGCCGCTGCTGGCGAACATGTCCACGGGTCCCGTGCCGAGGGCGTCGATGATGTCGCGTACGTCCCGGGCCTGGACCTCGGGCACGTCGTCGCCGCGGCCGTCCTTGCGGACGCTGCGCCCGAGCCCGCGCGGGTCGTACGTGACGACGGTCCGGTCCGGGAAGTACGAGGCCAGCGTGGCGAAGCCGTCGGCGCACATGGGCTGGCCGATCATGAACAGCGGGCGGTGTCCGGCGTCGGCGGCGCTCGGCGTGCGAATGTCGTAGACGAGGTCGACCTCGGGCGTCTGCAGAGTAAGCGTGTTCATGCCTCTGTCGACCGTCGCCGGCCCGGGAACTCATCGGTCCGGCGGGGAACTCCGCCGGGACCGGCTCGCGGCGGTGTCGACGCCCACCGCCGCGAGCCGTGCCGTCGCCGTCAGCTCACCGTGCCGGTGACGGTACTGCCGGACTTCGTCACGTAGTAGGTCAGCTTCGTGCCGCTCCAGAAGTGGAACGTCAGGGTGACCCGCTGACCGTCGTTGACCTCGGCGAAGAACTCCGGCTTCAGCGCGATCGTGTTGCCGGTGTAGTTCGGCGCGAACGTCACGTCGAACTCCTTGTACGAGGTCCAGTTGTGCGGGCCGGCGTTGCTGCCGTCCGCGTACTGGGCCTCCATGGTGGCGAGCTGGTCGCCGCGGAACTGCGCCGGGAGCGTGAACGCGGCGGTGGTGCCGGTCGCGTTGGAGAGCACCGGCGGGTCGTACGTGATGATGCTGATCCGCCACGGCACGCCCGCGGAGAAGCGTGCCTGGAGGTTGGCGTTCACGCCGTACGCGCGGGAGCCGACCAGCCGGGTGAGCGCCGACGCGGTGAGCGTCAGCGTGCTGCCGGAGACCGTGTAGTCGGTGCCGTTGACCAGGTCGGTGGTGCCCTGGCGCAGCCCCTGGAACGTGGTGCCGTTCAGGTTGAGCGTCAGGCTCTTGGCGGTGATCGTGCCGGTGCGCGGCACGTACACCTGGTCGCTGGACGCGGTGCCGGAGCGGGTGGTCCAGCTCGACTTGATCTGCGCGAACAGCTCGGGGTCCTTCCACACGAACGACGTGCGGTCGAAGTGCTGGCCGTTGTCCCAGAGCTGGGTGGTCAGCTTGCGGCTGCGCGCGTAGTGGCCGAGGAACTCGAAGAACTTCAGCTTCTCGCCCTGCTCGATGGTGCCGGTGTGCCGGTCGAAGCCGAGCAGCCCGTACTCGCCGATGATCACCGGGATGTTGCGGGTGACGAAGGCGTTGTAGACGCGGTCGAACTGGTCGGTCAGGTCCTGCTGGACCGTCGCGTCGAACTTGGTGCCGCCGGCGACGTTCACGCTGAACGGCCAGTACCCGTAGAAGTGCACGGTGGCGATCAGGTTCGGGTCGTTGAGCGTGTTGAACGTGCTGACCAGCTCGTCCACCCGGGCCTGCTCGGCGGAGGTGTGCAGGGTCGGCAGGACGAGCAACCGGGTGGCGTTGTTTCCGCCGGACTGGCGGACGATGCGGTGGAACGACGTGTTCAGCTCGTTGAGCAGCGTGGCGTTCTGCGCGTCGCCGGAGCTGCCGGTGAACTGCGGCTCGTTGACGCTCTCGAAGGTGAGCTTCGGCGAGGAGTCCTTGAACGCGGCGGCGATCTGGGTCCAGAGCGCGTTGTAGCGGTTCAGCACGCCTGTGCGGTCGGTGGGCATCGTGTTGATCCACTGCCACGAGTCGTGGTGGATGTTGAGCACCACGTAGAAGCCGTCGGCGAGCGCCCAGCCGACCACCTCGCGTACCCGGTTGAGCCAGGCGGAGTCGATCGTGTAGTTCGGCGCGGCGCCGTGGTGGTTGCTCCAGGTCACCGGGATGCGGATGCTGTTGAAGCCCTGCGCGCGGACGTTGTCCAGCAGCGCCTCGGTGACCCGCGGGTTGCCCCAGGCGGTCTCGTCGGCGCCGACCGCGTCGAAGGAGTTGCCGAGGTTCCAGCCGGGTTGCATGGCGGCGACGGCGGCCATCGCGTTGCCGGCGGGCGGCGGGGTCGTGGGCGGCGGGGTGGTCGGGGGCGGCGTGGTCGGCGGGGGCGTGGTCGGCGGGGGCGTGGTCGGCGGGGGCGTGGTGGTCGGCGGCGGGGTGGTTCCGCCGACGCCGCCGGTGCAGGCCACGCCGTTGAGCGTGAACGCGGTGGGCGCGGTGTTGGCGCCGGTCCAGGAGCCGTTGAAGCCGAACGAGACGGTGCCGTTCGTGGCGATCGCGCCGTTGTAGCCGACGTTCGTGGCGGTGACGTCGGCGCCGGAGGAGGTGACCGTGGCGCTCCACGCCTGGGTGACCCGCTGGCCGGACGGGAACGTCCAGCGCAGGTTCCAGCCGTTGACCGGGTCACCGAGGTTCGTCACGTCGACGTTCGCGGTGAAGCCGCCGGGCCACTGGCTGGCGGTGGTGTAGGTGACGCGGCAGCCGGCCGCCGCCTGGGCGTTCGTCGCCAGCAGTGCGGTGCCGGCCACGAGTGTGGCGGCGGTCGCCGCGACCAGGCCGACCCGCAATCGGGCGGTACGGAAAGAGCGGAACATGGTGGTTCCTTCGTGGTGGGGTGGGCGCGTGGACGGGGAGGGCGGGGCGCGCACCCGCCCAGCGCGAGAATAAGTTTGGATTCCAAACATTGTCAATCGGCGTATGTGGATGCGTAACCGTTCCGGCGTCCCGGCCTCACCCCACCGACCGGGCCGGTTCGACGACCGGCCACATCGATCCGACGGCCGGACCGAAGGCGGGCGGACACGCCTCGCGGGAACAAATTCGGCTGGGAATCCTCGCTACGCTCTCGCCCGCCAACACCGCTCTGACCTCAAGGGGACATCGTGCGCAGAAGGCTTCTCGGCATCGCGTCGGCGATCACCATCGCCCTCGCCGGCACGTTCGCCGCCGCCGCTCCGGCCCAGGCCGCCACGCCGCCTTTCATGATCACCAAGGTGTACTACGACTCCCCCGGCAAGGACACCCGCTCGAACGCGAGCCTGAACGCCGAGTACGTCCAGCTGACCAACAAGCGCAAGACGGTCCAGAACCTCAAGGGCTACTACGTGCGCGACAAGGCCGGCCACGTCTACTCGTTCACCGGCGACTTCAAGGTGGCCGCCGGGAACAGCATCGTCATCCACACCGGCAAGGGCACCAACAAGGGCACCCACCGCTACTGGGGCAGCGCCGCGTACGTCTGGAACAACGACGGCGACACCGCCTACCTGCGCAACCCCTCCGGCAGCCTGGTCGACAGCTGCAGCTGGGGCAAGGGCGGCCGCGGCTACACCAGCTGCTGACCACGCCGCGAAACGGCCGGCCCACCCGATCCGGGGGGCCGGCCGTCTCCGTCCGTCACGCCGCGAGCGACCGCACGGTGAGGTGGTCCGACAGCGCGCGCAGGAAGTCCGGCGCGTCGAAGATCCGGCCGGCCGAGGCGACACCCTTGGCCCGGGTACGCCCGGTGAGCAAACGGTGCACCGCCTCGACCGCGAGCGGCGCGCTGATCGCGTAGATGTCCCGCCCGTGGGCTACCACCCGCCGCCGGACGTCACCGGCACGCACGACCACGTCGACGGTGAACGTCTGCGCGGACCGGCCCCGCTCGTCCACAGCGGCCGGAGCGTCCCCCGCCGCCAGGTCGCGGGCCGCGTCGGCGGTCATGTACGTGCACACCTCCGGGATGTCCAGGTGACTCGGCACGGTCACCACGTCGGCCATGGTGAACTCGCCGAGCACCGGCCGCACGCCCAGCGGCGCCGGGAACTCCCAGTCCAGCCGGGGCAGGTCGCCGTCGGCGTACACCAGTCGCCCGCCGGTGAAGCGGACCCGGCGGCCGTCGCGGCGCTCGCGCGACACGACGCCGGAGGCGACCGTCCCGGCCGTCGGGTGCCAGCTGCTCAGCCCGTACGCGACGTGCGCCTCGTCGGCCGCCGTCCAGTCCCCCATCGCGGCGGTGACCAGCAGGTCACCGAGTCCGCCGAAGAACGCCATGGCGGGCACCACAGCGACGCCGGCCGCCTCGGCACGCTCGGCGTGGTGCGCGAACGTGTCCCGGTTCGCCTCGATCTCGGCCGCCACGTCGACGTAGGGAATCCCGGCGCGTAGCGCGGCCTCGATCAGCGGGCCCGCGGTCGAGGCGAACGGCCCGGCGCAGTTGACCACCGCCGCCGCCCCGGCCAGCGCCTGGTCCAGCGAGCCCGGATCGTCCACCGACGCCACCCGGTGCTCCCCCGCCGGGAACGCGGCCGCCAGCTTTCCGGCGTCGCGCCCGAGCGGCAGCGGCTCGTACCCCCGCTCGCGCAGCTCCGCCGCCACGAACCGCCCGGTGTGCCCGTACGCCCCGAACACCGCCACCCGCATGACGCCCCCTCAGAAGATCGACTGGAATGATCCTCGCCGGGCTGGCCGGGGCGGGGCCAGTGTCGCAAACGCCAATGCCCGTACAGTTTCGGA
This sequence comes from Micromonospora sp. C41, assembly GCF_018070485.1. NCBI lineage: Bacteria > Bacillati > Actinomycetota > Actinomycetes > Micromonosporales > Micromonosporaceae > Micromonospora > Micromonospora sp. C41. Next base: position 228,238 of record NZ_JAGPXP010000006.1, on the reverse strand, counting down.
CATGGCCACCATCGCGCTCGCCGCCACCGACGGGATGCTGCACTTCGAGCTGGCCGCGGCCTGCGAGATCTTCGTCCGTGACCCGACCGGGCTGGCCGACCCCTGGTACGACCTGGTGGTCTGCGGCCCCGGCCCGATCGGCGTCGGCCGGTTCGCCATCACGCCCGACCACGGACTGGACCACCTGGCCCGCGCCGACACGGTGATCGTCCCGGCGATCGAGGACACCGACGCCGACCCGCCGTCCGACCTGGTCGACGCGGTCCGCGCCGCCCACGCCGCGGGCGCCCGGATGGTTTCCCTCTGCACCGGCGCGTTCGTGCTCGCCGCCGCCGGCATCCTCGACGGGCTGCGCGCCACCACCCACTGGGCGCACACCGAGGCGCTCGCCGCCCGCTACCCCCGCGTGCACGTCGACCCGGACGTGCTCTACGTCGACAACGGCACCGTGCTCGCCTCCGCCGGCAAGGCCGCCGCGATCGACCTCTGCCTGCACCTGATCCGCCGCGACCACGGCTCCACAGTCGCCAACGCGGTCGCCCGCCGCCTGGTCGTGCCGCCGCACCGCGCCGGCGGCCAGGCCCAGTACGTCACCACCCCGGTCCCGGCCCGCGAGGACCACCCGCTCGCCGCGCTGCTCCCATGGGCGATGGCGCGGCTGGACCGCCCGCTCACCGTCGCCGACCTGGCCCGCCAGGCGAACATGAGCACCCGCAACCTGGTCCGGCACTTCACCGCCGCGACCGGCGCCACACCGTCGCAGTGGCTGGCCACCCAGCGCATCCGGCGGGCGCAGGAACTGCTGGAGAACACCGACGACAGCATCGACGCCGTCGCCGAGGCGTCAGGCATGGGTACGGCGACGACGCTGCGCCGGCACTTCCACCGCACAGTTGGCGTGCCGCCGGACACCTACCGCCGGACGTTCCGCCGAGGCTGACCGGCACAACGGCTATGGTCGGTTCGTGCCGCCCGAGGGGACGGTCGCCTGACAATCGGCACGGGGGAAGCTGTGTTCGACGTGATCGTGGTCGGCGGCGGGCCGACCGGCATGATGCTGGCGAGCGAGTTGCGCCTCCAGGGCGTCGGCGTGCTCGTGCTGGAGCGGGACCCCGAACCGCCGCCGTACGTGCGCTCGCTCGGGCTGCACGTCCGCAGCATCGAGGTGATGGACCAGCGGGGGCTGCTGGAGCGGTTCCTCGACAACGGCGGCAAGCACCCGATCCGGGGCTTCTTCGCCGGCATCGACAAGCCCGCCCCCGCCGATCTGGACACCGCCCACCCGTACGTGCTCGGCATCCCGCAGACGCTCACCGACCGGCTGCTCGCCGACCACGCGGCCGAGGTCGGGGCCGAGATCCGGCGCGGCAGTGCGGTGACCGGGCTGGAGCAGGACGACGACGGCGTGACCGTCCACCTCGACTCCGCGAGCGCGCCGCCGCTGCGGGCGCGGTTCGTCGTCGGCTGCGACGGTGGGCGCAGCACCGTCCGGAAGCTGCTCGGCGTCGGATTCCCCGGCGAGCCGTCGACAGTCGACACGCTGCTGGGCGAGATGGAGGTGACCGCCTCCCCGGACGAGGTCACCACGATCATGACCGAGGTACGCCGCACCGAGAAGCGGTTCGGGCTCGGCCCGTCGGGCACGCCCGGCGTGTTCCGGGTGGTCGTGCCGGCGGCCGACGTGACCTCGGCACCGCCGACGCTGGAGGACTTCAAACGGCAACTGACCGCGTACGCGGGCACCGACTTCGGCGTGCACTCGCCCCGCTGGCTGTCCCGCTTCGGCGACGCGACCCGCCTGGCCGAGCACTACCGGGTCGGGCGGGTGTTCCTGGCCGGCGACGCCGCGCACGTCCACCCGCCGCTGGGCGGGCAGGGGCTCAACCTCGGCATCCAGGACGCGTTCAACCTGGGCTGGAAGCTGGCGGCGGAGGTGAACGGGTGGGCGCCGGACGACCTGCTCGACACCTACGAGTCCGAGCGGCGCCCGGTGGCCGCCGACGTGCTGACGAACACGCGCGCGCAGATGCTGCTGACCACGAACGAGCCCGGACCGCAGGCGGTGCGGCAGGTGCTGACGCAGCTCATGGACTTCGACGAGGTCAACCGCTTCCTGATCGAGAAGGTCACCGCGATCAGCGTCAGGTACGACGTCGGCGAGGGTCATCCTCTGCTCGGGCGGCGGCTGCGCGACGTACCGCTGCCGCAGGGACGCCTGTACGAGCTGATGCGTACCGGCGGCGGGTTGTTGCTGGACGGGACCGGGAAGCTGTCGGTGGACGGCTGGGCCGACCGGGTCGGGCTCGTCGCCGGCACCGGCGACGAGCTGGACGTGCCGGCGGCGCTGCTGCGGCCGGACGGTCACGTGGTCTGGGTGGGCGACGGCCAGCGGACGTTGGAGGGCGCGCTGACCAGATGGTTCGGCGGCGGGACGGTTCGCGGGTAGCGACGGCGCACGGACTCGGCAATGATCAGCTTCATGTCCGACGACAACCTGGCCGACACCTGGCGTCGCATCATCCTGGGAGACGGCAAGTCCTGGGTCGTGTTCGCGCACGGCACGTGCGTCGTCCTGCCGGACCCCGCGCCGGGCGTCGACCTCGCCGCACAGGCCGTCGAGATCCTGCGCGAGTACGGCCCCGTCCACGTCGGCTCGCCGTCTGCGGACTTCGGTACCGTCACGCTCGATCCCGGCCCCGGCTGGGCGGTCTACGGCCATCACAACGACGTGTTGACCTACGTCGGCCCGGACGAGGTCTCGGACGACAGCGACCTTGCTGTCGGTCTGTACGGGCGCCACAAGCGAGATCGAGACGGCCATGAGCTGACCGTCGTCCACGTCGAGGACAAGCGGCCCCGCTGACGCGCGTCGGCGCTGCGGGTTCAACCGACAGCAGCGCAATAGGCTCCAGTCCGTGCACGGATTCACCGATGTCGACCGGCAGCCGGACCCGAAATCGTGGGTGGGCGTGCTCGACCGCCTGAGCGGCGAGCCCTTCTACCAGGCATACCAGCAGCGGGTACGCGACTTGCTCCGCCCGTCGCCCGGCCGGCGCTACCTCGACGTCGGTGCGGGCACCGGGGCGAGCGCGGTCCGCCTGAGGGACGATCACGACGTCACCGTGCTGACGGTGGATCGTTCCCTGACCATGGCCGTCGCCATGCGAGCCCGTGGCCTGACCCGGTGCGCCGTCGCCGACGCCCACCGGCTGCCGTTCCTCGACGACTCGATCGACGGTGCCTGGGCCGACCGCACCGTGCAGCACCTCGCCGATCCCCGCGCCGCGATCAGGGAGCTCGCCAGGGTCGTCCGCCCGGGTGGCCGGATAGTTCTCGCCGACCCCGACTACGACACGCAGGTACTCGACATCGCCGACCAGGATCTGGCCCGGCGCGTGCTGAGATTCCGGGCCGACGTCATGCTCCGCAACGGCACCCTGGCTCACCAGCACGCCGGCATTCTCGCCACGCTCGGCCTGGCCGAGGTCACCGTCGAGCCCCGGACGCTGCTGGTTCGGAACCCGAACGCCGCCGACAACGTTCTCGGCCTGCGCAGTTGGGCCGGTACGGCGGCTCAGCGCGGCGTACTCGACCCCGCCGAAGCTCGCGCGTTCGAGGAGCAGTTCGACGACGCGGTCGAGGCAGGCCGGTTCACGTACGCGGTCACGTTCTTCCTCACCGCGGCCACCGTCTACTTCCACGAGCCGTCGTCGTAGCGCATCACCGTTGACGTCGGTGCTTAGCATCGCGACGTGGACGAAAGTTGGGAACAACTTCACCCGCGACAACGCAAGCTGATTGGCGCGTTGATCATCCTCACCGCTTCTTCCGCCTTCATGTGCTGCGCCGCCTTCTATAACGGCACGACCGCGATTGGCCTCGCGAACCGCGGCCTCACCACAGACGCCACAGTCGTCGACGTCGACCGTCATGGACGCGCCAGCAAGGTCACCGTGGAGTTCACACCTCGTAGCGGCGAACCCCTGAGCGCGGAGTGCACGAGCTGCAGCCCCGAGCTCGACGAGGGCGATCGAGTACGCATCCGCTACAACCCCGACGACCTCGCGCCGGGGGTGGAGGACGCCGAGAACCACGGCGCGCAGCGCGTCGCGGTATTCAACCTCGTAGCCGCCACCGCCCTGCTGTCGGGCGCTGGGTTTGCCGGTTGGCGCCTTCACCGGGACCGCCCAGTCTGATTCTGGGCACCGCCGGCTTGTGACCGGTGCCAGCCGCCACACGGACGTCCCTGCCGGGTGTAGGCAGGCGGGATGCCGGGTACCTCGCGCCCCAACCCCGCACCCCTGCACAGGAGGACCCCATGACCGTCGTACTCGCCGTTGTCTGCAGCGACGGGGTGGTGATCGGCGCGGACTCCCAGATCACCGAGAGCGACCGCGGTCTGAGCTTCCCCGCGCAGAAGCTGCACCCGCTCGGCGACTGCGCCGCCTGGGGCGGCAGCGGCGCGCGAGGAGTGCTGAACGACCTGCGCCCCCTCCTCCAGGACTCGGCCACCGCCATCCTCGAAGCGCCGGACATCGGCGGCGAGCTGCAGGAGCGCGTCCTGCCCGTCTTCAAGAAGCACTACGAGAACTACATCCCGGACGTGCCCGGCGAGGGCTCCGGCGGCGGGGTGTCGGCCTACCTGCTCGCGGCCGGCTTCAGCCAGGGCGGGCCGTGGATCGTGGAGATCAACCCGAACGGGCTCATCGGCCGCTACGAGGACGTTGGCTTCCACGCCATCGGCTCCGGCGCGCCGATGGCTCAGCAGGCCGGCGCGCTGCTGTCCCACTTCCGGATGACGACGCGCACCGTCGAGTACGGCGTGGTGGGCGTGGTACGGGTGCTGGAGGCGCTGGAGCAGACCTCGCCGTCGGTCGGCAGGCCGTTCAGCGTCGCGTGCATCCGGGAGGAAGGCGCCCACCATCTCGACGAGAAGGAGATCGCCAAGGCGCTGAAGGACGTCCAGCGCTGGCGTGACCTCGAACAGAAAGCGCTCGACCAGCTGTTCGACTGACGCGAGCGGGTTCGAAAAAGGCCGTCTCCCATCACGGGAAACGGCCTTTGAACTGGGTGGAGCTGAGGGGATTTGAACCCCTGACCCCCTCGATGCGAACGAGGTGCGCTACCGGTCTGCGCCACAGCCCCTCCGCCGGCGAACCGGCGTCGGTCCCACCCAGCTTTCACCGGGTGGGCCGGCGACAAGGCTAACAGGTAGCGCCCCCACGACGCGAACCGCCCCACCGCCCACGTAGATCTTGGAAGAAAGCGGCCCCCAGAGCGACCCATTTCTTCCAAGATTGCCCGCCGCGGGCGACGAGGGCCGCGCCAGGCGAGGGCGTCAGGCGCCTCGGCCGGACTGGTAGGGGCGTCCGCGCAGGCCACCCGCCCGCCGGTAGGACACCGAGCCGCCGCTCGCCGCGGGCGGCAGGTCCGCGGGACGGTCCAGCCCCATCGCCGTACGCCGGACCGCCTCGCGCTGGGCGGCCAGCCGGCGCTGCGCCTCCCGCCGGGCCGCCGCGCGCCGGGCCTGCTCGCGGCGCACCTCGGCCTGGCGGGCGGCCAGCCAGGCCGCCTCCCGGGCGTCCGCGCGCCGCCGCCGACGTTCGGCGAGGGCACGCTGCCGCAGGTGTACGACGTACGCCACGAGCAGCGTGCCGGTGACCGAGACGCTGATCCAGAACCCGGGTCCGACAAGTACCACGCCGCCCAGTTCCACCAGGTTGAGCAGCAGCAGCGCGGCGAGCACCCGGCGCCGGCGGTAGATCGCCGGGGTGTGCCGCCGCCGGGGCGAGTTCCGTCGGCGGGACTGGGCCGGGACGGCGGAGACGGGCCGGAGCCGGCCGGAACGGCGGCGCAGCGGTGGCGCGGAGACCGGGCGGGCGAGACTACCCGTGTCGGAGTCTTCACTGAGGGTCACCACGAGGGAGCGGGGCGGGTGCAGCGGCCGTCGCCCGGGCACGGTGCGCCGTCGACGCTGGCGCTGGAGCACCCGCGCCGTCGACTGCGCCCGCTCCGCCACCAGCCGCTCGGTGGCGTCGTACCGGCGGACCAGCGCCGGAGCGAGGGCGAGCAGACCGGCGGCGGCGAGGACGGCGAGGAGCACCGACGTGGGCACCCTCACCCCTCCCGTCACCAAAGTTCTCCGGCGAGCGCCGCCCGCCGCAACTTGTTCCGTCGACCGTCGTTTACGGCGCACTTCATGCGGGCGGGCAGCGCTTGCCGCAGCTTGCAGTTACTTGAGGTTACGGGCCGTCGACCCAGTTCACAGTGCGCCGCGCCGTGCGGGCGCGTCAGCGGCGGTTGTCACGTACGCGGTGCCACCGCGCCAGCAAGCCGCCCTCGGCGACTACTTCCTCGCCGGTCATCGCGTATCCGATGTGGTCGCGCCACGCGCCGTCGATGTGCATGTAGCGCACGTGATAGGCCTCCTCGCGGAAGCCGAGCTTCTCCACGACCCGGCGGGACGGCATGTTCTCCGGCCGGATGTTCACCTCGATCCGGTGCAGGCCACCGGGTCCGAAGGCGTGGTCCACGGCGAGCGCGACAGCGGTCGGGATCACGCCCCGGCCGGCCACCCGGAAGTCCACCCAGTACCCCACGTACCCGGAACAGAACGCCCGCCGCACGATGCTGCCGATGTTGACGTGACCGACCAGGCGCTCCCGGCCGTCCTCACGCAGGCACACCGCGAACGGCATGCCCTCGCCGCTGCGCGCGGACTTGCGCTGGTCCGCGTGGACCAGCCGGAACGCCGCCGGCGAGTTGGTCTCGTACCAGCCGCCGGGCACGTGCGACTCCCACGGCGCCAGCCACTCGCGGTTCGCGCGCCGGATCTCCGACCAGGCGCCGGCGTCCGATCGCCGGTACGGCCGCAGCACCACCGGGCCGTCCACGAGCACCGCCGGCCACCCCGGAGCCCGCCAGAACCTCACCGGGCTTGCCTTTCGCTCGCGACTGCGGGGCTCGCAAGCTCACTCCTCGCGCTCACCGGCGCCGGTCCAGCAGGAGCACGTCGACGGTGGACCCCGCGGCGGCGGTGGTGACCCGCTCGCCCAGCACCAGCAGACCGTTCGCGTCGGACAGGCCGGAGAGCGTGTACGGGCCACCGGCGAGCGGCTGCACCGTGTACCCGCCGCCACGCCGCTCGGCCACGTGCGCGGGCCGGAACTCGCGCAGCCCCACCGGGGACGAGACCGTCTCCAGCAGGTGCGCGCGGACGCTCGGCCGGAACACCGGCTCGGCGCCGGCCAGCAGCTGGATCGCCGGGCGGGCCAGCACCTCGAAGCCGATCAGCGCCGCGCCGGGCTCACCGGGAAGACACACCACCGGCACCTCCTCGGCGCCGACCGTACCGAACCCGAGAGCCGTTCCCGGATAGAGGGCCACCTCTGTGAAGGTGACCGGTCCGGCCCGGCCGCCCTCGCGGCGGGACAGGATGCGGCGGACCATGTCGCCCGGGCCGGTACCGGTGCCGCCGGTGGTGATGATCAGGTCGGCCCGCAGCGTCTGGTCGTCCAGCAGGCCGCGCAGCGCCTCCGGGTCGTCGTCGCAGATCCCCACCCGGTACGCGAGCCCGCCCGCCTCGGCCGCCGCAGCGGTGAGCGCGTGCGAGTTGGTGTCGACCACCTGCCCGGGCTGGCTGCCCCGGCCCACGTCGACCAGTTCGTCGCCGGTGGCCACGATGACCACGCGCGGACTGGGCCGCACCACGACGTGCCCGATGCCGGTGGCGGCGAACACCGCCACCAGCGCCGGTGAGACGTACGCGCCGGCGCGGGCGAGCAGTGTGCCGGCGACCAGTTCCTCCCCGGCGCGGCGCAGCCCGTACCCCCGTTTGGGGGCGCGGAAGATCTCGACGGCGGCCATGCCCTGGTCGGTCCACTCCACCGGGACGACCACGTCGGCGCCGATCGGCAGCGGCGCGCCCGCCGCGACCGAGAAGCACGATCCGGGGGTGAGCCGAACCGGCCGCCAGCTCGCCGCGCCCAGGTCACCGACGACGTTGAGCCGGATGCTGCGGCCGCCGGGCATACCGGAGGGGGCCGGGACGTAGCCCGGCCCCCGACTCCCACCGGAGATGTCCTCCCAGCGCGCGGCGTACCCGTCCACCGCCGCCTGGTCGAAGGCGGGGTACGAGTGCGGGGCGACCACGTCCTCGGCGAGCACGTTGCCGTACGCCTGGGTCAGGTCGAGGTCGAGTGGAGGCAGCGCGCGTAACCTGCGCAGCACACTGCCCAGGTAGTCGGCGAGCGGCGTCAACTCGTTCGCGGCCGCCTCGGCGTCGGCCGTCGCGGTCATGTATCGGCACCGCCGGACACGTCACGCATGCCGTTGAGGATCGCCGCGGTGACCGTCTCGTCGCCGTTGTTGACGAACTCGGCCAGCCACTTGCGGAACTCGGCGCCCAGGTCCTCCCGCTCGGCCGCGATCTGCACCACGGTCTGCAGATAGCCCAGCGGCATGCCGGTGTCGTAGCGGGTGCCCCGGTAGACGATGGCGTGCACCGGCACCCCCTCGGTACGCAGCAGCTCCATCGCGTCGGTCAGCTGGATCTCGCCGCCGCTGCCCGGGTCGGTACGCCGGATCGCGTCGAAGATCTTCCCCGGGAGCACGTACCGCCCGAGGACCGCCAGGTTGCTGGGCGCGTCGGACGGACTGGGCTTCTCCACCATGCCGGTGACCTTGACGACCTCGGCGATGTCGCCGTACTCCGACTCGGCGGGCTCGACCGACGCGATGCCGTAACGGCTGGTCTCGGCCGGGTCGACCTCGAAGAAGGCGAGCACCACGCCACCGGTGCGGGCCTGGAGCTCCAGCATGGCCGGCAGCAGCGGCTCGGACGGCTTGACGAACTCGTCGCCGAGCAGCACCGCGAAGGGCGCGTCGCCGACGTGCGACTCGGCGTACCCGACGGCGTGGCCGAGGCCGAGCTGCTCCGGCTGGCGGACCGTGTAGATCGCTGCGAGTTCCTCGGTGCGCTTGACCTCGGCCAGCAGCTCGGGCTTCTTGGCGAGCCGTTCCTCCAGGTCGGGCCGGCGGTCGAAGTGGTCGACCATCGAGGTCTTGCCGCGACCGGTGATCAGCAGGATGTCGTCGATGCCGGCCTGCGCGGCCTCCTCGACGATGTACTGCAGCACCGGCCGGTCGACGACCGGCAGCAGTTCCTTGGGAACCGCCTTGGTGGCCGGCAGGAACCGGGTGGCCAGGCCGGCGGCCGGGATCACGGCCTTGACCGCGCGGGAGCGACCGCGGGTCGCTGAGGGGTTCGCTGAGTGCTCCGACATGTCGCGAGACTATCGGCCACGGCTCTGCCGCGGCGGGTGAGGACCGGAAGACGCGCCGCCCTGGACGGTGCCCGGCGCGTCCGCCGTGCCCGCCCGGGGCAGCCCGTCCGGCGGGCTGACGGTCACGGCCACCACCGGGATCTCCTGGGTGGGAACCGGATCGGGCGCGGGGGCCAGCCGGTAGCCGTCGCGTCCGGCGGCCTTCGCCGCGTACAGCGCGTCGTCGGCGGCGTCGAGCACCTGCTGGCCGTCGGCGGCGTGGTCCGGGTAGACGGCGATGCCGATGGAGACGGTCACCGGCACGTGCACCGGTTCGTCGGTGCTTCCCTCGACAGTCACCGGCTGGTCCCGTACGACCGCGCCGAGCCGCTCGGCGACGATCGTGGCGCCCCGCGCGTCGGTCTCCGGCAGCAGCACCACGAACTCCTCGCCGCCCTGCCGGAACGCGAGGTCCACCTCGCGGATCACGCCGCGTACCCGGCGCGCGAACTCGACCAGCACGGCGTCCCCGGCGGCGTGCCCCCAGGTGTCGTTGACGCGCTTGAACCGGTCGAGGTCGAGCGCGAGCACGCTGAGCATCCGGCCGAACCGGTTCGCCCGCTCCACCTCCCGGCGGATCGACTCGCGCAGGTAGCGGTAGTTCCACAACCCGGTCAGCGGGTCGGTGAGGGAGAGCCGCTGCGCCTCCTCGTGCACCCGGACGTTCTCCACCGCGACCGCCGCGTGCCCGGCGAACGTCCGCAGCGTCACCACGTCGTCGTCGTGGAACTCGGGACCGCCGAGCCGGTCGTAGAGCACGAGCACGCCGAGCGCGGCGCAGGCCGAGCCGGGCGGGTCGCCGTCGGCGGGCGGGTGGCCGGGCCGGTCCGGGCCGCGCGACTCGGCGCCGCCGGGCGTGGCGAACGGCACCGCCACGTACGTCTCGCAGGACGGCTCCCCGGTCGGGGCGTCGGGTGGGGTCCACCGGCCGCGCAGCGGCTCACCGGTGGCGGCGACCGCGCCGAGCACCCCGGCGCCGACCGCGACCCGCAGCGTCGCCGGGTCGGCCGGGTCGCTCGTGGGCCAGCGTCCGGTCAGCCCTTCGACGCACCGGCCGACGAGCACGCCCTCGGCGTCGACGAGCAGCACCGCGCCGGCCCGGGCGCCGGTGGCGGCGATCGCGCTGTCCAGGATCACCCGCAGGATGCGTTGCAGGTCGTGCGTGCTGGCGAGCGTGTCGCCGAGCACGGCGAGGTGGTTGCGCAGCTGGTCCCGGCTGCTGGTCAGCGCCGCCACGTAACTGCCGGTCTCCCGGGCCATCCGGTTGAACGCGCTGGCCAGCCGCCCGATCTCGTCCCGGCTGCGCACCGGGACCCGGGCGCTCAGGTCGCCCTGCGCCACCCGGTCCACCGCCCCGGCCAGCTCGCCCAGCGGCCGGGTGGTCACCCGGGCGAGCCGCCACGCGGTCAGCACGGCCAGCAGGGCGGCCAGCGCCACCGCCGCGATCAGCGCGCCGTACAGGCCGGGTGGGCGCTCGCCGGGAATCGAGAGCACCAGCGGCAGCGGTTGACCGGGCATCGGGCCCACCCGGCGCACGTACCGGCCGTCGCCCGTCCCGGCCACGCCGTTCCCGCGCGCCTTGCCGGCGGCGGCCAGCACCGCTGCGCGTACCCCCTGCTCTTCGGTCGTGTGGGTGATCTGCCCGGGGGCGTCGAGGAGGGTGACCGCGACGCCGGTGACGGCGGCGAGCCGCGCCACGAAGGCCCGGTCGACGGGCTGCGCGGCGGCGACCGCGCCGAGGTCGGCGCCGGCCGGGTCGCGCAGCCGCACCTGGGCGGAGAGCGCGCCGATCGGGGTGGCGGGGGCACCGGCGCAGTCCTGCCAGCGCCCGGGCGGACCGCCCGCCGTGGCGTAGCTGGTGCGGCCGGCGGCGTCGGCGATCAGCACGCCGGCGGCGAGCCCCCGGCCGACCACCTGGTCGGCCGCACGCGGCCGGGCGACCGGGTCGGCCACCAGCGCGACCGCGTCGGCCGCCGCGCGCAGTTGCTGGCAGAGCGCGTCGATCGAGGTACGCACACCGGCCGCGGCCAGACCCAGTCGCTCGGTGGCGCGGCTCCGGTCGACGGCGCTCAACGTCGCCCCGACGAAGAGCGCGCCGAGCAGGACGGGGCCGAGCACCACCGCGAGGAAGGCTGCCGTCAACCGCCCGCGTAGCGTCAAGCTTCCCCCCGGAAGTTCCGCGCCCCTTGGTGCGATGCTGACACAGAGCGACCATTAGGCAAGCGTTGCGTCAGGAGTGTTGCGTGCCGGAATTTTCGGATGAAGCGCACGATGCGAAGCAGAAGATGCGCGTCGCGCTGCTCGCCGCCCGCCGGTCGCTGTCCGCGCCCGAGCGCGCGGTCGCGGCGGCCGCCGTCCAGGCCGAGCTGGTGACCCTGGTACGCCGGCTGCGACCGGCCAGGATGAGCGCGTACGTGCCGGTCGCCTCCGAGCCCGGCGGGGACGACCTGCCCGAGGTGCTGCGGGCCGCGCTGCCGCCCGACGCCGAGCTGCTGCTGCCGGTGCTCTGCGACGACCTGGACCTGGACTGGGCCCCCTACACCGGGCGGGAGTCGCTGCGCGCCGCCGGCCGGGGCATGCGCGAGCCGACCGCGCCGACCCGGGGCCGCGCCGCAGTGGCCGCGGCGGGACTCGTAGTGGTGCCGGCGGTAGCGGTGGACCGCCGGGGCATCCGGCTGGGCCGCGGCGGCGGCTCGTACGACCGGGCGCTCGCCCGGGTGCCCGCCACCGTGCCGACGGTGGCTCTCCTGCACGACGGCGAGCTGGTCGAGGCGGTCCCCGCCCAGCCGCACGACCGCCCGGTGCACTGTGTGATCACTCCGGCGGACGGGTTGGTGGCCGTCCCGGGTGTGGGCCCGGGCGCTTCCGCTGGACGAACCCGGGGGTCATGACGCACCATTGGCACTCGAATACCACGAGTGCCAACAGGCCGTGCCAAGATCCGGAGGAGAACGTGCCCACGTACCAGTACGCCTGCACCGCGTGCGGCCACCAGCTCGAGGCGGTGCAGTCCTTCTCGGACGACCCGCTGACCGAGTGCCCGGCGTGTGAGGGGCGGCTGCGAAAGCTCTTCAACTCGGTGGGCATCGTGTTCAAGGGCTCCGGCTTCTACCGCACGGACTCCCGTACGTCCGGGTCCGACAACGGGAGCAGCGCCGCGAACAAGCCGGCCAAATCCGAGTCGTCCTCGTCGTCCGGTTCGACGTCGTCTGGTTCGACCTCGTCCGGTTCGTCGTCGTCCTCTTCTTCGGGGTCGTCGTCCGGTTCGGGTTCCGGCTCTGGTTCGGGTTCCGGGTCGACGGCGAGCAAGGCGCCGGCGGCGTCCAGTTCCTCCTGACCAACGCTTTCGCGCTCGTGGCCGTCCCGTTTCCGGGGCGGCCACGTTGCGTATGGCCGCCCCGCACGATGGAGCGCCCGCTCCCGACCACTCGCGCGCTGCTCACCACCTCGGCGAGGTTGCTGCATCAGCTCGCCCGGATAGCGCCACTTCCCCGAACTGGCGGCCCCGGCCACTCCGGATGTGACCACCTCCCCGAAGTGGTGGCGCCGAACCCCGCCCGGGCAGCGGTTGTGCACAGGACGGCGGGTTATCCACAGGGGCATGCGGTGGGGCCGCGGGCGACGATGGCTCGGCCCTAGCCTGCGGGTCGGATGGTCGGCTGACAGCGGGAGGCAGCGGTGGCGGGTGGCGAGGCGACGTTGCGTCCGGTCCGCTGGCGCGGATTGCCGCGACGCCGGACGCTACTGCGGGTGGCACTCGTCGCGGTGCTGCTGGGACTGGCCGCGGCGGTGCTCCAGACACCTCCGTCCTGCCAACCCGGGGCTCCCCCGGCCGCCTCGACGACGCCGGCCGGTCCGCCGCCCGACGGGCCACGCGCGTTGCCGGCCGGTGCGGTCGGTGTGCCGATCCGGCTGGCCGAGCCGGCCGCCCTCGCGGTGCTGCGTCCAGGTGCCCGGGTCGATCTGATGGTGGTGCCCGCCGGCGGGTCGGCTGACCCTACGCTGCTGGCGCCGCGTGCGCTGGTGCTCGACGTGGTCGGTGCCGCCGGGGCGGTCGACGGGTCCTCCGCGCTCTACCTGGCGCTGCCGCCCGAGCAGGCGCGCCGGGCGGTCGGGTTGCCGGAGGGCAGCCGCTTCGCCGTGGTCGTACGCGGGTGACGCGGAGCCGCGGTCAGTCCCAGTGCGGCGGGCGCTCGGCGAGCAGCCAGTCGTCGTTGCCGCCGGGGCGCTCGCCCCAGCCGCGGTCGGTGTCGTCGGTGGTCTGTTCGGGCAGCACCACGAAGTCTTCGCTGAGGTCGACCACGCGGTCGTCGTCGCCGCGCGGTGCCCGGATGCCGGGGTCGGTCACGAGCAGCAACGATACCGCCGGAACGGCGGCCACCTCGACCCCGCGACGTCCGGCGCCGCCACGGCTGCGATCGGGAACAGCCCGGCGCGGACTGCACCGTGATCCCGAACAGCCAGACACAGACCGGGCGCGACCCTGAACGGCCACTCGATCTCGTCGGGCCCGGCAGCGGGTCGGAGCCCCGCCGCGCAAGAGGTACGCGCCGAGGTGTCGGTGTCGGGCGGCCGACCGGCCGGGGCGTTGGTAGCGTCGGACGGCGTGACGACGCCGAGCGGTGGCAGCCCCGACGACGAGACCTGGCGACGCCCGGAGCAACAGGCCACGGGCGAGGAGAACGACGCCGGGGCGTCCCGCCCGGGCGGGTCGGGCTCCGGCCAGGCCGACCCAGGGCCTGTGGGCGACCCAGGGCCTGTGGGCGACCCAGGGCCTGTGGGCGACCCCGCCGATTCTGGACCCGTGGGCCGCCCGGCCGACCACGGACCCGTGAGCCACCCCGCCGACCACGCCGGGTGGGACGCGCCCGGACCCGGCGAAGCCGGGAGCCAGCCGACCGGGGCCGGCGCCGCCGGAACGGGAGTCACCGCCGCCGACACCTCCGGGGCGTCCGGGCCGAACAGCCCGTGGTCGCGCGAGGCGGCCACCGAGAGCCCGTGGGCCAAGCCGGAGTCGACCGGCGGCTGGACGGTGGCCGGCGGGCCCTGGCCGGGCCGGTCCGCCGGTGACCCGGCTGCCGGTGGCTACGCCGGACCGCCGCCGAGCACGCCTCCGCCGCCCGGCTGGCGGCCACCGGTGCACGTCCAGCCGGCGCCGCCCCGCCGGCTTCCGCCGCAGGACATGGCCGCGATGGATCAGGCGGAGCAGCGCGCGCAGCGGCTCACCTACGGCGTCGGGGCAGTCGTCGCCGTGGTGCTGGTGCTGCTCACCTGCCTGCTCTGCTCGCGGCTGCTGTTCTGAGCGGCAACGCTCAGACGATGCCGTCCCACACCATCTTGGCGCCGCTGTCACCGGTCAGGTAGACGTACACGAGCGCGAAGCCCGCCAGCACCGCCACCGCGACGGTGAGCACGATCGGCAGCCAGCGGGGCAGGTTCCGGGCGCGGGCGAACCTGCTCGCCGACAGCACCAGCAGCAGCGCCGCGGCGCCGAGACCGAGCGAGAACCAGAACAGGGTGTCGCCGTACTCGGCGTGCTCACTGATCTGCTGGAGCCGGTCCGGCGGGTAGCCCTTCGCGCGCAGGATCCCCTCCAGCTCCTCGCCGGACTCGGTCGCGACCCAGGCGACCGCCGGGGTGATCACGGCCAGCGCGGCGACCGCCCAGTCCAGCCGGTGCCGCCAGCGCGGCAGCAATCCGTACGCGATGGCGAACAGCGCCAGCAGCGGCACGAGCACCACCACCGCGTGAATGACGAGCACGTGCAGCGGCAGACCGTTGAATTCCCTGAACACCGACACCTCCGGCGAGTGGGTGGTTAGGCGCGCACAGCGTACGTCGCGAGGCTGTGTAACCCCACACACGCAGACGCGGCCCCGCCGGTTCACCTGTGGCCCCGGCCACCCGCGAGCACGCTCGCTTGTCGGCCTGTCACCTGCGTGCTGTCATGGATTCATGTCCACGGGTGAGGAACTGCTCCGGTCGAGGGGCCTACGGGTCACGCGACCGCGTCTCGCCGTGCTGGACGTGCTCTCCGCCGGTGGGCACCTGGAGGTCGACGAGATCACCCGCCGGGTCCGTCAGCGGATCGACTCCGTTTCCACCCAGGCCGTCTACGACGTGCTCGGCGCGCTGTCCCGAGCCGGGCTGTCCCGCCGGATCGAGCCGGCCGGCAGCCCCGCGCGGTACGAGGCTCGGGTCGGCGACAACCACCACCACGTGGTGTGCCGGGGCTGCGGCGAGATCGCCGACGTCGACTGCGCGGTGGGCAGCGCGCCGTGCCTCGACCCGAACGTGGCGCACGGCTTCGAGCTGGACGAGGCCGAGGTGACCTTCTGGGGTCTCTGCCCGGCCTGCCAGTCGCGCCGCTCCGCCGACGACTGAGCGAGCATCGAGGGCGCCGCACCGAGGACACCGACCCGGGGGTGACCGGCGAAGACCGTGGCACTCTTGATCGGTGGACACTGACGACCTCGGCCTGTTCGGTCCGGGTTCGGTCACGTGGAAGGTGCACGAGGAACCGATCCTGATCGTCGCCGGCCTGCGCTCGCTCTACCTCCAGGCGCTGCATCCGCGTGCGATGGCGGGCGTCGCGCAGAACAGCAACTACCGTTCGGACGCCTGGGGCCGGCTGGTCCGCACGGCGACGTACGTGGGGACGACGATCTACGGCACCACGGCCGAGGCGCAGGCGGCCGGGCGGCGGGTGCGTGCGCGGCACGCCCGGATGCGCGCCACCGACCCGTTCACCGGCGAGGAGTTCCGCGTCGACGAGCCGGAGCTGCTGCGCTGGGTGCACGTCACCGAGATCGAGTCGTTCGTGAGCACCGCCCGGCGTGCCGGTCTGGCGCTCACCGACGACGAGGTGGACGGCTACTACACCGAGCAGCGCCGGTCGGCGGCCCTGGTGGGGCTGGACCCGGACGACGTGCCGGGCACCGCCGCCGAGGTGGCCGACTACTACCGGGACGTACGCCCGCAGTTGCGGATGACCCGGGAGGCGGCCGAGACGGCGCTGTTCCTGACCGCGCCGCCGATCCCGTGGAAGGTCAGCCTGCCGGCGCGGGTCGGCCTGAACCTGGGGCCGCCGCGCTGGGCGTACCTGGGGATCGCCGCCACCGCGCTGGGGATGCTGCCGCCGTGGGCGTTGCGGCTCTACGGTGGGCTGGGCCTGCCCACCACCGCGCTGTCGGCGGACCTGAGCGCGCGGGCGCTGCGGCTGGCGCTGGCCGCCGTGCCCCGGCGCTACCGGGAGGGCCCGTTGCAGCAGGCCGCCAAGGAACGCGCCGCCCGCCTGACCGCGGCCTGACGGCGACGCGCGCTCAGTCCTGGTCGGCGAATCGCTCGACGGCGGACCAGGGCTCCTTGCCGGGGGTCTGCGCGCCGGTCGGGCAGGTACGCCGGTAGTCGCACCAGCCGCACCGCGGCCCCGGCTCGGTGGGGAACGCCGCGTCGGGGTCGGTGCCGTCGGCCACCGCGCGTTCGGCGGCCATGATGTCGCGGGCGGTGTCCTCGGCGCGGGTGAGCTGCCGGTGCAGGGACTCCGGCGTGTGCTCGTGCGCGGCGACGGTGCCGGTGGGCAGGTGGTGCAGCTCGACCCGGCGGCACGGCTTGCGGAACACCCGCTCGGCCGCGTACGCGTAGAGCGCGAGCGCCTGCGAGCCGCGCGCGTCGTCGGTGTCGAGGCCGGTGCGGCCGGTCTTGTAGTCGACGATGACCAGTTCGGGCCGCCCGTCCGGGCCGGGACGCGAGTCGATCCGGTCGGTGCGGCCGTTGAACGCGAGCACCGCGGTCTTCACCGCGACGACCCGTTCCACGCCGACCGGCTCGTCGGCCGGGTCGAGGCCCGCCACGTAGCTCTCCAGCCAGGTCAGCGCCCGCCGGAAGGCGTCGCGTTCCTGCTCGTCGTCGCGGTAGCCCTCGCGGACCCAGGTGCCCTTGAGCAGCGTGCCGAGCACCTCGGGGCGGCGGCGGTCGGGGGCCAGCGCGTACCAGTTCTTCAGCGCGGTGTGGACGCTCGCGCCGAGCGAGTTGTGCGCCCACGGCGGGCCCTTGGGCGGCGCGGGCCGGTCCACGTAGGCGTAGCGGTAGCGGCGGGGACAGTCCGCGTACGCGCCGAGTTTGCTCGGTGTGCAGACGAACAGGCGCTCCGGCATGCCCTCGAAGCCGAGCTGCTCGGACTGCTCGGCGCGCGGTCGGGGAGCCCGGGAGCCACTGGCTGCTGACTGTCGTCGCACCCCTGAGATCCTGCCACCCCGGTACGACAGCGGACGAAGCGCTCAGGCGTTGTTGAGGTACTGGGTCACGAACGCGGCGATCGCGTCGGCGATGAGCTGCACGGCGATGGCGGCCAGCAGCAGGCCGGCGATGCGGGTCAGCACCTCGATGCCGCCGGGGCGCAGCACCTTGACGATCCCGCCGGAGAAGCGCAGCACCACCCAGACGGTGACCATCACGGCGACGATGGCCAGCCCGATGGCCAGGTAGTCGACGCCGCCGCCGGCCTGCTGGACGAAGAGCATGGTGGCCACGATGGCACCCGGCCCGGCCAGCAGCGGGGTGCCGAGCGGCACCAGCGCGATGTTGGAGGTGACCTGCTGGCTCGGGTCGTCCGACTTGCCGGTCAGCAGTTCCAGCGCGACCAGGATCAGCAGCAGGCCGCCCGCGGCCTGGAGTGCGGGCAGGTCGACGTGCAGGTACGCCAGGATCGTCTGCCCCGCCACCGCGAAGATCACGATGACCCCGAGCGCCAGCGCCACGGCCTGCCAGGCGGCCCGGTTCCGGTCGCGCGCCGTCAACGGCCCGGTGAGCGCGAGGAAGATGGGCATCATTCCGGGCGGGTCGACGATCACCAGCAGGGTCACGAAGACCTCGCCGAAGAGCTTGAGATCCACGCGGACACGGTAGCCGTGCCGCCGGAGCGCTTCAGCTCGAAGCGACAGGGGTCACCCCGCGGGCCAGCGCGACGATCCGCTCGTACGCCTCGGGTCCGGTGGTGTGCGCGCCGAGCCGGACGGTCTTGTGCGTGCCGTGGAAGTCGGACGAGCCGGTGACCAGCAGCCCAAGCTCGGCGGCGAGCCGGCGGACGTGCTCCCGCTCGGCCGCGTCGTGGTCCTCGTGGTCGGCCTCCAGGCCGGCCAGGCCGGCCACGGCCAGGTCCGCGATCAGCTCGTCCGGCACGATCCGGCCGCGCCGGCTGGCTCTCGGGTGGGCGAAGACGGGCACGCCGCCGGCCGCCCGCACCAGCGCCACCGCGCGGAACACCTCGATGTCGTCCTTGGGCAGCCGGTACCGCTCGCCGAGCCAGTCCGGCCCGAACGCCTCGCTCGTGGTGGCGACCAGTCCGGCCCGGATCAGCGCCTGCGCGATGTGCGGGCGGCCCACGGTGCCGCCGTCCGCGCCGGCCAGGATCTCCGTCCAGCTCACCTGGATGCCGTCGGCCTGGAGCAGCCGCACGATCCGCTCGCCGCGTTCCTCGCGGGCCTGCCGGACCCGGGCCAGCTCCGCGGCCAGTTCCGGCTCGGCCGGGTCGAAGAGGTACGCGAGCAGGTGCAGCGGGATCGCCGGCTCGACGCCGAACCAGCGGCAGGAGATCTCCGCGCCGCGGATCAGGGTGAGGCCGGGCGGCAGCGCGGCGACAGCCGGCGCCCAGCCGGCGGTGGTGTCGTGGTCGGTGAGCGCCACCACGTCGAGCCCGGCGTCGGCGGCGGCCCGGACCAGCTCGGGCGGGGTCAGCGTGCCGTCGCTGGCGGTGGAGTGGGTGTGCAGGTCGATGCGGGCCGGATCGCTCACCCGCCCGACGCTACGCGCCTTCCGGAGCGGCGGGGACGTCGGCCACCACCACCGGCCGGTCCCCCGGCGCCAGCCCTTCGACAGGCGACGCCGTGGGCCGGTCCCCGGCCAGCACCCGCTCCGGCTTGACCCGGACCAGCCCTCCGGTCGCGTCCACGTGCAGCGCCACGCCCGCGTGGGTCCAGGCCACGTCGCCGGCCAGCACCGGGCCGGCCGGGTGCGCGGCCGGGGAGGCGCCCGGGTCGGCCAGGTCGACCAGCAGGGCGGAGCGGGCGTTGCCGTTCGCGAGCAGCCACCGGCCGTCGGCGGACACCCCGCCGAGTCCGTCGGCGGCCAGCTTCACCCCGCATCCGGTACGCACCGGCGCGAGGTCGCGGGCCGGGTCGAGCAGGGCCAGGCAGTGCTGCCCGGGCCGGTCGGCGGTGATCAGGCCGACCAGGCGGCCGTCGGGCCGGGTGCCGTAGACGGCGCGCACGTCCGGGTTCGCGGGCGCCGGCTGCCCACCGAGCGCGCGTTCCCAGACGCTCACCCCGCCCTCGCCGGGCTGCTGGATCAGCACGGCGTCGCCGGCGAACCCGACCGGCACGGCGCCGTCGGGCGCGGGGGTCCGGACCGGCGCGATGAGCTGCCCGGCGACCACCCCGGCGGCGATCACCTCGGGGCCGTCCCGCCAGGCGACCTGCCGCCCGTCCGGGGAGATCGCGACCGCCTCCGCGGCGGCGAGCATGACCTGCGGCGCGGTGCCGTTGGCCGGCACCCACCAGAGGGTACGACCGGCGGCGGTGGCGGCCGAGGTCATCAGCCAGCCCTCGCGGTCGTGGACGCGCTGCGCCCGTTCGACGCCGCTGACCCCGGTCAGCTGCCGCCGTTCGCCGCCGCTGGTGTCCAGCCGGTCGCCGACGAGCAGGTCGAGTTCGGCGCGGACCGGCCCGAAGCGGGTGATCGGGGGCCCCGAGGCCAGCGGGGACGGGGTGAGCCCGGGCGGGTCGCCGAGCACGACCGTGGGGGTGCCGCCGTCGCCGCCGGAGGCGCTGAACTGGGCCACGCCGGTGGTGACGAACACGGTGGCGACGCCGGCCAGGGCCAGGCCGGTGAGCGTACGCCGCCGGCCGGTGCGGCGTGCCCGGCGCAGCACCTCTCCGGCCGGGTCGACTGGTAGCGGCCGGGACGTGGCGACGCGGCGGGACAGCGTCTCCCGCAGCGCCCGTTCCAGCTCGTCGTCGCTCACGGCCAATGGACGCTCCGGGCCACCGGTCCGGTTGTCACAGTCGTGCCGGATGCCGGTCATCGGCTCTCCGCCGGGATCGGAACGGCGGGGCGGACCGGGGCCGCCGGTGGCGGTACCGGCTGCGGCACCCGGGCTGCGGGTCGCGGCGCCGGGGTCCGGGGCACGGACTGCTCGTTTCCGCGCGCGGGCGGCCCCGGCCGGCCGGCCGGGGCGGGCGGCGGAGACGCGGGCTCGGGCAGGCTCAGGGCCGCCTCGGAGCCCAGGCGGCGACGCAGCGTGTTGAGCGCCCGGGAGGTCTGGCTCTTGACGGTGCCCGGGGAGATCTCCAGCAGCGCGGCGGTCTGCGCCTCGGACATGTCCTCGTAGAAGCGCAGCACCAGTACGGCCCGCTGCCGGGCGGGCAGCGCCTGCAGGTGCCGCCAGAGCGCGTCCCGGTCGAGTTGCTGCTCGATCTCGTCGACGCCGGCGTGCTCCGGCAGCACCTCGGTGGGGCGCTCGCCGTGCCAGCGGCGCCGCCACCAGCTGGTGGACGTGTTGACCAGGACCCGGCGGGCGTACGGCTCGATGGCCTCGATCCCGCCGAGCCGCTTCCAGGCCAGGTAGGTCTTCGTGAGCGCGGTCTGGAGCAGGTCCTCGGCGGTGGCCCAGTCACCGGCGAGCAGGTAGGCGGTGCGCAGCAGCGCGCCGGACCGGGCCGCGACGAATTCGCGGAACTCCTCCTCCAGCGGATCTCTGCTCACCACGCTCATCTCCCCCCGTCCTGCCTGGCAGGATGCCACGGCCCGGTCGGTCAGGTCGATGGCGGAAGGTGTGCAGTTCATCCGATGTTCGGACGAAAACTTTCAAGCTCCGTCGTCGGCCTTCGCCTCGTCGGCCTCCTTGCCCAGCCGTGCCTCGACCGCCTGCGGCTCGTACATCTCCTCGACCACGCGCAGGTAGAGCTCGTTCGGGTTGGGCAAGTTCTTGATCACCCGGAGTGCCTGTTCCTGGCCGGCGGACTCCAGCACGAACGTGCCGTAGTTGAGCGCGCGGCCGGTCGGGCTCTGCTCGTACTTCATGTCGGTGACCCGGGTGAGCGGCATCATCGCGACCTGGCGGGTGATGATCCCGTTGACCACCATCACCCGCTTGTTGGTGAGGATGAACCGGTCGTACCACCAGTCGGCGACCTTCCAGGCGACCCAGCCCATCACGCCGAACCAGAGCAGCACGGCGACGGTGGTCAGCGCGCCGACGTCCCGCCCGGCGAGGAAGCCGGAGAGGTAGCCGAGCACGAACGTGGCCGCCACGCCGACGATGATCGGGGTGGTGAGGTGGATCCAGTGCCGCTTCCACTCGCCCCGGTAGCGCTCGGTGGGGAAGAGGTAACGCGCCACGAGCGAGCTGGGCTCGTCCTCCAACGGCAGCACCCGGCGGGGTGCCATGCCGGTGGCGTCGGACCGCAGCCCGGCCAGCTCCTCCTCGGAGATCGGCTGGTCCGGGAAGCCGTCCGGATCCCGTGCCCAGGCCCGGCCGGACCGCCCCTCACCGGTGTACGCGCTGCCGTAGCCGGCGTCGTCCGCGTCCGCGTACGGGCCGGGGCCGTAGGCGCTGGGCGGCTCGTCCGGGTCGATCCGGGGGATCGGCTCGGTGTCGCGCTCCCGGCGTGCCCGGTCGGGGTCGTCCGGGTCGAAGGGTGGACCGGAGGGGCTTCCCATGGGCGGCTAGGCGACGAGGTTGGTGAAGAAGTCGCCGAAGCCCTGCGCGATGTCCATGATGCCGCCGCCGAGAGACTTGAAGACGTCGGCGGCGGAGTTGGGCCGGTACGCAACGAAGAAGATCAAGAATGCGATGCCGGCCCAGGTGAGGACCTTCTTGACCATAGCGGGCCATCCTCTCGCGCGGCGCCGGGTCCGTTTACCGCAGCGGCACCCAGAGTATCAGCATGGTGTCTTACCGTGAATATCTGCGTCCGCTCTCCGACTCACCGGTGCGGGCGGTCAGGCCCGTCCGTGCAGGTACGGAGACGGTGCGCCGTACACGAGTTCGGGCGGTGTCCACTCGGTGAGGTCGTGCAGCACGACTTCTTCCGCGAGGAGGTGACCCGCACTCGCCGGCCAGGCTATCGCATGGAGCCACATTCCCCGAGCCTCGCCGGCGTACGCGCTTCGATCCGTTTCGGAGCGTACGAGCCACAGTGGAGTCGGATGGCCGCCAACGCGGATCTTCGCGTGCGGCAGCCGCTCGGGATGACCAGGGCCGGGATCGGTCAACGCCTCCTCCACCTGGGGACCGGGATCGGGGCCGGGCAGTCCCGCGAAGCGGGAACCGAGACCGATGCCGGGTTCCTCGGCGACGAAGATCAGGTCGGCCGGTCCACCGTCCAGCGGGGCCGGTCCGGCGCAGGCGACCAGCGTGGCCCGGACTCCAGCGCGTTCGTCGCCCGCCCAGGCCACGCCGGTGAGCGTCCAACCCGGTGGGAGCGGCCACGGGCACCACAGCGGCATCCGGAGCCGGCCGGTCGGGTCGGGGTCGGCCGCCATCCGCTCGACCACGCTGGCCATGATCTCGTCGTTGATGCGCTCGGGCACGTGCAGCGGCGCGACCGGGCCGCAGCGCAGGCACCGGTGCTCGGCGTGCATCAGGTCCGGCTCGCGTACCGGCCCGGCGCATCTCGGACAACTCACCGCGACAGTCACACCCTCACCGTCGCCCCCGCACGGCGGGGCGTCAAGCGGGGCGGGCCGACCGGCGTGGGATTTCCGTCCGGTGGTGGAACCGCGGCGTCAGTCCGGCGGCGGCCCGGCGTACGACCGGATCCAGGCGTGCATGGCGATGCCGCTGGCCACGCCCGCGTTGATGGACCGGGTCGAGCCGTACTGGGCGATCGAGAAGAGCGCGTCGCAGGCCGACCGCGCCACCGGGGACAGGCCGGGTCCCTCCTGACCGAAGAGGAGCACGCAGCGGCGCGGCAGCACGGCGGTCTCCATCGGCCGTGAGCCGGGCAGGTTGTCGATCCCGACCACCGGCAGGCTCTCGTCCCGCGCCCAGGCGACGAACTCCTCGATCGTCGGATGGTGCCGGACGTGCTGGTAGCGGTCGGTCACCATGGCGCCCCGGCGGTTCCACCGCCGCCGCCCGACGATGTGCACCTCGGCGGCGAGGAAGGCGTTGGCGTTGCGGACCACGGTCCCGATGTTGAAGTCGTGCTGCCAGTTCTCGATCGCCACGTGGAACTCGTGCCGCCGCCGGTCCAGATCGGCCACGACCGCCTCGCGCCGCCAGTAGCGGTACCGGTCCACCACGTTGCGCCGGTCACCGGCGACGAGCAGCTCCGGGTCGTAGCGCGGGTCGTCCGGCGGGTCACCGGGCCACGGCCCCACACCCACGTCGAGCTGGTCGTCGGTCACGGTTGCCGAGGGTACGGCCCGGCCAGCCTCACAGTCAGCGCAGGTCGAGCGCGCCGCCCAGCCGGTCGAGGAAACGCCGGTCGGCGGGACTCGGCGTGGTCTGCCCGGCGCGGCACACGCGGGCGGCGACCGACTCCACCCACTGCCGGTACGCCGCCGAGTCGGCCGGATCGGCGCGGCGGCGCAGCACCCGTACCGCGGCCCGGGCGGCGGCCAGCAGGTCGACCAGGTCGGTCAGGCGCTCGTCCCGCTCGGTCGCGCCGTCGTGGCGGGCGTAGATGGCGGCCACCACGGCGCGGACGAGATCACTGTCGAAGGCGCGTCCGGCGGCCACCGCGTCCAGACCGGCGAGGCCGGCGGCGACACCGCGCGGCGGACGCCCGGGCCCGGGCGCCGCGGCGGCGACCAGCACGCGGCCGGGCAGGTCGGTGAGCAGGTCCCACTCCGTCGCGGAGTACGCGGCGGTGGTGAGCGGCGCGGCGCGGCGACCGGCGGAAGGCGGCTCTACGGCTTCGGAGTGGCTCATGGGCACCTCCAGCCCGAGCATATGCCTCCGGACGAGATCCGGGCCCCGTCCCCGCCGAACGGAGAACGAGGCCCGGTGAGCCGGACGGACGCGGGTCAGCGCGGCTCGGGGAAGCTGGGACGCTCCGGGTCGACGCCGTCCGGGACGGCGGCGGCCGCGTACTCCTTCTTGGGGACCATGACCTTGCGGCGGAACACGCAGACCAGCGTGCCGTCCTGGTTGTAGCCGCGGGTCTCGACGGCGACCACGCCCCGGTCGGGCTTGGAGGCCGACTCCCGCTTGTCCAGGACCGTCGTCTCGCCGTAGATGGTGTCGCCGTGGAACGTCGGCGCGACGTGCCGCAGCGACTCGATCTCCAGGTTGGCGATCGCCTTGCCGCTGACGTCCGGCACGGACATGCCGAGCAGCAGCGAGTAGATGTAGTTGCCGACCACCACGTTGCGCTTGAACTGCGAGGCGGACTCGGCGTAGTGCGCGTCCATGTGCAGCGGGTGGTGGTTCATGGTGAGCAGGCAGAAGAGGTGGTCGTCGTACTCGGTGACCGTCTTGCCCGGCCAGTGCCGGTAGACCGCGCCGACCTCGAACTCCTCGTAGTAGCGGCCGAACTGCATCCTTGTCCCCTTCGACAGGCGGCGATGGAGTTCGGCACAGCATGCCTTATCGCTTGTTAAGGCGAGGTGCGGGGCGCTCACGCGGCGGAAATGTCACACCGAGGGCCACCGAGGTCCGGACGCAATGAGCGGCGGGGCCCTCCCCGGCACCCGCCGCCCACGCTCTGATGCGAAGAATTCTGCCGTACGGCGCACCACATCAACAGAGACGGAGGTCACATTTACCTTTTCGTAACACTACGGAAAGTCACCGACGCACTGTCGGTAAGCGATCTCCGCAGGCTGGATAGATGCTCGTCAAGCCCGAAGTTACTGATTCGTAGCCAGAACTGTGCGTGATCTCCTTGGAAACGCTCCCATCACGTCCCGTCACGCAAGTGCGGCATGCATTTGCGTTCCGCACGAGCGGCCCGCACAGATAGAGTTCGATGTGCCCAGGGTCACCGTCCGGGCGCTGTGCGTTTCGCCCCCACCGTGCCGGGAATTCGGACGGACTGACCCTGGTTCCACCGGGCGTACGACAATCCGCGGTGATCGGAGAGAGCAATGGCAACGGTTGAGCTGACCACGGCCAACTTTGACGAGGTGACCGGCCAGGACGGGATCGTCCTGCTCGACTTCTGGGCGGACTGGTGCGGCCCGTGCAAGCGCTTCGCCCCGGTCTACGAGCGGTCCTCGGAGAAGCACCCGGACATCGCCTTCGGCAAGGTCGACACCGAGGCGCAGCAGGAGCTGGCGGCGAAGTTCAACATCAGCTCCATCCCGACGATCATGGCGATCCGTGACGGCGTGATCGTGTTCGCCCAGCCGGGCGCGCTGCCGGAGTCCGCGCTGGAGAACCTGATCGAGCAGGTCCAGGCGCTGGACATGGACGACGTCCGCAAGAAGCTGGCCGAGCACAACCACTGACGTACCCGACGCCGCCGGACGACCCCGCCAGGGGCCGGCCGGCGGCGTTTCCACGCCCGCCGCACCGCCGGGACGGACAGTGAGGAATGGCCGACTGAGGGACACTTTCGGCCGCTTCACTCCCGTATCGTCACCATGCGATGGAGACCTTGACCGCCCGCGGGCGCGCGGTCCGAGTGGGCGCCACCCTGCTCGGCCTGGCGCTGCTGCTCCTGGGCACCGTGCGCGGCACCGACGACGACTTCCCGTTCGGGCCGTTCCGGATGTACTCCACCTCCGACCCGCCGAACGCGCCCGCCCCGGACACCCGGGTCGAGGGCGTGGACCGCACCGGCGCGGTGGTCCCGCTCGGCCAGGACGCCACCGGCATCCGCCGCGCCGAGATCGAGGGCCAGCAGAACC
The DNA here is from genome assembly GCF_018070485.1 of Micromonospora sp. C41. Taxonomy (NCBI): domain Bacteria; kingdom Bacillati; phylum Actinomycetota; class Actinomycetes; order Micromonosporales; family Micromonosporaceae; genus Micromonospora; species Micromonospora sp. C41. Next base: position 202,058 of record NZ_JAGPXP010000006.1, on the reverse strand, counting down.
GCTACGCCGCCGATCCGAGCCTGCTGCGGACCGTCGCCGACGCGTACGCCGAACGCCACCCCGACGCCCCCGACCTGGTCGAGGTGCGCATCGTGGTCCGCTGGTTCGACATCCAGGGCGGCCGCCCGACCGGCAGGTGGACCGACGAGACGGCCGTGCGCTGGGAGACCGGCGGATGACCGCCTGGCTGACCGAGGCGGTCCCGCGCGGCCGGATCGCCGCGTTCCGCACCCTGGTCTACCTCTTCGTCGCCGCCGACCTGGTGGTGTTCACACCCTGGGTACGCACCCGGGTCGACGTACCCGGCGACCTCTACCAGCCGCTGCTCGTCGGCCGGCTGCTCCCGCTGCCCACCCCCACCCCCGCCCTGGTCGGCGTGGTGTTCTGGGCGCTGCTGGTCACCGCGCTGCTCGCCGCCACCGGCCGGGCGCACCGGCTGCTCGGCTGGACGGTCTTCGCGCTGTACTTCGAGTGGATGATCGTGGCGATGAGCTACGGCAAGGTCGACCACGACCGCTTCGCGCTCCTGGTGGCGCTGGCCGTGCTGCCCACCGCCGGCCGCGCCCGGCACGGCGACCCGACCCGTACCGAGGCGGGCGGCTGGGCGCTGCGGGTCACCCAGATCTCGGTCATCTGCACGTACTTCCTCGCCGCCTGGGCCAAGTTCCGCTTCGGCGGCCTGGACTGGGCGAACGGTTCGGTGCTGGCCCGCGCGATCATCCGGCGCGGCACCGACCTCGCCGACCTGATCGCGCAGGTGCCGCACCTGCTGATCGTGGCGCAGTTCGGCATCCTGGCGTTCGAGCTGCTCAGCCCGCTGGTGTTCGTGCTGCCGGCGCGGTGGCGGACGATGACCGTCGGCTTCTTCTACTCGTTCCACCTGGTGACCATCGCGACGATCACCATCTCGTTCGCGCCGCACCTGGTGGCGATGACCAGCTTCCTGGCGCTGGAGAAGGTCCGTCCGGTGGTGTTCGTCCGGCGTCTGCTCGGCCGTCCGCCGCCCGCCGCGCCGACGGCGCCCGCGACGGCGCCCCTCTCGCCGGCACCGGCCCCCGACCCGTCCTCGACCGCGCCCGCCTGACCACGGCCACCCGGCCGGTCAGGCGGTCGGGCCCGGGCGTCCGGTCGGGCCGTACAGCCGTTCCCGGGCCTCCTGCGGCAGCGCGCACGCGGCCGTGCCGCCCGGCAGCCGGTGCCGGTTGCGGGCCACCCAGCGGTACGCGGGCCAGGCCGCGGCGCGTACCGGGGGAAGGCGCAGTCCGGCCCCGGCGAACCGCCAGAGCGGGCCGCTGTCGCCGAGCAGCCGGGCGATGGCGTCCGGCCCGGCGGCGCGGGAGCCGTCGGCGCCCACCCACTGGACCGCCTCCTCGCACTCGGCCTCCGTCAGGCCCAGCGCCGCCAGGTCGGCGAACTGCCACGGGACCACCCGGGCGCCGGTCGGGATCCGACGCTCGATGAACTGCGCGCACCGGGTGCAGAAGGCGCAGTCGCCGTCGTAGACGAAGGTCGACGTCTCCATGCCCCCATCCTGCCCCGCCCCGGGGCACGGCGGCGCGCGGTGTCCGCAGCGTCACTTGCGCTTTGTTCGTACACATGTTCGAATGAGCTCCATGCGCTGGGACAACCTCTCCGCTCCCCCGGACGAGGGGACTCCCGATCGGGCGGCGCCGGCGGCTCCACCCCTGCCGCTGGCGCTGCCCGGCGCCGTCGCCCGCACCTTCGACACCCCGGACTTCGCCGACATGACGTTCTACGAGGTACGCGCCAAGTCGATCATCAATCGGGTGCCCGGCCAGTCGCGTGTGCCGTTCGAGTGGACGATCAACCCCTACCGGGGCTGCTCACACGCCTGCGTCTACTGCCTGGGCGGGGACACGCCGATCCTGATGGCCGACGGGCGCACCAGGGCGATCAGCGAGCTGGAGCCCGGCGACCGGATCTACGGCACCCGGCGGCGCGGCGCCTACCGCCACTACGTCGTCACCACGGTGCTCGACAAGTGGTCCACTGTGAAGCGCGCCTACCGGGTCACCCTGGCCGACGGCACCACGCTCGTCGCCAGCGGCGACCACCGGTTCCTGACCGAACGCGGCTGGAAACACGTCACCGGGAGCATGCGGGGCGGCGGTCGCCGTCCCCACCTGACCACCCGCAACCGCCTGCTGGGCACCGGCCGGTTCGCGGTGGCGCCGAAGCGCTCGGCCGACTACCACCGGGGTTACCTGCACGCCCTGCTCCGCGACGACGACCGGGGCGGTGCCCGGTTCCGGCTGGCCACCGCCGAGGCGGAGGCGCTGGAGCGGGCCGAACGCTACCTGGCCGACGCGGGGGTCACCGTCGAGCGGGCCACAGTCACCCGGGTCGGCCGCCGGCCGACGACCACAGTGGTACGCACGTCCGGCCCGGCCGAGGTCGTCACCGGCCTGCTGCGCCCGCCGGGCGAGACGACAGACGACTGGTCGCTGGGCTACCTGGCCGGCATGTTCGACGCCACCGGCACCTGCCACCGGGGCGTGTTCCGGATCAGCGTCGCGGACGACGGGAGCCAGGCCCGCACGTCCGGCGCGCTGGAGCGTTTCGGCTTCCGGTGGGCGCTCGACGTGCCGGGCATGCCGGGCGCGGCGCGTCAGCTCCGGCTGACCGGCGGGCTGCCCGAGCGGCTGCGCTTCTTCCACCTCACCGACCCGGCCGTCACCGCCCGGCGCTCGATCGAGGGCATGGCGCTCAAGTGCGCGGCGCACCTCCAGGTGACCACCGTCGAGGATCTCGGCCTGGAGCTTCCGCTGTGGGACATCACCACCGGCACCGGCGACTTCATCGCCAACGGCGTGGTCAGCCACAACTGCTTCGCCCGCAACACGCACACCTACCTCGACCTGGACGCGGGCGCCGACTTCGACCGCAAGGTGATCGTCAAGGTCAACGCGGGCGAGTTGGTCCGCCGCGAGCTGGCCGCCCCACGCTGGCGCGGCGCGCACGTCGCCATGGGCACCAACGTGGACTGTTACCAGCGGGCCGAGGGCCGCTATCGCCTGATGCCGCCGATCATCGAGGCGCTGCGTGACTTCGCGAACCCGTTCTCGATCCTGACCAAGGGCACGCTGCTGCTGCGTGACCTGCCGCTGCTGCGCGAGGCGGCGGAGGTGACCCGGGTCGGGGTGTCGTACTCGGTGGGATTCGTGGACGAGGCGCTCTGGCGGGCGGCCGAGCCGGGCACGCCGAGCCCGCGCCGCCGCCTGGACGCGGTCCGTCAGCTCGCCGACGCCGGCTTCGAGGTGGGTGTGCTGATGGCGCCGATCCTGCCGGGCCTCAGCGACGACGAGGAGTCGATCGACGCCACCGTCGCGGCCGTCGCCGCCTCCGGCGCGGCAAGTGTGACGCCGTTGCCGCTGCACCTGCGGCCCGGCGCCCGGGAGTGGTACGCCCGCTGGCTGGCCCGGGAGTTCCCCCACCTGGTGCCCCGCTACCGGCGGCTCTACCAGGCCGGCTCGTACGCGCCGCAGGCGTACCAGCGGGAGGTGACCGCGCGGGTGCGGATGGCGGCACGCCGGCACGGGCTGCACCGGGGCGAGACCGGCGACAACAGGCGGCTGCCGGAGACCCCGCCGCCCGCGCCTGCCGCCGAACAGCTCTCCCTGCTCTAGCGGTAATGCCCCTGAGGTTGACCCCTGAACTTCCGTGTGTTGACCCACTCCAGCGCCAAGTGTGCGATTATCGCACCATGGCTGATGGTTGGGTCTGGCCCCTCGTCGGTGAGCAGGTACGGCGAGCCCGGTTGTCGCTGGGGATCTCGCAGCAGGATCTCGCGGCGATGGTGGGGCTGGACCGCACAATGCTGGCCAAGGTTGAGGCTGGCAGCCGCCGTTTGGACGGCATGGAGCTGGCTCGGCTTTCCAGGGCACTAAGAGTGTCGATGGAGTACTTGATTCAGCCGCCGCCGGCGGTGTTGTCCCGACGAGCGGCCCCGTTGACCGAGGAAACGGACACTCAGGCAGCACGATCGTCGGAACGCCTCGAAATCGCCATGGTTGAGTGGCTGCGCAACGTCCAGCAGTTGCTGGATCTTGGCGTATTGCTTACCCGTCCGCTGCTTCGCTACCCGCACTCAGTGGAATCCGAGGATGATGCGCGTCAGACAGCCCGGTGGCTGCGACAGCGGTTCGGGCTCGGCGATGCACCGATCGGCAGCATCATGGACGTCTGTGAGCGCGCAGGTCAGTGGGTACTGGTCACCGACCTTCCAGGCGACGGAGCATCGCTCGTCGAGGGCGACATCGCGGTTGCTGTCGTAAGCACTACGGGCGACCCTGGCCGCCGTCGGGCTACCGCTGCACACGAGTTGGGGCATCTCATCATTGGTGATGAGTATTCTGCCGACCTCGGCGTGAGTGCCTCGCGTGCAGAACGGGAGGCGGTGATTGATGCCTTCGCCGCAGAACTGCTGCTGCCCGTGCAAGCGATTGCCGCAGCCGGAGCCCCCGGGACGGTGAGCCGGGACCAGATCGTGAGCTATGCGGCTCGATACCGTACCTCTTGGTTGCTGGCGTTGCGGCAGGCTGAGCAGGCAGGGACCATCGACGCAGAGACGCGTAGATCCTGGAGCCAGGTTCGGCCCACGCATGTGGAGTTCATGGAGGCATTGGGCTGGGCGCCGCAGCCCGACCTTGTGTCGGTGCGGGTACCGCCCGCCTACGCACAGGCCGTGATGGACGCGTGGCGGAACAGGCGCATCACCCGGGCGAGGGCTCTGGAGTTGATGCATGGCCACATCGCCGACGAGGATCTGCCGCAGGAGGACGACCTGGAGATCGCGCCGTGAGCCTGTCGGCGCAAGCCAACCCCGTCCTTGTACTCGACACGATGGTTCTCAGCCACTTCACTCTCGCTGACCGGCTGGACGTCTTGCAGGACCTGCTGCTCGATGCCGATTGTTGGACGACTCAGGTGGTTCGGGAGGAGTTGCGGGCGGGATCTGCGGATCATCGTGAACTGGCCGTCGCTTGCGAGGCGGATTGGCTGACCACTGCCCAGTTAGACACCCTCGATGAGGTGCGGTGCTTCACCAAATGGGCCGCGCGGCTCGGCTCGGGTGAGCGCGACCTTGGGGAGGCGTCCGTCCTCGCTGCCGCCGAACTGCGGGATGGGGTGGCCATCACGGACGACAGGAACGCGACGCAGGTCGCCCGCGCCCACGGCGCCCGGGTGCACGGCACCATCTGGCTTCTCGCGGGGGCCTGCCGGGACGGCAAACAAACCCTTACGGCTGCGGGGAACCTCATTGAGGCACTCAGAGCAACCGATGCTCGTCTGCCCTGCTCGGGAGCTGAGTTTCCCGCCTTCGCCCGTAAGCACAACCTCCTATAGTCACTACTGAAAGCTTCTTGACCTAACGGGAGGGTAGCGACTCGCGCGACGCGGCGGCTTCGGACTCCTTGTAGAACAACGTCCTGAACCGCCGATCATGGGCCACCCGCCAACAACTACGGATCGCGATCGTGACCTGGATCGAACGGACCTATCACCGCCGCCGACGCCAGCGGTCGCTGTCCGGGTTGACCCCGTTGAATTCGAGGCCATCATGCACCCACCGGCCAGTCAGGCCGCGTGACTACACCTGTCACCTGCCGGTGCAGACCCACAACGCTGCTGAGCATTACCTCTAGCGGGGAGGACCCGCGCCGGCGGGGCTAGGCTCGGGGGATGCGTTCCGCTCAGCAGATCCTCGCCGACTCCGCCGTGATCGCCGTCGTGGGCGCCTCCCGCGATTTGGGCAAGGCCGCGCACCGCGTACCGCTGGAGATGCAGCGGCACGGCTGGCGGATCATCCCGGTCAACCCGACTGTGGACGAGTTGTTCGGCGAGAAGGCGTATCCGACGCTGGCCGACATCCCGCACCCGGTCGACCTGGTCGACGTGTTCCGCCCGGCGCGGGACGCGGTCGACGTGGTCCGGCAGGCGGTGGCGATCGGCGCCCCGGCGGTGTGGTTGCAGCTCGGCATCTTCTCGGACGAGGCGCGCCGGATCGCCGAGGAGGCGGGCCTCGACTACGTCGAGGACAGGTGCCTCATCGTGGAGCGGGCCGCCGCCGGACTGACCCGTACCTCCGGCCCGACGGCCGACTGACGGCGCGGCACGCGGCGCGTACCCTTCCGGGCATGTCCGGTCCCGGCCCGATGGCTGCGGCGGTGCCCGACCGCGACGGGTTGTGGTCCCGCCGGTTGTTCGCGCTCCTGGCCGGTACGGCGGTGGCCGCGGTGAGCGGCCGGGTTCTCCTCGCGCTGGATCCGTCGCACCTCGACGCGGCTCGTGGCGTGGTGTGGCTGGTGATGCTGGGGCACCTGGCGCAGCGGTACTGGCGGCCACGGCGGAACGGCCGGCTGATCTGGCGGCCCCGGGTGGCCGGGCCGCACGGCGCCGAACCGGGGCTGGTCGCCCGGCGGTCGGCGGCGGGATGGCTGGGGCTGACCGCGGACGTGACAGCGGGTGTCGTGGTGGCCCTCGGCGGTTTCTCGGTCCTGACCGAGCGCTGGCCGCAGGTCGAGGCGGGGCGACCGCCGGTGCTGGCCGCGGTGGCTCTCGGCCTGGGCTGGGTGGTCTACGCGGAGACGCGGTTCACCGGCCGGCTGGCGTTGACCGGCGGCGGGCTCCGGTACGGCGGGGACTGGTACCCGTGGTCGGAGATCCGGGGCGTCCGGCGCTCCGGCGAGCGCGCCGGCGGTGTGCACCTCCGGCTGGAACCGGAGCGGCTGCCCCGGACGGTGGTCGGCGGACGCGACCTGGCCGTGCCGGACGAACGGCTCATCGCCGCGATCGAGGCGTTCCGGACCACGCCGGAGGCGCTGGCGGTGGGGTTGCCGGTGACACCCCCGGAGCCGGCCCCCGGCGTGGCGGAACGCTGAACGCTACTGCTTGTACTGCTTGAGCAGGCCGCGCGAGATGATCGTCTTCTGAATCTCCGAGGTGCCCTCGCCGATCAGCAGGAACGGCGCCTCGCGCATCAGGCGCTCGATCTCGTACTCCTTGGAGTAGCCGTAGCCGCCGTGGATCCGGAACGCCTCCTGGACCACCTCGGCGCAGTACTCGGAGGCGAGCAGCTTGGCCATGCCGGCCTCGACGTCGTTGCGCTGGCCGGCGTCCTTGAGCCGGGCCGCGTTGACCATGAGCGCGTGCGCGGCCTCGATCTTCGTACCCATCTCGGCGAGCTTGAACGCGACGGCCTGGTGCCGGGCGAGCGGCTGGCCGAAGGTGTGGCGCTGCTGGGCGTACGCGACGGCCAGCTCGAACGCCCGGATCGAGATGCCGCAGGCGCGGGCCGCGACGTTGACCCGGCCGACCTCGATGCCGTCCATCATCTGGTAGAAGCCGCGGCCGACCTTCTCCTCGCCGCCGAGCACGGCGGAGGCGGGCACGGTGACGCCGTCGAGCACCATCTCGGTGGTCTCGACGCCCTTGTAGCCCATCTTGTCGATCTTGCCGGGGATGGTGAGGCCGGGCGCGGTCTCACCGAAGCCGGGCTCCTTCTCCAGCAGGAAGGTGCTCATGTTGCCGTAGACCGAGTCGGCCCCGGTGTCGGTCTTGACCAGGGTGGCCACCACCGACGAGTACGCGCCGTTGGTCAGCCACATCTTCTGGCCGTTGAGGACGTAGTTGTCGCCGTCGCGGACGGCCTTCGATTTGATCGCCGAGACGTCCGAGCCGCACTCGGGCTCGGACATCGAGAAGGCGCCGCGCACCTCGCCGGTGGCCATCCGGGGCAGCAGCCGGGCCTTCTGGTCGGCGGAGCCGTGCTGCGAGATCAGGTACGCCACGATGAAGTGCGTGTTGACGATGCCGGAGATCGACATCCAGCCCCGGGACAGCTCCTCGACCACGAGCGCGTAGGTCAGCAGGGACTCGCCCAGCCCGCCGTACTCCTCGTCGATGGTGAGGCCGAACAGCCCCATCTCGCGCATGCCGTCGAGGATGTCGCTCGGGTACTCGTCGGCGTGCTCCAGCCGCTGCGCGTGCGGAATGATCTCTTTGTCGGCGAACTCCCGGACAGTTTCCAGGATCGACCGCTGCACGTCGGTCAGTCCGGGCGTCTGGGCGAGTCGGGCCATCTCAGCCTCCGGGGTCGTCGGCGCATTACTCAGGGGTAACTGAACGCTCGGTCAGTATCGGCCCCGGGACCGGCGCAGCCAAGGTGACCAGTCCCTACAACCGCTGTGAAAAGGTTCACCGCTACGGGTAGCGTCCGCAAGAGAGAGGGCCCGTTCACCTGGGGAAAAGGGGCGCGCGTGACTGACGAGCAGCCACCCTCACCGTACGAGCCGCCGCCGCACGGCCAGCCGTACGGGCAGCCGCAGTACGGCCAGCAGCATCCGCAGTGGGGCCAGCAGCCCCCGTACGCCCCGCAGCCGCCCTACGGCCAGTACGGCCCACCCGGGCCGGGGCCACGCCCCGGCGGCACGAACGTGCTCGCCATCCTGTCACTGGTCTTCGCGTTCGTCTTCGCGCCCGCTGGCATCGTCTGCGGCCACCTGGCGAAGCGGCAGATCCGGCAGACCGGCGAGGACGGCGACCAGCTCGCCACCTGGGGACTGATCCTCAGCTACATCTTCACCGCGATCGGCCTGGTGGCCTGCTGCGGCTGGATCGGGCTGGCGATCTGGGCCAACTCCGACAACGGCACCTACTGAGGCTCAGCGGAACTGCGCCTCCCGGACGCTGTTGCCACCGTCGACCACGAGCATCTGCCCGGTGATGTACGACGCGGCCGGCGAGCAGAGGAACGCGATCGCGGCGGCCACCTCGTCCGGCGTGCCGGGACGCCCGACCGGCGTACCCAGGCCCTGCTTGATCTCGGCCATGGTGGACGCCGCGGTGTGGATGATGCCCGGCGCCACCGCGTTCACAGTCACCCCGTCGGCGATCATCTCCATCGCCAGCGCCCGGGTCAGCCCGACCACGCCGGCCTTGGCCGCCGCGTAGGCCGCCTCGGTGGGCAGCGCGTTGACCGGCCCGGCGGTGGCGGCCAGGTTGACGATCCGGCCCCAGCCCCGCTCGGCCATGCCACCGATGAACGCCCGGCTGCACAGGAACGCGGTGGTCAGGTTCCTGTCGATCTCGCCGCGCCACTCGTCGTACGTCAGCTGGGCCACCGGCCGCAGCACCTCCGGGCTGGCCCGGCTGGCCAGGCCCGCGTTGTTCACCAGCACCTCGACGTCGCCGAGCTGCTCGGCCACCGCGTCGGCGAGCGCGCCCACCTCCGACTCGTCGGTGAGGTCGGCGACGAAGCCGGTGACGCCCAGCTCGCCCGCGCGCTCGTGGATGCGCCGGGTGGTGGAGACGATCGCCACCCGGGCGCCCAGGTCGGACAGCCGGCGCGCGGTCGCGTACCCGATGCCGTCGGCGCTGCCCGCGCCGGTGACCAGCGCGACCCGGCCGTCCAGCCGCATGGTGGCCGGTTCCGGCAGCGGCGCCGGCCGTTCGGAGTCGGCGGCGCCGACCGGCTCGCCGCCACGCGGGCGCCGCACCGACCCCGGCCGGCTCATGTCCCGTCGCGACCGACCCCCACGCGCGTCAAGTGCCATGCCGAGGATCCTGCCCGGTACCGACCCGCCGGGCAACGCGCGCCCGGAAAGAGGGTGCTCCGTGTCGCGAGCCGGTGGCTACCCTGAGCCGACCACGTACCTGGAGATGATCAGATGAGCTATCCCCCACCGCCCGGTGGTTGGCAGGACCCCTCGGCGGCCGGGCCGCACTCGGCGCCGCCGGCCGACCCGATCATGCCCGCGATCCCGAACCAGCCGGGCCCGGCCGACCCGTACGCGCCGGTCGCCGATCCCTACGCGCCGGTCGCCGACCCGTACGCGGGCGCGAAGTCCCCGTACGCCCCACCCGGCGGCGACCCGTACGCCGCCGCGATGCCCGGCTACCCGCCCCCGGGCACCTACCCGCCGCCGGGGGCCTATCCCGGCTACGCGATGCCGCCGGCCCGCACCAACACGATGGCCATCGTGGCGCTGGTCCTGTCGCTCGTCGGCTTCGCCTCGTGCATCACCGCGCCGATCGGCGCGATCATGGGCCACGTCGCGCGCAAGCAGATCCGGGAGACCGGTGAGCAGGGCGAGGGCATGGCCACGGCGGCCATCATCGTGGGCTGGATCCTGACCGCTCTGCTGGTCGCCGGCATCATCTTCTACATCGTGATGATCGTGATCGCGATCGGCGCGTCCAGCGCCAGCAGCAGCTACTGACGCCACCGGGCCGCCCCCGGGCGCGGGGGCGGCCCGACGCGCGATCAGGCCGAGGGCGGCGTGAACGAGGACGTACGGGACATACCGGCGGCGCGGCCCTTGGCGGCGATCACCAGGGCCATCTTGCGGGACGCCTCGTCGATCATCTCGTCGCCGAGCATCACCGCGCCGAGCTTCCCGCCCGCCTCCGAGGTGTAGTAGTCGTACGCGTCGAGGATCAGCTCGGCGTGGTCGTAGTCGGCCTGCGCCGGCGAGTAGACCTCGTTCGCCGCGTCGATCTGGCCGGGGTGCAGCACCCACTTGCCGTCGAAGCCCAGCGCCGCCGAGCGCTTCGCCACCTCGCGGAACGCGTCCACGTCGCGGATCTGCAGGAACGGGCCGTCGATGGCCTGCTTGTCGTGCATCCGCGCGGCCATCAGGATGCGCATCAGGATGTAGTGGTACGGGTCGCCCGGGTAGTCCGGGATCAGCGCGCCGACCACCAGGGACTTCATGTTGATCGAGGCCATGAAGTCGGCCGGGCCGAAGATGATCGTCTCGACCCGGGGCGAGGCGCCCGCGATGGCGTCCACGTTAACCAGCCCGGCCGCGTTCTCGATCTGCGCCTCGATGCCGATCCGGCCCACCTCCAGGCCGAGCGTCTTCTCGATCTGGGTGAGCAGCAGGTCCAGCCAGTGCACCTGCTCGGCGTTCTGCACCTTCGGCAGCATGATGCAGTCCAGGTTCGCCCCGGCGCCCTCGACCACCTCGATGACGTCCCGGTAGGTCCACGGCGTGGTCAGGTCGTTCACCCGGACCACGCGGGTCTTGCCCGCCCAGTCGCCCTCGTTCAGCGTCGCCACGATGTTCTTGCGCGCGTCCGGCTTGGCCAGCGGGGCGACCGCGTCCTCCAGGTCCAGGAAGACCTGGTCGGCGGGAAGGCCCTGGGCCTTGCCGAGCATCTTGACGCTGGAGCCGGGCACCGCCAGGCAGGATCGGCGGGGACGACCGACAGCGGTCATGGGTGCGCTCCTTCCAGCGTCCGGCGCAGGCGCCGGCGCAGCGGTGGATTTCGAGAACTTAACGATCCCAAAGGGCGTGGTGACGCCACGGTAACCTCGTGCCGTGACCGGGGTGAATGGACCTGTGGAAGATCTCACTGAGCGTCGGATCGTGGTGCTGACCGGGGCGAGCTCCGGCATCGGCCTGGCCGCCGCGGAGGAGTTGGCGCGCCGCGGTGACCAGGTGGTGCTGGTCGGCCGGGACCCGGCCCGGCTGCGCGCCGCGGGCGAGCGGGTCCGCGAGTGCTGCGGCGAGCAGCCGGAGCTGTTCCGCGCCGACTTCGCGGTGCTCGACGACGTACGCGGGCTCGCCGAACGCCTGCGCGAGCGCTACGACCGGATCGACGTGCTCGCCAACAACGCCGGCGCGATCGTGCTGGAGCCGATCACCACGGTCGACGGTTTCGAGCTGAGCATGCAGGCCAACCACCTCGCCCCGTTCCTGCTCAGCAACCTGCTGCGAGACCGGATCGGGCGGATGGTGGTCACCGGCTCGGACGCGCACCGCAGCGGCGTGCTCGACCCCGACGACCTCAACTCCGCGCTGCGCTCGTACCGGCCGTTCCGCGCGTACGGCACCAGCAAGCAGGCGAACATCCTGTTCACCGCCGAGGCGGCCCGGCGCTGGCCGGAGGTGCCCGCGCACGTGTTCCACCCGGGCGTGGTGCGGACCCGCTTCGGCAACGAGAGCCGGATCGTGGCGCTCGGCATGCGGCTGCTGCCGTTCCGCAGCCCGGAGAAGGGAGCCGAGACGCTGGTCTGGCTCGCTTGCCAGGATCCGTCCCGGCTGACGAACGGCGGCTACTACGCCGACCGCAAGCCGCACCGGCCCCGGCCCAAGGCGGCCGACCCGGCGCTGGCCGCGCGGCTCTGGACGGCCAGCGCGAAGGCCGTCGGCGTCGACGCCTGAGCGGGTCACCACGACCGCCGGTCCGCTGGGACACTCGACGCCATGACGACGGGAAACGAGGTCCTGCTGGTCGCGCTGGTCGACCTGAGCGCCGACGCGGACGCCGGGCGGCGGTACGAGGACGCGGTGCTGGCGCTGCTCGGCCGGCACGGCGGCGAGTTGCAACGGCGGCTGCGTACCGGCGACGGGGAGACCGAGGTGCACGTGATCCGGTTCGCCGCCCGCGCCGGGCTGGACGCGTTCCTGGTCGACCCGGACCGCGTCGCGCTGCGCGCCGAGCTGGGCGATGCCGCGCCCGCCACCCGCGTGCTTGAGGTACGCGACGTCTGAGCTGCGCCTTCTCACTCACTTCATCACGCGGGGACGCCGAGAACAAGACTTGATCTTGGGGCTGGCGAGGCGCAGTGTCGGGGCATGGACTTCGATCCTCTGGCCACCGCCCGCCGCGCACTCTGGATCGGCGGCGCGCAGTGGGCCGGCAAGACGACACTCGCGGTCACGTTGGCACTGCGGTACGGGCTGACCGCGTACCTCTACGACCGCCACGACGCGCGAGGGCACGACGACCGGCGGATCGCCGACCGGATCCGACGGGGTGAGCCGCCGGACGGCCCGGACGCGGAGGCCACCTGGGTGACGACCGACCCCAAGCGGATGGCGGCCGAGACCCTCGCCGGGTTTCCGCGCCGCTTCGAGTGGGTGCTGGACGACCTGAGCGCGCTGGTGAGCGGCCGCCGGGTGGTGGCCGAGGGCTGGGGGCTGCGGCCCGAACTGGTTGCCCCGATCGTCGAGTCGACAGGGCAGATGGTGGTGCTGGTGCCGACGCCGGAGTTCCGGGCGTACCAGGTGGAACGGCTGCCGCGGGCGACGGCCCGGCATCCCGGTGTGAGCGACCCGGAGCGGGCGTGGCGTCATCGGATCGCGCGCGACGAGTTGGTCGCCGCCGACGCGGTCGCCGCTGCCCGGGCGCTCGGGGTACGCGTGATCGAGGTGGACCTCGGCCGGGACGCCGAGGCGGTCGCAGCGCTGGTCGCCGACCACTTCGCCGGATACCTCTGAGCGTCACCGCGACACGTGCACCGGGACGCTCGTCACCACCACGCCGGGCAGCGCCCGCAGCGCGGTCCGCAGCCGCTGCTCGGCGCGGCTGTGCAGCAGCCGGTACCGACGTCGGCGCAGCACCACCTCCGGCACGATCACGGTGAGCGTCAGGTCCGGGCTCGCGGCGTGCAGCGCCTCCAGGTAGTGCGCCAGCGGGCCGATCACCGACCGGTACGGCGACACGATCGTCTCCAGCTTCAGGTGGTCGCCCCAGGCCCGCCACTGGTCCCGGAACCGGTCCGCCTCGTCCTGCGCCGGAGCGAGGTGCACGGCGAGCGTCGGCCGCCCGAGCGAGGTCGCGTACGCCAGCGCGCGCAGCGACGCCCGGTTCAGCCGGGCCACCGGCACCACCACCAGGTGGCGTACCTGCTGGGGCAGCTCGTCGCACTCGGCGGGCGGCGCGGACGGCGGCGAGTGCAGCGCCAGCGCGCGGTGCAGCCGGTCGTAGTGCCCGTGGATCCGGCGGAACAGCAGCACCAGCAGCGGCACCGCGAGCACCACCACCCAGGCGCCCTCGGCGAACTTGGCTACCGCCGCGGTCAGCAGCACCAGGCCGGACAGCGTCGCGCCGACCGCGTTGACCGCTAGCCGGCGACGCCAGCCCGGCCCCCGGCGGCGCCGCCAGTGCACCACCATGCCGGTCTGGGACAGCGTGAAGGCGAGGAAGACGCCCACCGCGTAGAGCGGGATCAGCCGCTCGGTGTGCCCGCCGAACGCGACGAACACCACCGCCGCGGTCAGCGCCAGCGCCACCAGCCCGTTGCTGAACGCCAGCCGGTCGCCCATGTGCAGGAACCGGCGCGGCGCGTGCCCGTCCCGGGCCATGAAGAACAGCAGCCGGGGAAAGTCGTTGAACGCCGTGTTCGCCGCGAGCAGCAGGATCAGCGCGGTCGTGGCCTGCAGGATCGCGTACCCGGGACCGCTGGGGAACGTGACCCGGCCGAGCTGGGACAGCAGCGTCTCGTCCGCGCGGGGCGCCAGGCCGTCGAGGTGGATCAGCCCGATCAGGCCGGCGAACAGCGTCACCAGCATGGCGACCATCCAGCCCAGCGTGGTGCGGGCGTTGCGCCACTCCGTCGGGCGGAACGCGGGCACCGCGTTCGAGACCGCCTCGATGCCGGTCATCGACACCGCCCCGGAGGAGAACGCCCGCAGCACCAGCAGCAGGCCCAGCCCCTCGGCCGCGGGCGCCGAGGGCGGCGGCAGCGGCGCGAAACCCCGCGAGGCGGCCTTCGCGTACCCGACCGCCAGCACCACGAGCAGCACCACCACGAACGCGTACGTGGGCAGCACGAAGATGTTCCCGGCGGTGCGTACGCCGCGCAGGTTGCCGGCGAGCAGCACGGCGATCACCAGCACCCCGAGCGGCACTGTCCACCGGCCGAGGCCGGGCAGCGCCGACGTGACCGCGTGCACCCCGGCCGCGATCGACACCGACACGGTCAGCACGTAGTCGAGCATCAGCCCGGCCGCGGCGGCGAGTCCCGGCGTACGCCCGAGGTTGTCCCCCGCGACGATGTACGAGCCGGCGCCGTGCGGATAGGCCGGGATGGTCTGCCGGTAGGACAGGCCGACCGCGACCATCAGCACCACCAGCACGGCGGCCAGCGGCAGGGCCAGCCCGAGCGCGGCGCTCCCGGCCAGCACCAGCACCGCGAGCATCGCCTCCGGCCCGTACGCGACGGAGCTGAGCAGATCCGAGGAGAGCACCGGCAGCGCGACCAGCTTGCGCATCCGCTCGTAGAGCACCGACGCGCTGGACAACGGCGGACCGATCAGGGTCCGGCGGACCCGGGCGACCGACCGGCCGGCCCGGTTGCCGGGCAGGTCCGCCGCGCCGGTGGCGACCAGTTCCCCCGGCTGCGCCACGGTGAACATGTCGATCGGCGCCAGCCGGCCGAAGCGGGTGGGCGCCGGATGGTGGTCGTGCCGGCCCAGCGTCGGGTCGACCGGCAGGTCGTCGGCGCGGCGCGGGCCGCGCCACCGCTCGCCGATCCGGCCGAGGGCCGCCCGTTCCTCGTCGCCGAGCGGCGGGAACTCGGCCGAGGGCGTGACGACCGTGCCCGCCTGTGCCGCGTCGTCCCGCTCCGCCCCCACCCTGAGCACTTTCGTGCAAACGGGACCGTCCAGGGGCCGGAACGGCGCGACTTCGCCCCGACCGGCTCAGTCGGGCGCGTCGCCGGGTCGCCGCGCCCGCTCCGCGTCGCCCAGCGGGTCCGGGTCGGCGGGCGCCGCGACCGGCGTGGCACGGCGACCGGCCCGCGCCCCGCCGAGCACCACCACCGCCACGCCGGCCAGCAGCAACGCCAGGCCGGGCAGGGCCAGCGGCCGGGGCAGCTGGCCCAGCCACACCCAGCCGATCACTGCCGCGCCGGGCGCCTCCAGCAGGATCAGCACGCTCACAGTGGTCGCGGAGACCCGGTGCAGGGCGTAGTTGAACATCGAGTGGCCGAGCAGTTGGGCGCCGGCCACCAGGCCGAGGATCGCCAGCCAGGTCGTGCCCTCGAAGCCGTGCAGGCGTACCCCTCCGACCAGGCACACCACCAGCAGGACCAGCGCGCACACGCCGTAGCAGACGGTGGTGTAGGTGGTGGTGCTGATGCTGGCCCGGGCCCGCTCACCGAAGGCGGTGTAGACGGCCGCGAACAGGCCGCCGACCACCGCGAGCAGGTCACCGGCGAACGCCCGGCCCGAGACGCCGAAGTCCGCGCCGGTGGCGAGCGCCGCGCCGAGCACGGCCACCGCGATGCCGGCCCACACCGCCGCCGGCAGCCGCCGCCCCTGCCAGCGGGCGATCAGGCCCTGCCAGACCGGCTGCGTCGCGCCGAGCGCGGTAGCGGCCGCGACCGAGGTGAGCTGCGCGCTCGGCATCCAGGTGGCGAAGTGGGCAGCCAGCGCGACCCCGGCGAGTACGCAGTAGAGGCCCTCACGCCGGCCCGGCCCGACCGTCAGGGCGCGCAGCTCGGCCCGTCGACGGGTCAGCGCCACCGGCCCGAGGACCGCAGCCGACAACGCGGTACGCCATAACGCGACAGCGAGCGCCGAGGCGGCGGCGAACGCCACGAGCGGCGCCGAGGACGACACCGAGGCGACAGCCAGGGCGAGCGCGCCCACCGTCAACACGTCGAGCGGCGGGCGATGCGGAACGGTCGGCACGAGCGGTAATCCTCACACGAACACCCGACCGACACGGAAAGTCAGCACTCCGTTACGATCATGCGTCCCGGCGATCTCCCCCCTCGACGTCCGGAGGCGTTCCCTCATGCCCAGATTCCAGGCCGTGCTGTTCGATTTCTTCGGCACCCTGACCCACGGCGCGCGGCGTGGAGCCGCCCACATCGCCACCGCCGAACTGCTCGGCTGCTCCCCCGAGGCCCTGATGGAGGTGCTGGACAGCAGCTTCTACGAACGGGCCAGCGGCTCCTTCGGTAACGCCGAGTCCACCATGCGCCGGGTGTGCGCCCGGCTCGGCGTCCACCCGTCCGACGCGGCGGTACGCGCCGCCGTCGCCTCCCGGCACCTTGCCGTACGCGCCGACACCCGGCTGCGCGCCGAGGCGGTCCCGGTGCTGGCCGCGCTGCGTCGCCGGGGCGTCGGCACCGGGCTGGTCAGCGACTGCACGCACGAGCTGCCGGCGTTCCTGCCGCAGCTCCCGGTCGCGCCGCTGCTCGACGCCCAGATCTTCTCGGTACGCCTCGGGCGCTGCAAACCGGACCCGGAGCTCTACCTCGCCGCGTGTTACCGGCTCGGCCAGGCGCCGGCCGACTGCCTCTACGTCGGCGACGGCGACAGCCAGGAACTGACCGGCGCGGAACGGGCCGGGCTGAGCGCGGTCCGGCTGGCCGCGCCGGATCTGGCCGGCCATGTGGTCCTCAACGCCGACCACGGCTTCGACGGGCCGTCGCTGACCTCGCTGACGGACGTGCTCGACCTGCTCGACCCGGTCCCCGTCGCCTGACCGGGCGCGTCGAACGTGGCCGGGTCGGATCGGGCTGCCGCCTGACGCCCCGGCGGTTCGCGGTCAGCGGCGGCGGACGCGGTGCAGGCGGAACGGCTTGCGGACGGCCCGCACCACGGGGGCCGGCCGGGGCTGCTCACTCAGCGAGCTGTCCGGCAGGCCGGCGCCGGTCACGACGGCGCCGACGGGCGCGAGCCGGTTGAGCGCGCATCCCTGCGCCACCCATCGCTCCACCAGCTCGGCGGCGGCCCCTGAGGCGTTGAGCCGCTTCGCCGCGACCAGCGGCGCGGCGGTGTCCCACTCCTCGGTGCCGGGTCGCAGCCGGGTCACCCGCGCCGACCAGGTGACGATCCGTCCGCCGTGGTCGCCGCGCAACGTGACCTCGGCGGTCTCGCTGTCGGCCAGCCCGGGGGCGGCCTGCTCACCGGGGCCGGTGACCACCAGCAGCGTGCCGTCCAGCGGGAGGCACCACAGCGCGTACGCCGGACCGCCGCCACTGCTCACCCAGCAGACAGCGGCCTTCTTCACCGCCTCGTCCACCAGCGGAGGAGTCACCCGCTCGTCCACCTCGTCACTCACCCCGCCATCCTCCCCCATCCCGGCCCGTCCCTCCCGCCCCGGCCGGTTGACCAAGGAGTTCGTGTCCTCCAGAGGCCCGTTCGCCGACACGAACTCCTTGATCAACAAGGTGGGATGGGGTGGGGTGGGGTCAGCCGATGAACGGGGGGACGGTGATCTCGCCTCGGGCCACCGGCATCACCTGGCCGGAGACGGTCGCTCCCAGCGCCAGCCCGCCGGAGGCGGTCACCGTGCAGGTCAGCGTGGAGGGGCGGTGGATCTCGATGCCCTGCCGGACGGTGTACTCCGCGCGCCCCTCGCCGGGCAGCAGCCCGCTCGCGACCAGCCACACGCCCAGCCCGAGAGCGGCCGAGCCGGTCGCCGGGTCCTCGGGCACGCCGAGCCCCGGCACGAAGACCCGGGCGTGCGCGGTTTGCGAATCGGCGTCCCAGGAGAAGAGGCTGACGTGCTCAACGCCGTACCGCTCCGCCGCCGCCGTGTTCAACCGTGCCCGGGCCACCGCGTCCGGGCGTACCGGAAGGTAGGGGAACTCCAGGCCGCACCCGGCGACGCGCGGCGGCGGGCCGACGTGGTCGGGGCCGGTGAGGCCGACCATCTCCAGCAGCGGTTCCGGGTCGAGTTCCGGGCCGAGCGTGGGCGTGCCGCCGGTGAGCGTCGCGCCGGTGGCAGTCACCTCGATCGGCAGGACGCCGGCGCCGCACTCCTGGGTGACCCGGCCCGCGCCGAAGACGCCACGCCGGCTCGCGGTCACCGCGGCGCCGACGCTCGGGTGCCCGGCGAAGGGCAGTTCGTCGGCGGGGGTGAAGATCCGCGCCCGGTAGGTGGCGCCGACCTGTGTCGGCGGGAGCACGAAGACCGTCTCGGACAGGTTGAACTCCAGCGCGAGCGCCTGCATCTGCTCGGTGGCCAGCCCTTCCGCGCCGAACACCACGGCCAGCGGGTTGCCGGCGAAGGGGCGGTCGGTGAAGACGTCCACGATCTCGTAGCCCAAGGTCGACATGCTGTTAGAGAGTAGGCCCTTAGGCTGGTGCCCGTGAGCACGCCGAACCGGGTCTACCTCGCTCGACTCGCCGGAGTCGCCGTTTTCGACCCGAACGGCGATCAGGTCGGCCGCGTCCGGGACGCGGTGGCGCGGATGCGCGCGACCCAGCGACCGCCGGAGGTGGTCGGCCTGGTCGCGGAGATGCCGATGCGACGACGCATCTTCCTGTCCATCAACCGGATCACCTCCATCGATCCCGACGGGGTGGTGCTCGGCAGCGGCACGCTCAACCTGCGCCGCTTCGAGAAGCGCCCGAACGAGCTGCTGGTGCTCCAGGAACTGCTCGACCGCCGGGTCCAGGTCGAGGGCGGCCGGGCCGGCTCCGTGGTGGACGTGGCCATGGAGTGCAGCCGCGGCGGCGAGTGGACACTGAGCCGGGTCGCCGTCCGCGAGCACACCGGCCGGCTCACCCGGCGCGGCCACCTCCACCAGGTCGAGTGGGACCGGGTGCACGGCCTGGGCGCGGTCGGCGACAACCGGGGTACGGCGAACCTGCTCGCCGTCCTGGAGGACATGCGCCCCGCCGACCTCGCCAACGCCCTCCAGGACCTGCCCGACGCCCGGCGCAACGAGGTGGCCGCAGCGCTCGACGACGAGCGCCTGGCCGATGTGCTCAGCGAGCTGCCCGAGCACGACCAGGTGGAGATCCTGGCCGCGCTGGACCGCCAGCGCGCCGCCGACGTGCTGGAGGAGATGGAGCCGGACGACGCCGCCGACCTGCTCAACGAGCTGCCCCCGCCGGAGCAGGACGTGCTGCTCGATCTGATGGAGCCGGACGAGGCCGACCCGGTACGCCAGTTGCTGCGCTACGCCTCCGGCACCGCCGGCAGCGTGATGACCTCGGAGCCGGTGATCCTGCCGCCGGACGCCACGGTGGCCGAGGCGCTGGCCCGGATCCGGGAGGCGCAGCTCTCGCCGGCGGTGGCCGCCCAGGTCTTCGTGACCCGCGCCCCGCTGACCACGCCCACCGGCCGCTACCTGGGCATGGTGCACTTCCAGCGGCTGCTGCGGGAACCGCCGGCGGATCTGCTCGGCGGGATCGTGGTGAACGACATCGACCCGCTGCGGACGTCGACGCCGTTGCCCGAGATCACCCGCCGGATGGCCACGTACGACATGGTCGGCATGCCGGTGGTGGACCGGGCCAACCGCCTGGTCGGCGCGGTGACGGTGGACGACGTGCTCGACCATTCCCTGCCGCGGGACTGGCGGGACCGGGACGCGGCATCCCCCTCGTCCACCACCGACGACGGCATCCTGGACGGCGACGATGAGTGATCAGCGCCGGGGCGACCGGCTGGACCAGCCGCGCGCCCCGCGGAACCTGCGCCTGCCCCGGGTCGACGCGGAGACGTTCGGCCGCTGGGCCGAGGGCATCGCCCGGGGCATGGGCACGGCGAACTTCCTCGTCTACATGACGCTGATCCTGGTGGCCTGGTTCCTGTGGAACACGCTGGCCCCGGCGAACCTGCGCTTCGACCCGTACACCTTCACGTTCTTGACCTTGATCCTGTCCCTGCAGGCGTCCTACGCGGCGCCGTTGATCCTGCTCGCGCAGAACCGGCAGGCGGACCGGGACCGGATCGCGCTGGACGAGGACCGGCGGCGGGCCACGCTGCAGAAGGCGGACACGGAGTACCTGGCGCGGGAGATCGCCGCGCTGCGGATCGCGATGGGTGACGTGGCGACCCGGGACTTCCTCCGCTCGGAGCTGACCCGGCTGGGCGAGGAACTGGACGAGGCGGCCGAGCGGCGGCGCAAGCTGGAGCGGCGGCAGCAGGAGCGGGAGGCCCGCCGGACGGCCGGCGCCGATCGGCTGGACGAGCCCCGGGACGAGCTGGACGGCGACTTCGCGCGGGACGGTCGCTACGAGGGCTGACCGGCCATCGAATCGCTCACACCGCCCCCGCCAGCGGCGGTGGCCGATGACCCGCGACGTAGCATTGCGGGCATGTCAGCACCCGTCAGCACCGTCTCCGACGCGATCCAGGCCGCCCTGGCCACCGTCAACGACCCGGAGATCCGCCGGCCGATCACCGAACTCGGCATGGTCCAGTCCGCCGAGCGGGACGACGACGGCGTGGTCCGGGTGGAGCTGCTGCTCACCGTGGCCGGCTGCCCGCTGAAGGACAAGCTGCGCAGCGACATCACCGCCGCCGTGGGCGCGGTGCCCGGCGTGAGCGGCGTGGAGATCGTCTTCGGGGTGATGAGCCCGGAGCAGCGCCAGGAGCTGCAGTCGAAGCTGCGCGGCGGTGGCGCCACTGCCGAGCCGGTGATCCCGTTCGCCCAGCCCGGCTCGCGGACCCGCGTCTACGCGGTGGCCAGCGGCAAGGGCGGTGTCGGCAAGTCGAGCGTGACCGTCAACCTGGCCGCCGCGCTGGCGTCGCGGGGCCTGTCGGTGGGTGTGGTGGACGCGGACATCTACGGCCACTCGGTGCCCCGGATGCTCGGCGCCGACGGCGCGCCGACCCGCGTCGAAGACATGATCATGCCGCCGCAGTCGCACGGCGTGAAGGTCATCTCGATCGGCATGTTCACCCCCGGCAACGCCGCCGTGGTCTGGCGCGGGCCGATGCTGCACCGGGCGCTCCAGCAGTTCCTCGCCGACGTCTACTGGGGCGACCTGGACGTCCTCCTGCTCGACCTGCCGCCGGGCACCGGCGACATCGCGATCTCGGTGGCCCAGTTGCTGCCGAACGCGGAGATCCTGGTGGTCACCACGCCGCAGGCGGCCGCCGCGGAGGTGGCCGAGCGGGCCGGCGCGATCGCGTTGCAGACCCACCAGCGGGTGGTCGGCGTCATCGAGAACATGTCGTGGCTGGAGATGCCGGACGGCTCCCGGATGGAGGTCTTCGGGGCCGGTGGCGGCGCGGCGGTGGCCGAGTCGCTGACCCGGACCATCGGAGCGCAGGTGCCGGTGCTGGGGCAGATCCCGCTGGACACCCGGGTACGCGAGGGCGGCGACGCCGGTCAGCCGATCGTGCTGGCGCAGCCGGACGCTCCCGCCGCGAAGGCCCTGTTCCAGGTCGCCGACCGCCTGGCCGTACGTCGCGAGTCCCTGCTCGGCAAGCCCCTGGGCCTGAAGCCCGCCGGCCGCTAGCTCCCACCGCTCCCCAACCGCCCCTTCCCGCCGCACGCGAGAGGGGGCGGTCCCTTTTCCGGCTCAGGTGGCGTCGTCGTAGGACGGGCGGGGGGCCGGCGGGGTGGGGGTGCTGGTCGCGACGCTGGGGGTACGCAGGTCGGCGGCCTTCGCGACGTCCTTCAGCTCGTCGTGCACGCCGGTGACGTCCGAGCGCAGGTTGTCGTACATGCTCTGCAGCGGCTTGCGGATCGCCTGCTCGTCGTCCTCGCTGAGCAGGTGCTTGCGGATGAACGCCTTGGGGTGCAGGTCCTCCAGCTGGATGTCCGTACCCAGCTCGCGGCTCAGGTCGCCGGTGGCGTTGCGCGCCATGCTGCGCAGGTTGCGGACCATCCGGAGACCGTCGTTGATGACGTTGGGCAGCCGGTCCCCGAAGATCAACAGCGCCAGGAGCAGCAGGACGCCGATCTCCCACCAGTTCAGGTTCTCGAACACCGCGGCCTCCTCGTCCGTGTCCACGGCAAGACTACGCACGTCAGGTGACCATCCGGGAGGGGGTGACCGGTGCTCACTTCGCGTCGGCGGCGAGCGTCACCGAGGCGTTCTGCCGCGCCGACCCCCGCCGGTACTCGACAGTCACCACCGAACCGGGCGCGTACTTGCGCACCAGCGCCACCAGATCGGTCGGGTCGGTCATCGGATGGCCGTCCAGCCGCAGCACCACGTCCCCGGTACGCAGCCCGGCGGCCGCCGCCGGACCGGCCGGCTCGACCGCGTTGAGGCGTACCCCGCCGCCGGTGGCGCCGGTGCCGCCGACCTGGGCGCCGATCACCGTACGCCGGGCCTTGCCGGTGCCGATGATGTCCTCGGTGATCCGCTTCGCCTGGTTGATCGGGATGGCGAAGGCGAGACCGATGTTGCCGGCCTCCTGCCCGTCGGCCACCAGTGACTTGATCGTCGAGTTCACCCCGACCACCCGGCCGGCGCCGTCCACGAGCGGGCCGCCGGAGTTGCCGTGGTTGACCGCGGCGTCGGTCTGGATCGCCGCGTAGTAGCGGGTCGGCCCGCCCGGCTCGCCGGCCTGCATCGTCCGGTCCAGCGCGCTCACGATGCCGGCGGTGACGGTGTTGGCGAGCGACAGCGGCGAGCCGATCGCGAGCACCGGGTCACCGACAGCGAGCGCGTCGGAGTCGCCGAACTGCACCGGCGTCAGCCCGGAGCGGGAGACCTTGATCACTGCGATGTCCGACTCCGGGTCCTGCCCCACCACGGTGCCCGCGGCGGTGCTGCCGTCGTTGAACACGACCGTCGCCTTTCCGGGGCCGTCGGCGACCACGTGGTCGTTCGTGACGATGTGCCCCTCGGCGCTGACCACGAAGCCGGAGCCCTCACTGGTGCCGCCGAGACTGACCACCCGGATGGTGACCACGCTGGGCAGGACCCGCTCGGCGACGCCCGCGAGCGACTCGGGCTTGCGCTGGGCCAGCGCCGGGGCCTGCCCCGACTGCGCGCCGAGCGTCGGCACGTCACCGCCGCGCAGGAGGGCGTACGTCAGGGCGCTGCCCAGGGAACCGGCCAGCAACGCGGTGACCAGGGAAATCAGCACCATCTGGCGCAGCCCCGGCCGGGTCGGCAGGTCCGGATCGGTGACCGGCTCCGGCTCACCCGCGCCCGGTGTCGGCGCCGCCGGTACGACCACGGCGGCCGGCGCGTACGGGTCCCGCCACGGGTCGGCGAGCGCGTCCGACCACCACGGCGACGTCGCCTGACCCGGGGCGTCCTGCGCGGGTCGTCCCGGCGCCGGTCCACCCGGTGCCGGTGATCCGCCGGGCCGGCGCCAGTCCCAGCCGTCGGTCACGTCGGTGCCTCCCACTCCGTCCCCCTCGCCCCGCGCCGGAGACCGGCGGAGCCGGACGACCGTGACGCGCGGGACGCATCCAGGATTACACGGATGACGCGAATGGAGTCAGGGGTTGCCCTCCGTGACCGCTTCACAGCGGACTCGCGGCTGCGCGGGTACCGGCCCGCCTCTACGCTCACAGTGCATACCGCCCCTCGCACCAGTCCGCCCCCGGAGGTGTCCCATCGCCACGGTCGCCGGTCACGGCAGTTCGACGGCCCAGGCGCTTCACTTCGCCGAGTCGTACGTCACCGAGGACCTCGTGCTGCGCACGGCCCGCGCCCTCGCCCACGAGGTGGGCCTGGAGGCGGTCACGCCCGGGTCGGGAGCCGCCCTGCGGCTGCTCGCCGCCGCCGGCAACGCCCGGGCGGTGGTGGAGATCGGCACCGGCACCGGGGTGAGCGGCATCTGGCTGCTGCGCGGCATGCGCCCGGACGGGGTGCTCACCACGATCGACGTCGAGGTGGAGTACCAGCGCATCGCCCGGCGGCTGTTCCAGGAGGCGGGTTTCCCGTCGGGGCGTACCCGGATCATCACCGGCCGGGCCCTCGACGTGCTGCCCCGCCTCGCGGACGGCGCCTACGACCTGGTCTTCGTGGACGCGGCGGCCACCGGCTTCGCCGCGTACGTGGACGCGGCGCTGCGGCTGCTGCGCCCCGGCGGGGTGCTCGCGCTCAACGGCGCGCTCGCGGCCGGCCGGGTCGGCGATCCGGCCGCGCGGGACGTCGAGACGGTCACCGTGCGGGAGGCCATCAAGGCGATCCGCGAGTCGGAGAACTGGGTGCCCGCGCTGCTGCCGGTCGGCCACGGCCTGCTCGCCGCCGTGAAGAGCTGAATCATGCCCCGGCACGCCTGATTCAGCCCAGCGTCGCCAGCCAGCGCAGCAACCCGCGTACGCCCCAGCCGGTGGCGCCCTTGACCAGTTCGCCGTGCGTGTCGTCGGACCACGACGGCGCGGACATGTCCAGGTGCGCCCACCGGTCCCGCAGGTCACCGGTGAACTCCCGCAGGTACAGCGCGGCCACCACCGAGCCGGCGCCCTGCGCCGGTGAGCTGTGCAGGTCGGCGACGTCGCTGGCCAGGTGTTCGACGTAGTCGTCGGCGAGCGGCATCCGCCAGGCCCGCTCACCGGCCGCGGTGATCGCGTCGAGCAGGTCGCCGGCCAGGGCGTCGTTCTCGCTGTAGAGCGCCGCGTGCCGCTTGCCGAGGGCCACCGCGTTCGCGCCGGTCAGCGTGGCCAGGTCGATCAGCAGGTCGGGCTTCAGCTCGCGGACCGCGTACGCCATCGCGTCGGCGAGGACCAGCCGGCCCTCCGCGTCGGAGTTGGTGCTCTCGCTGGTCAGCCCGCCGTAGTGCCGGATCACGTCGCCGGGGCGGAACGCCGACCCGCTGACCATGTTCTCGGCGAGCGGGGCCAGCGTGGTGACCCGTACCGGAAGCCCCAGTTCGGCGGCGCCGAGCGTCGCGGCGATCACCGCGGCGGCGCCGGCCATGTCCTTGCGCATGAGCTTCATGGCGGGCACCGGTTTGATCGAGATGCCGCCGGTGTCGAACGTGATGCCCTTGCCGACGAGGACCACGTGGGTGCGCGCGCCGTCGGGCCGCCAGTCCAGCTCGACCAGGCGGGGGCCGCTGGCGGAGCCGCCGCCGACGGCCAGGATGCCGCCGAAGCCCTCGGCCGCCAGCTCCTGCGGACCGCGTACCCGCAGGTGCAGGCCGGTCCGGCCGGATGCGGCGCCGGCCACCTGCTCGGCGAACCACTCCGGGTTCTTGGTGGACGAGGGCGTGTTCGTGAGGTCCCGGGCCAGGCGGGTCATCTCGGCGGTGGTCCGGGCGGCGTCGAGCGTGCCCGCGAGCGCCTCCGGGTCGTCGACGAGCACCAGCGCCTCGGCCAGGGCCGGGCGTCCGCCGGACTCGGTGAGGCGGAAGCGGTACGAGCCGAGCAGCAGGCCCTCGGCCAGGCCGCGCAGCGCCTCGGTCGCCTCGCCGGGAAGCGCGATGGTGATCTGCGTCTCATCCTTCGCCGCGCGGGCCAGCGCGGCGCCCGCGGTGCGCCAGTCGCGCTCGTCGCCGGACCCGACGCCGAGCAGCCATAGCCGTGCCGGAGCGCCGCCGGGACGCAGGTGCTCGCGTACCTCACCGGCGGCGCCGGTGAGCCGGGTGGCGGGCAGCAGGGCGGCGGCCTCGGCCCGGACGTCGTCGCCGGGCGCGACGGCGGTCGGGACCAGTTCGGCCGGAGAGCCGGACGAGTCCGCGGAGTCGGGCTTCCCGGGACGGACGGGCAGGACGAGAGCGTCGGACCCCGCGGGCCCACTCACCAGACGAATGACCAGCACGCTGGACCGTACCTCCGAAATGGTTTCAACGGGGACGTTTCATCGCTCACCCGCAGAGGAAGGCCCTGAGCCACCGGCGGTGCCGGTGGCTCAGGGTATGACGAACCGCCCGCGCGGCGGACGCCACGCGGACACTCCTCGAATCAGCCCGCTGCCGCCTTCAGCGCGTCACCCAGCGCGGTGGCCTCGTCGGGAGTCATCTCGACGACGAGCCGGCCACCACCCTCCAGCGGGACACGCATGACGATGCCCCGGCCCTCCTTGGTGACTTCCAGCGGACCGTCGCCCGTCCGCGGCTTCATCGCCGCCATGTTGTCTCCCCTCAGACCTACACCAGGGTCGGTGAGTTGCCCCACAGCCACTTCGCCAACGCCAACCGCAACCATCACGGGAGGCTCGACCAACGATTTTCCCTGATGAACACCGCCGGACCCAAACCGAAGCAGCATTGATGTAACAGCATCTAGCTTATCTTGGATAGGCCTGTCACAATGTGCGGTCATGCAGGCACGGTCGGCACTCTTCGACCTGTACGGCGACCACCTCCGGGCCCGAGGTGGCCGCGCACCCGTCGCCGCCCTGGTCAAGCTGCTCGCCCCGCTCGGGATCGCCCCACCGGCGGTGCGCACCGCGGTCAGCCGGATGGTCCGCCAGGGCTGGCTGGAACCACTCCGGCTCGCCTCCGGACCCGGGTATTCGATCACCCCGAAGGCGGCACGTCGACTCGACGAGGCGGCGTCGCGGATCTACCGGACCGGACGGCACAGTTGGGACGGACGGTTCGACCTCCTGGTGCTCACCCCGCCCGCGTCCCGCCGCGACCGGCAGCGGCTCGCCGCCAACCTCAGCTTCCTCGGCTACGGCACGCTCGACGACTGCACCTGGGTCGCCACCCGTGCCGGCGAGGACGTCGACCTGCTGCTCGACGAGGCGGGCGTGCGCTACGAGCGCTTCACCGCCGCACACACCTCCGGCACGCCCGGCGCGATGGGCGTGGTCCGCCGCGCCTGGGACCTGGCCGAGATCGGCCGGGCGTACGAGCGTTTCGTCGCCGAGCAGAAGCCGCTCCTGTCCGGCGTCACGGTGCGCAGCAGCGACGAGGACGCGTACGCGGCCCGGTTCCGGCTCGTGCACGCGTGGCGTACGTTCCTGTTCCGGGACCCGCAGCTGCCACCGGCGCTGCTACCCGAGCGGTGGCCGGGCACCAGCGCGGCCAGCTTCTTCGACCGGCACGCCGCCCGGCTCCGGCCGGCCGCCGACCGGTACGTCGAGCAGTGCCTCGACGCGAGCAACCGCCTGGCACGACAGAAGGGTCGTTAGAAACGTGACCGAGCCGCTGCTCGTCGACCGCACCGACGCCGTCGTCACCCTGACGCTGAACCGCCCGACGGCGATGAACTCGCTCGACGTGGCGCTCAAGGAGGCGCTCCGGGACACCCTGGCCGAGCTGGAGACCGACCGCTCCTGCCGGGCCGTGGTGCTGACCGGCGCGGGCGGCTCGTTCAGCGCCGGGCAGGACCTGCGCGAGCACGTGCAGACGCTGGACTCGGCCGACGCCGACCCGCTGGGCACGGTCCGGGCGCACTACAACCCGATCGCCGCCCGGCTGGCCAACCTGCCCAAGCCGGTGGTCGCCGCGGTGCGCGGCATGGCCGCCGGGGCGGGCGCCTCACTGGCCCTGCTCGCCGACTTCCGCATCGGCGGCCCGAAGACCCGTTTCCTGATGGCCTTCGCCGGGGTGGGGCTGGCCGCCGACACCGGCGCGTCCTGGACGCTGCCCCGGCTGGTCGGCCACGCCAAGGCCGTCGAGCTGCTGATGCTCGCCGAGCCGGTGAGCGCCGACGACGCCTGCCGGCTGGGCCTGCTGAACCGGCTGGTGGACGACGACGAGCAGGTGCTCCCGGCCGCGCAGGAGCTGGCCGCGCGGCTCGCCGCCGGCCCGACCGTCGCGTACGGGGCGATCAAGCGCCAGCTCTCCATCGCCGACGCCGGCACGCTCGCCGACGCGCTGGCCGCCGAGGCGCAGGCGCAGGCGATCTGCGGCGCCACCGCCGACCACCACGCCGCCACCAAGGCGTTCGTCAACAAGCAGAAGCCGGTCTTCGAGGGCCGCTGAACCGGGCCGGGGCGGGCGCCGGGCACCCCTCGCGCGCCCGCTCAGCGGGCCACGTAGCCGCCGTCGATGGGGATCGTGTGCCCGGTGACCCAGGCCGCGTCGTCGGAGGCGAGGAAGAGCACCACGCCCGCCACGTCGTCGGCGGTCGGGATGCCGGGCTTCGGGTTGAACGACTCCATCTGCCGGCGCATCTGTTCCGGGTCCGGCGCGTTCGCGATGAAGTGCTCCACGAGCGGGGTCATCACCACTGTCGGGGCGACCGCGTTGACGCGTACGCCCCGGGCGGCGTACTCGACGGCCGCGGACCGGGTCAGCCCGACGATGCCGGCCTTGGTGAACGTGTACGGCGAGATGTTGTCCTGCGCGGTCAGCCCGGCCGTGGACGAGGTGTTGACGATCGCGCCGCCGCCGGAGCGCAGCATCGCGTCGATGCCGTACCGCAGCACGTAGAACACGCCGTCGCCGTTGATCCGGCGGACCTTCTCCCAGTTCGCCAGGTCCATCTCGTGCAGCGCCTGCTGCTGCCCGTCGATGCCGGCGTTGTTGAAGATCACGTCGAGCCTGCCGTACCGCGCGACCGCCTCGGCGATGCCGCGCTCGACGGAGGTGGCGTCGCCGGTGTCCATGGTCACCGCGAGCGCGTCCGGCAGGCTCGACGCCACCCGTTCGGCGCCCTCGGTGTTGATGTCCGCGATCACCAGCTTGCCGCCCTCGGCGGCGAACCGGCGCGCCGTCGCCTCACCCAGGCCGGACGCTCCGCCGGTCACCAGCACGACCCTGTCCCGGAACCGCATGGCACCCCCTTGACCACGCCGGCCGGCGCCGGCCCTCGTCCCGGACGCTACCGCCCGGGACGGGGGGTCAGTCGTCCTCTTCCGGATCCTGGTTGGCCTCGACGCCGAGCACGAACGCCTGCATGGCCAGCTCGTCGCCGTAGGGCGAGACGAACGCCGGCAGCTCCCGCGGGCCCAGCTCCTGCACGTAGGACCAGAAGATCCGGACCGCCTCGGCCCGCGACGCCGCCTCGATCGGCAGGTCCAGGCTGACCAGCCAGGTGCTGCGGGCCGGCGGCGGGCCGAGCCGGTCGGCCAGCGCCCGCCAGCGGGCCGGGTCGAGCGCGACCACCGGTCCGTCCGGCGCCGGGCCGTCGACCGGAACCGGCTCGTCCAGCGCCCGCCGGGTGTACGCGACCACGAGCGGCCCGGCCGCCAGGTCGGACTGCGGATCGTCCGGGTCCTCCCGGGTCCCGGACGCCGCGAGCGCGACCCGGCCGAGCGCGACCAGCCGCAGCGGCTCGTCGACCAGCACCGCCACCCGGTCGCCGGGGCGCGGGCGGGCCGCTGCGGCCGGCCCGGTCAGCTCCAGCACGTCGTGGTGCACCAGCCGCTCGGCCTCGAAGCGCTCGGCGGGCAGCAGCACCGCCCAGGCGCCGGTAGTGGTCTCACCGTCGGTCGTCCCGCTCGTACGCGGCTCGGTGTCGGTCATGTCCCAATCCCATCACGCCGGAGGTGGCGCGCTCGGTCACACCCCGGCCGGTCACCGCTCACGTGACAGTCGGCCAGGTGGTCGTCGACCATGCCGGTGGCCTGCATCAGCGCGTAGGCGGTGGTGGGGCCGACGAACCGGAAGCCCCGCTTCTTGAGCGCCTTGGCCATCGCGGCGGACTCCGGGCTGGTGGCCGGCACCTCGGCGAAGGACCGGGGGCGCGCCGCCCGGGGCGGCGGCGCGAACGACCAGAGCAGCGCGGAGAGGCCCTCGGGCAGCTCCGACGCGGCCCGGGCGTTGGCGATCGCCGCCTCGATCTTGGCCCGGTTTCGGACGATCCCCGCGTCGGCCATCAGCCGGGCCACGTCGGACTCGCCGTAGCGGGCCACCGACTCGATCCGGAACCCGGCGAAGGCGTCCCGGAACGCCTGCCGCTTGCGCAGGATGGTCAGCCAGGACAGGCCGGACTGGAACGCCTCCAGCGTCAGCCGCTCGTAGAGCGCGTCGTCGCCGCGCAGCGGCCGGCCCCACTCCTCGTCGTGGTAGACGGCGTAGTCGGGGGTGCTCGCTCCCCACGCGCAGCGCGGCAGCCCGTCGGGGCCGTTCACCAGGTCAGTCACGGCGTCCACGATAGGCCGGGCCACCGACAGCCCCGCCGCGCCGACCGCCGGTCAGGGCAGCCGGCCCTGCTCGACCAGCCGGGCGAACTTCTTCAACGCCTGGGTCAGGCTGAACTTCGAGCCGGGCCAGAGCACCGGCCAGGCCACCCGCCCGGCCGGGCCACCCGGCAGGTGGAACCACTCGTGCCAGACCACCTGGGTGCGGTCGCGGTCCATCGGGGTGCAGCGCAGCACGCCGGGGCCGCGCAGCAGCTTGCCGCAGTGCACCACGCCGACCTCGTACGGGGCGTCGACCCGGACCACACGCATCTCGTCCCGGAGCACGGCCGGGCCGAGCGCGGTGACCGCCTCGACCAGGCTGCCCTCGCCGCCGTCACCCTCGACCACCCGGACCCGGGTCAGCGGGATCCAGTCCGACTGGCGTTCCCAGGCGGTGAGCGCGGCGAAGACGCGATCGGCCGGCGCGTCGACGATCACGGTGGCGGTGACCTCGCCGGCGCCGCGCCGGGACGCCTCGGTGAAGTCGTCGGCCGGGCGGCCGGCGCCGGTCACGCGGACTCCGACCGGACCACCGAACCGCGCTCCCGGTCGTCGTCGGCCGAGCCGGCAGCGATCCCGTTCGCCGGGGAGACGGTGTCCTCGGTCGCCGCGGCGGCGGGGGCCTCCGCCACGCCCGGCTCGGCCGGGGTGCCTCCCGGCTGTCCGTCGGCGTCGGTACGGGACGGCTGCTCGGGCGCGGACAGGTCGATCACCACCGGCTCCGGGTCGGACGGGTCGACCGCCTGCTCGGTCTCGGGCCGGGTCGCGGCGGCCTCCTCGCGCGCCCGGCGCAGCGCGTCGGCGTCCTCGGTGCGGCCGTCGCGCAGGGCCGCGTTCTCCGCCTCCAACACGCTGATCAGCTCGGACTTGTAGCCGATGTCGTACGCCGCGCGGCGCAGCGCGGAGTCGACCTGGGCCATCCGGTAGCCGCGCAGCGCCGTGTCGAAGCGGACGCCTGTCACGTCCGACTCGTCGAGCGGACGGCTGCCCGGCAGGGGCACGGCCCGCCCGTCCGGCTCGGCCGGTGTCAGGCCCGGATCCTTGCCGGAGACCAGCACCGTCACGCCGAACACCACCGCCGCGACTGTCAGCGCGACGACCAAGAGGAGCAGAACCTCACCCATGCACAGATCGTGGCATGCGGGCCGGGATCGGGCGAGCCCTCCGGGACGTCCGGTCGGTAAATGCGTCCGACGCACGGGACCGGCAGGGGTGGCGCGCACGGGACCGGATAGCGTCGGACCGGCCGGCGAGCGCGGGCGACGAGGAGGCGGGCATGACCGGGGCGTTGCGGCTGGGCGGACGGACGTTCGGCCCCGGTGAGCTGGTGGTGATGGCGATCGTCAACCGCACGCCCGACTCGTTCTTCGACCGGGGCGCCACGTTCGCCCAGGACAGCGCGCTGCGCGCGGTGGAGCGCGCGGTCGACGAGGGCGCTGAGATCATCGACATCGGCGGGGTGAAGGCCGGCCCGGGCGACGAGGTGGACGTGGCCGAGGAGATCCGGCGGACGGTGGACACCATCGCCGCGGTCCGGTCCGCCTTCCCCGAGGTGGTCGTCTCCATCGACACCTGGCGGGCCGAGGTGGCGGTGGAGGCGGTGGCGGCCGGCGCGGACCTGCTCAACGACACCTGGTCGGGGGCGGATCCGGCGCTGGCCCGGGTCGCCGCGGCGACCGGCGCCGGGCTGGTCTGCTCGCACGCCGGCGGGCTCGCGCCGCGTACCCGGCCGCACCGGGCCCACTTCGACGACGTGGTGGCCGACGTGCTCGCCACGGTGACCGGGCTGGCCGAACGCGCGGCCGGGCTGGGCGTACGCCGGGACGGCATCCTGATCGACCCGGCGCACGACTTCGGCAAGAACACCCGGCACTCGCTGGAGATCACCCGGCGGCTGGCGGAGCTGACCGACACCGGCTGGCCGCTGCTGGTGGCCCTGTCGAACAAGGACTTCATCGGCGAGACGCTCGACCTGCCGGTGCCCGAGCGGCTGGAGGGGACGCTCGCCGCCACCGCGGTCTCGGCCTGGCTCGGCGCCCGGGTGTTCCGCGCCCACCAGGTCCGCGAGACCCGCCGGGTGCTGGACATGGTGGCCTCGATCCGGGGCGACCGGCCGCCGGCGGCGACCCGGCGCGGGCTGGCCTAGGAGGTCAGGTGACGCGCGGCGCCTGACGGGTCAGGTCCAGCGCAGGACGCCGCGCCGCCAGGCGTAGAGGATGCCGAGCGCGACGATCGCCACGAAGACGCCCATCTCGACCACGGTGGTGGCGCCGAAGCCGGGCCGGTCGAACACCAGCGCCCAGGGGAACAGGAAGACCGCCTCGACCGCGAAGAGCACGTACAGGTAGGCGTAGACGTAGTAGCGGATCTGCATCTGGGCCCAGTCGCCGCCGACCGGGTCGATGCCGCACTCGTACGTGGCCCGCTTGCCCCACGGCTCGGCCGGGCGGCTCGGACGTAACACCCGGTTCGCGGAGAACGCCGTCACGAAGAAGAGCACGGCGGCGAGCAGCAGCAGACCGAGCGTGGCGTACGAGCCGAGATATCCGGTCACGAGCGGAGCGTACCGGTCCCGTCCAGATGTCCCGGACACGTTACGAATTCGTTTCCTGGCAGGACTAGTGCCTGATGGCAAGCGTCACCGAATAATGGGACACCTTGACCCGCCCCGGAGGACAGATGGCCCGCCTGCGCGTTCGACCCGTTCGGCGGGCCGCGCTCCGTCGTACCCTCGCACTGCTGGTGCCCGCGTTGGTCGCGGCGGCGGTGGCGGTGGCGCCGGCCGGAGCCACGGCCGCCGCCGGAGGTCCGGCCGGCCTGGCCCGGGTGATCGAACCCGCCGATCCGGCCGGCGAGCCGACCGAACCGGTCCCCACCGCGGACCCGGGAACCAGCTCGCCCGCACCGCCGCCCACCGAGGCGCCGCCACCCCCGAGCACGCCTCCGCCGCCGGTCACCACCGCGCCGGCCCCGCCGGTCAGCAGCCCGCCCGTCGAACCGGCGCCGACCAGCGCGGCCCCGAACACCACCAGCGCGCCGCCGCCGGTCGTGCCGCCGGTCCAGCCCCCGCCGCCGCCCTCGGCCCAGCCGCCGGGCGGGCCGCTCGGGGTACGGGTGAACACCGAGGACGTGGTGCTCACCCCCGACTACTGGAACGCCGACAGCACGGTGGCCACGCTGCGGGTGACGGTGACGAACACCGGCGGCCGGGCGGAGCGGATCACGCTCGCCTACACGCTGCCGCCCGGGCTGACCGACGCGGGCACGCCGGGCTGCCAGCCGACCGGCGGCGCCAACCACAGCTGCGTCGGGTGGGACGCCGAGCCGGGCGCCCGGTTCAGCGCGACCATCCGGGTACGGGTCGACGGCGACGCCTGGCGGACCATGCCGCTGACCGGTTCCGTGCAGGTCACCGCCGTCGCGCCGGGGGTCAGCGGAGCGGCGTACGACGACGAGGGCTTCCCGGTGCTCTTCCCGCCCGGGCCGCCGGTGCCCGGGATCTCGCTGCGCGCCGACGAGGTGCTGTTCGACATCAGCGGCGCGCCCAGCACGCTCACCGTCCGGCTCGGCAACACCGGCGCTGTCGACGCCGCGGGCCGTGTCGAGGTGCTCCTGCCGGCCGGTGTCACGGTCGGCGACACCGGGAGCGGCTGCGCCGCGGTGACGCCCGACCGGACCCGGTGCGAGCTGGGCGTCCTGCCGGCCGGCCGGACCGCGACCCTGCGGTTGACGCTCGCCGCCTCGGCCGAGGCGCAGCGCCGTGCCCCGCTGGCCGGCGCGGTGATCGGCCGGCTGGACCCGCGCAGCGGGCGGGACCGGCAGGTGCAGATGAGCTTTCGGATCAGCGCCGCCGCGGCGGACGCCACCCCGCCGGTGGGCGTGCCGGGTCCGACCGCCTCGCAGGGCGTGCTCGCCGCCGGTGGCGGGCCGGCCGACGACGACGCCTCGACCCGGCGGACCGCGATCGCGCTGATCGCCGTGTCCGGCCTCCTGGTCGTGCTCGCGCTGACGCTGGCGACCCGCTCGCTGCGCCGCCGCAGTGACATCACGGTGCCGGAGCGGCCGGCAACCGACCGGTGATCATGAATACGTGGTGATCTGGGTTACGGACCCAGGTACTAAACGCTGCAAAGCGGGGCATACAGCGGCCCGAACCAGTCCCATACGTCGGACCTCGACCAAGGTGGCCCTAACGTGGCGACGTAGGCTCTGACGTGAGAATCGGAGCGGGCCGGGCCGGCAGGGGCGACGGCGCTCAGCGAAGCGAGGTGCGGGTGTGACCAAGCAGATCCGTCAACTGGACCGGGTGGTCATCCGGTTCGCCGGGGACTCCGGCGACGGCATGCAGCTCACCGGCGACCGGTTCACGTCGGAGACGGCGCAGCTGGGCAACGACATCTCCACGTTGCCCAACTTCCCGGCCGAGATCCGCGCCCCCGCCGGCACCCTTCCCGGCGTCTCCAGCTTCCAGGTGCACTTCGCCGACTACGACATCCTGACCCCGGGTGACGCGCCGAACGTGCTGGTGGCGATGAACCCGGCCGCGCTCAAGGCCAACCTGGCCGACCTGCCGCGCGGGGCGGACATCATCGTCAACACCGACGAGTTCACCCGGCGCAACCTGGCGAAGGTCGGCTACGCGACCAGCCCGCTGGACGACGACTCGCTCGACGGGTACGCGGTGCACCCGGTGGCGCTCACCTCGATGACGATCGGCGCGCTGGCCGAGCACGACGTCTCCAAGAAGGACGCCGAGCGCGCCAAGAACATGTTCGCGCTCGGGCTGCTGAGCTGGATGTACTCCCGCCCGTACGAGTCCACGCTGCGCTTCCTGGAGCGCAAGTTCGCGGCCCGCCCCGAGCTGGTGGCGGCGAACGTGGCCGCGTTCCGGGCCGGCTGGAACTTCGGCGAGACCACCGAGGACTTCTCCGTCCGGTACGAGGTCAAGCCGGCCAAGATGCTGCCCGGCACCTACCGGAACATCACCGGCAACGCGGCGCTGTCGCTGGGCCTGGTGGCCGCCGGGGTGCGCTCCGGGCTGCCGGTGTTCCTCGGCGCGTACCCGATCACGCCGGCCTCGGACATCCTGCACGAGCTGAGCAAGCACAAGAAGTTCGGCGTGGTCACCATGCAGGCCGAGGACGAGATCGCCGCGGTCGGTGCGGCGCTCGGCGCGTCGTACGGCGGCTCGCTCGGCGTCACCACGACGAGCGGTCCCGGTGTGGCGCTGAAGAGCGAGACGATCTCCCTCGCGGTGGCGCTGGAGCTGCCGCTGGTCATCGTCGACGTGCAGCGGGCCGGGCCGTCCACCGGCATGCCGACCAAGACCGAGCAGGCCGACCTGAACATGGCCCTGTACGGCCGGCACGGCGAGGCGCCGGTCGCGGTGATCGCGCCGAAGTCGCCGTCGGACTGCTTCCACGCGGCGCTGGAGGCGGCCCGGATCGCGCTGACCTACCGCACGCCGGTGATCCTGCTGTCGGACAACTACGTCGCCAACGGCTCCGAGCCGTGGCTGCTGCCGGACGTGGAGTCGCTGCCCGACCTGCGGGTCGAGTTCGCCACGAAGCCCAACGGCGAGGACGGCACCACCTTCCTGCCGTACCTGCGCGACCCGCAGACGCTGGCCCGCCCGTGGGCGGTGCCCGGCACGGCCGGTCTGGAGCACCGGATCGGCGGCCTGGAGAAGGCCGACAAGACCGGCGACATCTCGTACGACCCGGCCAACCACGACTTCATGGTGCGGACCCGCGCGGCCCGGATCGAGACCATCCCGGTGCCGGCCGTCGAGGTGGAGGACCCGGACGGCGACGCCCGGGTGCTGGTGCTGGGCTGGGGCTCCACGTACGGCCCGATCGGCGCGGCCTGCCGTGGCCTGCGCCAGCGCGGGCACTCGGTGGCCCAGGCGCACCTGCGGCACCTGGCCCCGATGCCGGCCAACCTCGGCGAGGTGCTGGCCCGGTACGACAAGGTGGTCGTGCCGGAGATGAACCTCGGCCAGCTCGCCCACGTGATCCGGGCGAAGTACCTGGTCGACGCGATCGGCTACAACCAGGTCCGCGGTCTGCCGTTCACCGCCGCCGAGCTGGAGACGATGCTGGAAGAGGTCCTGAAGAATGTCTGAGCCCGTCGCCCTCAAGCTCACCGCCAAGGACTTCAAGTCCGACCAGGAGGTGCGCTGGTGCCCCGGCTGCGGCGACTACGCCATCCTGGCGGCCGTGCAGGGCTTCATGCCGGAGCTGAACATCCCCCGGGAGAACATCGTCTTCGTCTCGGGCATCGGCTGCTCGTCGCGCTTCCCGTACTACATGAACACGTACGGGATGCACTCGATTCACGGACGTGCCCCGGCGATCGCCACCGGCCTGTCGGTGTCCCGGCCGGACCTGTCGGTCTGGGTGGTCACCGGTGACGGCGACGCGCTCTCCATCGGCGGCAACCACCTGATCCACGCGCTGCGCCGCAACGTCAACCTGAAGATCCTGCTGTTCAACAACCGGATCTACGGGTTGACCAAGGGCCAGTACTCGCCGACCTCCGAAGTCGGCAAGATCACCAAGTCGACGCCGGTCGGTTCGGCGGACGCGCCGTTCAACCCGCTGTCGCTGGCGCTCGGCGCCGAGGCCACGTTCGTGGCCCGGACGATCGACTCGGACCGCAAGCACCTCCAGTCGGTGCTGCGGGCCGCCGCCCAGCACGAGGGCTCCGCGTTCGTGGAGATCTACCAGAACTGCAACATCTTCAACGACGGCGCGTTCGACACGCTGAAGGAGCCGGCCACCCGGGACGACTTCCTGATCCGGTTGGAGCACGGGCAGCCGATCACGTTCGGCAAGGACGGGCAGTTCTGCGTCGTCCACCCGCCGGGCGGCTTCGGCCTGGAGGTCCGGGAGACCGCGAACACGCCGGCCGAGGAGATCGTGGTGCACGACGCGGGCGTGGCCGACCCGGCGTACGCGTTCGCGCTGTCCCGGCTGCCCGGCCTGGATCTGAGCAACACCCCGATCGGCGTGTTCCGGTCGGTGGGCCGCCCCTCCTACGACAGCGTGGTGCAGGAGCAGGTCGCGGCCGCCAAGGCGAGCGTGGACAAGACCCCGGAGCAGCAGCTCGCCGCGCTGCTCGGCAGCGGCGACACCTGGACGATCCTCTGATCCGCCGCTGACGCGTCACGCGAGAGGGCGGGCCGTTCCCCCGTGGAGCGGCCCGCCCTCTCGCGTGTGACGCAGCCCGGTCAGGCGGCCGCCGAGGCGGGCACCCACAGGTCGTCGACGGCCCGCTCGGCCGCGGCGAGGCTCTGCTCGAACAGCGGGATCAGCTCGGCCATCGCCGGGTTGACCGGGGCCAGGGTCAGCTCGGCGCAGATGAACCGCGGCTCCAGGCCGGTCAGGGACAGGCCGTGCGGCAGCCACGGCTCGGCGTGGTCCCAGCCCTCGCGCGGGGTGCCCGGGCCGTACCCGCCGCCGCGGCTGACCAGGACGACGAACTGGCGGTCGCCGAGCAGCCCGGCGTTCGTCACCGGGTCGTAGGCGATGCCGGGGGCGATCAGGTGGTCGACCCAGGACTTCACGCTGCTGGGCGCGCCGTAGTTGTAGAGCGGGAGCCCGAGCAGGACCGTGTCGGCCTGCTTCACCTCGGCCACGACCTCCTCGGTCAGCCGCCAGGACGCCGCCTGATCGGGGGTGTGCTGGTCCGGCGGCACCATGCGCGCGAGGCCGCTCGCGGTGTTCAGGTGCGGCAGCGGGTTCTGTCCCAGGTCCCGGTAGGTGACGGTGCCGTCCGGGTGGGCGGCGCGCCAGGCGGCGGCCGCGCGGGCGGTGAGCCGCCGGCTGATCGACCGCTCCCCGGTGATGCTGGAGTCGATGTGCAGTAGGTGTGCCATTGGTGATTCCTCCTCCGACGATCGTTCGTGTAGAACCAACTATTTATAGCAGGTCGATGTTCCTCGGAGCGCGTAAACTGGGTCACATGTCCGCCGCACCGGTCGAGGAGTCCGAGCGCCGCTCCGGGCCCCTGCTCGACCACCTGGCCCGGCGGATGCGGCTGCGCTCGGAGTCGGTGCTGGCCCCGCTGGGCCTGCGCCCCCGCCACCTGGTGGCGCTCACCGTGCTGCGCGACTCCGGCGGCATCAGCCAGCAGGCGCTCGCCGGCACGCTCCAGCTCGACAGCACGAACGTGGTCGGGCTGCTCAACGACCTGGAGGCGGACGGCCTGGCCGAGCGCCGCCGCTCCCCGGAGGACCGCCGCCGGCACGAGGTACGCCTCACCGAGGCGGGCACGAAGCGACTGCGCGAGGCCGAGTGCGCGCTCGCCGGAGCCGAGGAGGAAGTTCTCGGCGCGCTGGCGCCCGGCGAGCGGGACCTGCTCTACGACCTGCTGCGACGGGCCACCCAGGGCCGGTCGTCGACCTGCGGCGAAGTGATGGCGGAGGGCGGCCCGGGCGCCTGCTGACCGCCGGCGCTCAGCGGGGCCGGGTCAGAGCGCCGTGGTGGCCTGCGGCCGGTCGTCGCGGACGTGGACCAGCATGTCGCCGGTCTCGATCACCGCGCCGGCACGGTCGTTGAGCGTGACCACCTTGCCCCGGCGGACCAGCGCGATGACCAGCGACTCCAGCTCACGCGGAGAACGGCCCACCTCGTCGCGCTCGGCCGACCGCATCGCCAGCGCCATGCCCTGCCCCGGGGTGAGCAGGTCCTCCACCACGTCGATCAGGGGCGGGGCCGAGGTGGACAGGCCGAGCAGCCGCCCGGCCGTGGCCGACGAGACGATCACGTGGTGCGCGCCGCTCTGCTTGAGCAGCGGCGCGTTCTCCGCCTCGCGTACCGCCGCGATGATCCGCACCTGACCGGCGGTGAGCTGCCGGACCGTGAGCGCCACCAGCACCGAGGCGTCGTCGCTGTCGGTCGCGATGATGACCGACTTGGCGGTACGCACGTGCGCCTGCTCCAGCACCGACGAGCGGGTCGCCGAGCCCTCGATCGTCACCAGGCCGTTCGAGGTGGCCTGCCGAAGCGCCGGGCCACTGCGCTCGACCACCACGATCTTGGACTTGTCCGTGCCGTTCTCCAGCAGGGCGGAGACCGCGCTGCGGCCCTTGGTGCCGTAGCCGCAGATGATGACGTGGTCCTTCACGGTTCTCCTCCACCGCGACAGGCGACGCCCGGTGCGGTACTGCTCGGTCAGGACTTCCAGGGTGGTGCCGACCAGGATGATCAGGAAAAGCACCCGGGCGGGGGTGACGAACAGGACGTTCGCCAGTCGAGCCGACGAGCTGACCGGCGTGATGTCGCCGTACCCGGTGGTGGAGAGCGAGACCACCACGTAGTAGAAGCAGTCGAGCAGGCTCAGGCCGCTGTCGTCGACGTCGCGGTAGCCGTCGCGGTCGAGCCACACCACGAACACCGTGGCGAAGACCAGGCCGAGAGCGGCGAGCAGGCGCAGGCTCAGCGCGCTCAGCGGCCCTCGCCGCTGCGCGGGAAAATGGATCACCGTCGGTCCTGCTCCGCCACCTGCACGCCCACAAGATAACGGGTACGCGGGGACGCGGCCCGCCGGGTGACGATCGGAACCCGTCGGGGCCGCTGCCGGAGGCGTGGAGAGGGCATGATGGGTAAGTCCGGGGCGCCCGACCGCGAGGAGGCCGGCATGTCGTTGCTGCGACGGGTGATCGGCGGGGTGCTCCGGCGCATCCGCCTGCGCCAGGGCCGCACGCTGCGCGAGGTGGCCCAGGCCGCCGGCGTCTCCCTGCCCTACCTCTCCGAGGTCGAGCGCGGACGCAAGGAGGCCTCCTCCGAGGTGCTCGCCGCGATCTGCCGGGCGCTCGGGATCCACCTCGCCGACCTGCTCGAAGAAGCCCGTGACGAGCTGCGCCGCGAGCGGCCGACGCCGGTCGTCCCCGGAGTCTCGGCGGCCCGGTTCGACCGGGTGCCGGTCGCACGCACCGGGCCGCAGCTGCGGGTCGGCCCGCCCCGGCTGTCCGTCACGCGCCGTCCGGCCGTGTCGTCCCGGCCGCCCGTGTCCCGCCGGCCCGCCGTCTCGCTCCGGCCGCACGTCGCCCGTCGGCCGGTCACCGCCACGCCGCTGCTCGGCGGCACGCTGCGGCCCCTGGGCCCCGGGCCGGCGCCGCTCGGCGCGCCCCTCGGCGCCGCCACGCCGATCGGGTTCGGTGGCGGCATCCGGATCTGGCCGGCTCCCTCCGCCCCGACCGCCCGCCCCCGTCCGCGTACCTCCGTCACGCTGGCCCGGCGGCGGGCCCGCGCGGGCCGGCGGCGGCCGGTCGCCGCGTAGCTTCTGCCGAGGGCGGATCTGCCCCGGGCAGAAAGCCTGGGCCGCGACCGTGCGCCCGGCGGACGCTGGAGACCGCCGGGTTCCCGGGCGGTCCACCGCCCACCGGCGGTACGGAGGTGCGCGGTGATGGGTGGCATCTGGATGCTCGACGATCGGCAGGCGGTGTTCGACGACCGGGTCTTCGAGCGGTTGCTGAAGGAACGGATCATCTTCCTCGGCACCGAGGTCACCGAGGCGTCGG
Organism: Micromonospora sp. C41; assembly: GCF_018070485.1. Taxonomy (NCBI): domain Bacteria; kingdom Bacillati; phylum Actinomycetota; class Actinomycetes; order Micromonosporales; family Micromonosporaceae; genus Micromonospora; species Micromonospora sp. C41. The sequence continues at coordinate 161,087 of NZ_JAGPXP010000006.1, read as the reverse complement.
CGAATCAGATCTGCGCGCAGATCCTGCTCCTCGCGGCCGAGGACGCGGAGCGGGACATCTTCCTCTACATCAACTCGCCCGGCGGCTCGGTGAGCGCCGGCATGGCCATCTACGACACCATGCGGTACGTCAAGAACGACGTCGCGACGCTGGCGCTCGGGATCGCCGGCTCGATGGGGCAGTTCCTGCTCTGCGCCGGGACGGCCGGCAAGCGGTTCGCGCTGCCGCACACCCGGATCCTGATGCACCAGCCCTCCGGCGGGATGGGCGGCACAGCCTCCGACATCACCATCCAGGCCGAGAACATGCTGCACGTGAAGCGGACCATGCAGGAGCTCATCGCCCGGCACAGCGGGCGCACGCTGGAGGAGATCCAGCGCGACTGGGACCGGGACCGCTGGTTCACCGCCGAGGAGGCCCGCGAGTACGGCCTGATCGACCAGGTGCTCTCCCGCGTCGACCAGCTCGCCGGGTGAGCCGGGCGGCCCGGCCGGATCACCCGGCCGGGCCGCCGCTGACGTCACGGGTAGCTGATTACCGTGCTGGTGCCGTACGAGCCGACGACCGGGGTCCCGACGTCGTTTATCGTGCGCTCGATCCCGCCGCTGCCGTCGAGGAACACGGTGATCGCGTCGTGGAACCGCACCCCGGCCCGGCGCGGCGCCTCGATCCCCCTGTCACAGCGGATGTCCACGCCCTGGTTGAAGTACGAGTAGACGCCCAGTCCCCACGCCTCGTGCGTGCGGACGTGATCGGCCACCTTGTACGAGGCCCAGCCGTTGCCGGTCGGGCTGCGCCAGGCCGCCTGGCTGGGCGGGTCGTAGGGCAGCTCGCTCTGGTAGAACACGGTCCGGCCGCGCTCGCCGTTCCAGATCGTCTGCCAGCGCTGGTAGTGCTCGACGAAGAGCCCGTACGCGGTCACGTCGTCGCCGTTGACGATCACGCCGGTGGCGGCGGTGTTCACGGTCCAGCCGATCGTGCCGGCCCGGCCGTGGTCGCCGCGCCAGGCCCAGATGTTGTCGATCAGCGTGTGCCGGCTGTGCACCACGAGGCTGGTCACCGCCCGCCCGGCGTACGGGCCGCCGATGCGGAAGAAGACGTCCTGCAGCGAGATCGGGTTCGTGGCGTGCGACCGGTGGCAGTGCCGCGTACCGACCTCGACCAGCACCGGCGACTCGACCGGCCCGGCGTCCACCAGCACCCCGGCGATGCGGACCCCGTCCACGTCCTCGATCCGCAGCGCCGCGTCCCCGCGATCCGGCACCAGGCTCGGCATGCCGAGGCCGAGCACGACGGTGTCCGGTCGGCGTACCCGCAGGGCCCGGTCCAGGTGGTAGACGCCGGGGGTGAGCAGCAGGTGCCGGCCCCGGGCCAGTTCCGCGTTGATCCGCTTCGCCGAGTCGGTGGGCCGGGCCAGGAAAAACGCGGACAGCGGCAGCGACGGCACCGGCGCGCCGCCGGTGGCCCAGGTGGTGCCGGCGGTGTTCCGGCGCAGACGCGGTACGGCGACTCGCCAGGCGCCCCGGGCGTCGACGAACAGGTACGGCTTCTCCCGGGTCACCGGGCTGGTCGGCAGCGTGGTGTACGGCGGGTCGGGGAAGCCATGCGCGGGCGCGCCGATCACGCCGGAGAAGACCTGGTTCCACACGCCGTTGGTCCACTCGCCGCCGAGCTCGCTGTCGCGGGTGAGCCACTGCTGCTGGGAGCCGTTGATGGTGATGCCGTCCACCTTGGAGTCGGCGATGTAGCCGCCGCTGGAGTAGCCGCCGTTGCCGGGTTCCAACCACAGCACACCCTTGACGTGCACCCGGCGCATCGGCGACGCCTGGGAGACGGCCCACTGATTCGACCAGTCGGTCGGGGTGACCGCGAGGTTCTCCGCCGAACGCCAGAAGTTGGTCAGCGCGGAGATGCCGGCCGGCGAGTTCGGGTCGGGCTGCCCGACCACCCGGACCGCGCCGTGGATCTCCACGTCGTCCGGGTGGGCGCCGAGACCGGCGACAGTCGTGTAGTAACCGAGCCGGGCGTCCACCTCGTAGCGGCCGGGCTTGAACAGCACGGCGTACCTGTCGAAGCCCATCTCGTTGCGTTCCTGGGCGGTGAACAACCGGTCCAGCGTGGACTGGATCTCCTCCACCGGCGTGCCGGGGTCGTACACGAAGACGTTGGGGCCGAAGTCGGGCTCGCGTGCCGGGCGCGCGGCCGGGGACGCGGCGGCGGCGCCGGCCGGGAGGCCGAGGGCGGTGAGCGAGGCCGCGGAGGCGGTGAGCGTGAGGAAACGGCGGCGGGAGGGGTCGGGTGATCGCATCTGCCTGCCTGTTCGGTGATGGGACGGGAGAGCGCTCTCTCGGCTGTTCCTACCTCATCACCGTCGATACCGCCAGAGCCCACCGGTTCCGGAACCGGTGGGCTCTGCGTCGCACGTCGGTCAGGCGCGCCCGGCGCGCTGCTTCACCAGGTCGTCGACGAGCCGCTCCACGTAGTCGGCGGTGTCCTCCCACCGGGTGACCGCGTGGCAGCGGATGTCCATGGCCTTGACCGGGTAGTCGTTGCCGCCCACGTCCAGCCGGTCCCCCACGAAGAGCACGTTGTCGATGGTCAGGTCCAGGTGCTCCAGCAGCTTCCGCATGCCGTACGCCTTGTCCACACCCTTGCGGGTGACGTCGATCGAGGTCGAGCCGCCGCCACGGACCTCCAGGTCGGGCAGCTTCGCCGCGACCGCGTCCCGCAGCCGCCGCTTCTTGTCGCCGTCCGGGTCCCAGCCGTACTTCTCCGCCGGCGGGGCGGACTGACCCAGCGCGGAGAACGTGATCTGACTGCCCCGGTCCTCGATGATGTCGCCCCAGGTCTTCGCCTCCCACAGACCCAGCGCCTGCGCCGACTCGGTCAGCGCGGCAACGACACGCGCCTTGTCGGCCTCGCTCAGATCCTCGGCGTAGACCTGCCGCCAGTCCCCGTCGGACCAGCGGTAGTACCGGGTACCGCAGGTGGGCATCAGGTGCAGCCGCTCGCGCTGCTGCTCGGTGAGGTCGAGGTGGGCCAGCACCTGCGACTGGAACTGCTCGAACCGACCACCGGAGATGATGAGTACGTCCACCTCGGTGAGCAGGTGGCCGAGCAGCTCCGCCATCCGACGATCGATCTGGGACTTGGAAATCGCCAGGGTGTCGTCCAGGTCGAACGCCACCACTCGAAGATCGTTCACGAATACCTCATGTCGTCGCGGACAGGCCAGAACTAGCAGGGTACCGACGCACCCTGGCACCGACCTGGAGGGCCCGGACCGGAGGGCTCACCAGACCACGCGGCCCTCATGACGGAGCGTAACAGCGGCTCCGCAGCGGGTTCGGGCCTTCCGGAACCGGGCTCGACGGTGAAATGCGGTCGACAGCGTCCGGCGCCGATCGCCATGGTGAGCGGATGCGCCAGGACGAGATCTGGAACGCCGAGACCGCCGAGCGGTACGACACACCGGGCACGGGGATGTTCGCGCCGGAGGTGCTCGACCCGGCCGTGGACCGGCTCGCCGCGCTCGCCGGCGACGGGCCGGTGCTGGAGTTCGCCATCGGCACGGGCCGGGTGGCAGTCCCCCTGGCCGGACGCGGCGTGCGGGTCAGCGGCATCGAACTCTCCGTACCGATGGTGGAGCGACTGCGGACGAAGGCCGATGCGGCGACGATCCCGGTGGTGATCGGCGACATGGCCACCGCCACCTCACCCGGGGAGTACAGCCTGGTCTACCTCGTCTACAACACCATCTCCAACCTGCTCGAACAGGCCGAACAGGTGGCGTGCTTCCGCAACGCCGCCCGCCACCTCAAGCCCGGCGGCCGGTTCGTGATCGAGCTGGAGGCGCCGGAGCTGCGCGTACTGCCGCCCGGCCAGCGGGCGGCGGTCTTCGCTACCGAGCCCGGATACGTCGGCGTGGACACCTACGACGTGCTGCGGCAACACCTCGTCTCGCACCACTTCGAGTTCGGCGACGGCCGCGAGGCGCGCGTCTTCCGCAGCCCGCACCGCTACGTCTGGCCGTCCGAGCTGGACCTGATGGGCGAGTTGGCCGGCTTCACCCTGGAGCATCGGTACGCGGACTGGTCCGGCGCGGAGTTCACCGCCGAATCGCGCTCCCACGTGTCGATCTACCGGCTCCCGGCCCGACCCACGCACCTCGCGTCGCATTGATTCATTGACTTCGATCACTCACCGTCGATAGCCTCGCGTCGACAATTACCTTCATCGATGGAGGCTGAGCGGTGAGAATTTTACGACTGCGCGAGGCGCTCGTCGCGCTCGTGACGACCGCCCTGATGACCACCACAGCGGCAACACCCGCCACGGCCGCGCCCGGCAGCGACCTGTCCACGCTGGCGAGTTCGTCCACCTTCCCGCTGGCCGACCCGGACACCCTGCTGGCGAAGGACGGCACCTACGTCACCTACGGCACCACAGTCGGCGCCGGGACCGGCGCGCGCTGCGGCGCGACCGGCAGGCTGTACGTACCCGTCCTCGTCCATGGCTCCGGCAGCAGCGTCGGCATGGCCGATTGCGCCTCGCACGACGCGCTGCCGTCCGGCCCGGGCGCCTGGGCCGAGCCCGGCGGCGCGGTCTGGGCACCCGGCGTCGCCCGCTTCGGCAACCGGTTCTTCATGTTCTACACCGCCTCCCGCAAGGGCTCCGGCCAGAAGTGCATCGGACGGGCCGTCTCCGACAGCGCCCGCGGCCCCTTCCAGAACCAGGGCGAGTGGGCGTGCCCGGACGCCGGGCGGTGGGCACTCGATGCGAACCCCTTCGTGGCCGGCGGGAACCTGTACGTGACCTACCGGGACGACGCCATCGCCTCCGGCGCCGAGACCGGCATCTCCACGGTCCGCACCGACAGTGAGGGCCGCGCGATCTGGGACACCCGCCGGGACATGCTCAAGAGCACCGACATCACCTGGGACACCGCCAAGATCAGCGGCGGTACGCACGTAGTCGAGAACCCGGCGATGTGGAAGGCCGCCGACGGCGACTGGTACCTGATGTACTCGGGCAACAACTGGGACAGCGCGCGCTACTCCACCGGCATCGCCCGCTGCGGCGCGACTCCCCTGCCCGGCTCCCGCTGCACCCCCATCCGCGAAGGCGTGTCCCGGCCCTTCTTCGGCTACACCGGCAGCGCCGGACTCAATCCGATCCGCGACCTCCCCGGCAACCACCAGGGCCCCGGCGGGATGGACGTCTTCGACGCCGCCGACGGCACCGAGCGCGTCGTGTGGCACTGGTGGAACGGCTCCACCCGCTTCCCGATGACCGGCGTCCTGACCCGCCCCTCCACCGGCTTCCTCGTCTCGTAGTCGGCGCGCTTGCCGACACGACTGCTCACCGTAAGCTTCGGATTGGTCACGTTCGGTAGAACTCGTTCACGGAAAATTGCATTTGGCAAGAGGTGGCACCGAAATTTTCTCGATGCGATGCATCTGCTTGTCAGGTACCCGACAGTGAATTGCCCACTCTTGTGCTAGCTGTCCGGCGGGAGGATGCTCGAACCGTCGAACGGCACAGCGTCGCCTCGCACAGAGGGCGGCGCCCGGCTGCCACCGGACGCCGCATTCGACTCCACCGCTGCAACGGAAGGAGTCACGTTGACTGTAATCCCTCACGGGTCAGACTTCGAGACACCAGAGGACGAGGACGAAACCGTTGCCGAGCCGACCGACCGGCACCGGCTCATCCTGGCGTACATCAAGACGCTCAGTCCGATCATCGCCGCCGTCGTCGCCTGCATCGGGACGCTGGTGGCAGCGCTGGTCCGCTGACCCGCCGGCCCCGCGCCCGAGCTCCGGCCGGACGCGGGGCCGTCCCCGTCACCGCCTCGTCGCCGGTTCGTCGTCCAATGTCGCCGGCGCGCCGCGTCGCGGCCACTGTCACCGGCGGGCTGCGTCGCCGTCCGGCAGCCGCCGGGACCTGACCTCCGCCAGGATCAGGACCGCCAGGAGCACCACGAACAGCCCTGCCGACCCGGCCACCAGGGGATTGACGTAACCGGGCACCAGGTCGGGGCCGCACGTGGTGTCGCGCAGCGGCCACATGCTCGACGACCCGTCAGCCGACGCGCCGATGCGGTGGCTGTAGCCTTCCGGCCGCCGCAGCATGCAAGCGTCATCGGGATCCAGGATCCCGAAGGTCGTCGCCGCCAACCCGCGACCGTAAGCGGCGGCCCCGGTGAACGCCGCACCGGCGGCCAGGAACCATCCCGCCCGCCTCAGCGCCCATGCCCTGCCCCGGAGGTGCGGGTCGCGACGGAGCGCCAACAGTGCGACCACCACGAACACGAGGGCAGCGGCCGCGAACACCGGCCAGGCCAGAGCGAGCAGCACAAGTGCGAAGAAGACGAGAAACATCGACGTGCAACCTACCGCTCCAGGCGTCGTCGTACCGGCCCCGATCACCTCGCCGGATGGTCAGCATGCGCAACTCTTGTCGCCGGGCTCGGACTTGACCGTGTGCGCATCGGCTATCTGGCCGCCCACCTCACCTGGCACCTCGCGACGGGCACTGTCACCTTGCTCGTTTTGGCCCGGGAGAGTCGCCTACTCGCCGCTGGAACCCCGGGTGAGCACGTGAGCCGGGACGGCCGAACAGAGCGTGCCCCGCCGCCCCGGCCATGATCAGAACCGCGACGAACGGTCGGGAAATGAGTGAATGCAGGCACCGCCGGCAGGGTTTTCACCCGCTTCCGCACTGACCGGCAACGATTCCGAGACGGAGCCCCTTCGCGCGTCCTCTACACGGGTGGACGCTGCCGTCCCGTCGGGAACGAAGTGACGTACGGCAATCGCAACCGCACGTCCCGCGCCGGCCAACTCATGCAGCAGAACGCGTCAGCGGTCGGACGACATTCCACCAGCAACGGCTGAGGAGATCATCGGCTGAAGCGGGGATGGTTATAGATGGCCCGGCTGAGCAGACTCGCCGTATACGCGGTTACGCACAGTCTCCCGAAGGGTCCCATCAGTGAGCTACAGCGCTCCGCCGCCCCCCGGTTACCCAGCTACGCATTTGCAGCAGCCTCCGAAGAAGCGCCCCGTGCGGCTCATCATCGCAGCGGCCGTCGGCGGTGTCTTGGTGCTCTGCTGCGGCGGAGTGACCATCGCTGCGGCAGTCGGCGGTGGCGACTCACCCCCCGCAAGGAGCGCCGCCGCGGAGGCGACCGCTGCCGCGTCCGTCCCGGCAGAAAGCCCTACAGCAGCACCGTCGGTGGAGATCACCACCGCAGCACCCACTACCCCAACACCCACCACCGCAGCTCCTACGACAACAACACCGAAGCCGAAGCCGAAGGCCACCACCAAGGCGCCGACCGAGCCGAAGGTGTCCGTAGAGCAGGAGAACGCCATCAGGGCCGCCTCCGACTACCTGCAATATCAAGCGTTCTCCCGCTCCGGCCTGATCAAGCAGTTGGAGTTCGAGGGCTACCCGAGGAAGATCGCAACCCAGGCCGTGGATTCTCTGAAGGTTGACTACAAGAAACAGGCTGCCAAGATGGCGAAGGACTACCTCGACACCCAGCCGTTCTCTCGTTCGGGCCTGATCAAGCAGTTGGAATTCGAGGGGTACACGCACGCACAGGCCGTCTACGGTGTCGATCAGGTGATGTGAGAAGGGCATGCGGGTGCCTGTTGCGGCTTTGTCCATGGCGGGTGGCAGGCTCTGGCATGGCTCGCCGTGTCACCTACGGTCGACCGCAGACCATGTCAGTCGGTCGTAGGAGCGCCCCGCATCCGGCGCCTGCCTCGCGCCTCCGGCCAGTTCAAGGCCAGGTTCATCTAGTGGCGGCCGTTGGCGTCTGTGCGGAATTCGGGGTCAGCAAGGACGACCTGTTGCAGTTCTTCGAACGGGTCAGCGACGAGCGAGGGTGGCCGCTGCTGTCAGTCCCGCTCACACAACCGCGTTGCTGCAGCAGATCTCGGCGAGGCGATCGGGCACGCAAGCTCCGGAAGGCGGCACAGTGATCGTTGATCAAACACCTGACCTGGTGCCCCCGGCAGGATTCGAACCTGCGACACACGGTTTAGGAAACCGATGCTCTATCCCCTGAGCTACGAGGGCGCGAGGGCCTAGTCTAGCGACCTGGGGGTTCACCTGGGGTGGCAGGGAGTGGCCCGCGTTCACCCACGTTCCCCAGAACCCCGTTCGCCCAGCCCAGGACCACACCCGGAGTCTCAATGTGACTCCGGTTGATCTTGGCGGGCACGGTGGAGTAGCCGGCGGGATCACGGTCTCGCCGACGGGGAGCAGTCTGGTTCAGGCAGCCGCGCGGATCGCTAGTGCCGGTCGGATGAAGGTTTTGCGGTCGCGGATGAGTGCCCAGAGAACGTCGACACGTCGTCGCGCGAGGGCGAGTATGGCTTGACGGTGGTTCTTGCCTTCGGCGCGTTTCTTTTCGTAGTAGGAGCGCGATGTGGGGCATTCTCGAGCAGCGGTGAATGCGGCCATCCAGAGAATGTGCCGCAACCTGCGGTGGTAGCGGCGGGGCTGCCGATGGTTGCCGGAGACCGTTCCGGAGTCGCGGGAGACGGGTGCCAGGCCGGCGTGGGCGGCGAGTTTGGTGGGGCTGTCGTATTCGGTCATGCCGGCGGTGTGGACGAGTAGTTCGGCGGTCAGTAGTGGGCCCATGCCGGGCAGGCTCCCGATGATCGGCGCGAGGGGGTGCTGGTCGAGCTGTTCGGCGATGAGGTCGTCGACGGCGGCGATGCGTTGGTCGATGGCGAGGATCTCGGTGGCCATCTGCCCGACGACCACGGCGGCGGCACGCTGGCCGGGCAGGGTGACGGTTTGCTGCCGGGCGGCGGCGACCATCGCCTCGGCGACTTGGACTGCGTTCTTGACGTGCCCGCGCCGGAGCAGGGCGGTGATCCGGTCGACGCCGGCATGGCGGATCGCGGCCGGTGTCTGCCAGCAGGCGAGGACCATCATCGGGGCTTTGCGGTTCAGGTCCACCGCCCGCTCCAGGGCAGGGCTGATCCCGGTGAGCAGCTCCTGCAACCGGAACAGGGTGGCGACACGCTGCCCGACGAGGTCGGCGCGGTAGCTGGTCAGGACGGTGAGTTCGGCGAGGAGCCGGTCGGAGGGTTCCAGGATCGGAATGTCGGGGCGCATACGGATGGTCTGGGCGATGACGACCGCGTCGCGGGCGTCGGTCTTGTTCTCTCCGGCGAACGCCGCGGCCATGTGGAACGCGACGGTGCCGGAGACGTAGCGGACCTGGACCTGCCGCCGCCACAGCAGGGTCAACAGCAGGGCGGACAGGCCGGTGGTGACGTCGACCGCCCAGCACACCGGCCGGCCGTGCGTCGACACCTCCGCCATGACCGCCAGGAGGGCGGTTTCGTCGTTGGCGACCCGGCGGGAGTAGACGAGCTGGCCGTCGCCGTCGACGGCGGCTACATGGTGGTGGGTCTTGCCGATGTCCACGCCGATCCACAGCTTCGCCACCGTCGTGCTCTCCTTCGTCGGTCGGTTTGCTCGAATGTGCCTCGTCTGGGATTCGGGTTTGCCGGCATCTTCTAACGATGCGAACGCAGGTCGCGGGTCTCCATCAGCGGTCTACCGAATCTCGCAGACGACGAAGCGGCGGGTGGCATCTCCTACCGTGAGCCAAGCGATCTGGGCGAAACACACGCAGCCATACCCACCGCCTCCGGGCATCAGGGTCTACGGCCACCAGGGCCGCGCCCGTTCAACCAGCCCGTCCGCAAGGCGAGAGCGGGCGGCACCTCGAAGTTCAGCCACGATCACGGCGGAACACACACAGCCATACCCACTCCCGGCCCCTGCGGGCACGGCGACCCCAGCCTCCCGCCGTCGCCAGCCTGCGCCTCGGACACGATGTGCGAGACCTGCGAGCATCAGCGCTCCATCGAGCGCTGGGCAGGCGTACAGCATGGCTGCCCATGGTCGCCGGTCCACCGGCCGCCGATCCCGCGACCAGGCTGATTCCCACGCCAGCCGTCGTTGCAGCGGCTTGAATAGCGGTGTGCAGATCAGCAAGGACGGGCGGGACTGGCGCATCGGGACCGCCGCCGACGTGGGTTGGATCGCTGGTAACACGACTGCCGGCGTCTCGATCACCACCGCCATCCCGCCGGTCTTCGACGCCTATGCCGCCACGTACCAGACCGACGAAGTCACCGCCGCCGCCTACGAGCACGCCCTGGTCGAGGACCTCGGCGCGCACACCCCCGACCAGCCGTGGTGGTTGGCATACCTCGACACCGGCGCCCACGACGTCGTCTTCCCGCACGCTCGGAGGGTGTTCCTCTACTGGAACTGGCCGTACGTGCTGGTCGAGGCCGGCCCCGAGCAAGCCCTCACCTGGCGCACCGGTGGGCACATCCGCCATCCGCACGGCGCGCTACCCGACCTGTTCTTCCCGGCCGACCGGTCATGGCTGGTCTCTGCCCTCTGGGACGACACCTGGACCTGCCTCGGCGGCCCGGAACAACTGATCCGCACCCTCGAACGTGACCCCCTGGCCAACGCCCGTCAGGTCCGACTCGACGAAGACGCGCTGCCACCGGGGCTGACCCGCGAGTGAGACCCAACGCCCAACCCGATTGCGCCACCCTCTCTGCCTTATCGCCCCAGCCATCTGCCGAAGCCGCACGTGTCGCCGCGAGGGGCCGACACGCCGGCAGTCGTCTACATTCAGGTGAGCTGTATATAAAGATGGTCTATAGTTCCGGTCATGGCGATGCAGGAACCGACGTTTTTCATCCTGACCGCGCTGGTGCGCGCCACCCCGCTGCACGGCTACGGGATCATCCAGGCCGTCGATCAGCTGTCGGACGGGCGGGTGAAGCTGAAGGCCGGGACGCTGTACGCGGCGCTGGACCGGCTCAGTGCGGAGGGCCTGATCGCCGTCGACCGGGAAGAGGCCGTGGGTGGGCGGCTGCGTCGCTACTACGTGCTGTCCGACGACGGCCGGGCGGCGCTCGAAGCCGCGGTGGCACGGCTTGAGTCGAACGCCCAGGTGGCCACGTCCCGGCTGCGCGAGGCGTTCGGCTTCACCGGGGGTGTTCGGCATGCGTGACCTGGAGCGCGCCTACCGTCGTCTGCTCTGGGCGTACCCCGGCTTCTACCGGCGCGAACGCGGACCGGAAATCCTCACCACTCTGCTCGACGCGGCCGAACCGGGGCAGGTCCGGCCATCGCGCGGCGAGGCGGCCCACCTGTTGGTGAACGGTCTGCGGTACCGGTTCGTGCCGCCCACCTGGATCGGCCGGCTCGCGACCGGCCTCGTCGCGATCTGGGCGGCCGTGGTGCTCAGCGGGGCCGGCGCCCTCGCCGTCTGGGCGCTCGCCAACCCCGAGGAACCCGACCTTGCCGCCTTCAGCGACGAGTTGGTCGGCCGCCCGGCCTCGTCCGCTTACGAGCTCCCGGGCGGCAACCTCCTCGACATGGCCTACGCCTACCGCACGTACGGCGAGTTCCAGGATTTCGCGATGGAGGGCTGGGGCGGCGGGCGGCCGGCGCCGATGGGCCGGAGCCGGATCTACGAGCAGGTCACCGACACATCGGCCGTCCTGGCCGACGTTCACCAGCAACTGACGAGCGCGGGCTGGCGCACCGGCGCCCTCAACCAGGTCGGAGCCAGCAGCCAGGACGACGTGAACAGCGCGCGCGGAGTCTTCTGGGCCTCTCGAGACGGGGTGCTGTTGCGCGTGTCCGGATACGACAACCAGACTGGTGTCACGGTCGGCGCCTACCCGGTCGAGCCTCGCGGCGTGCTCGCCGGCGCGGTCACCGGGTTTCTCATCGGACTGATCGTGGTGTGGCAGGCGATGACCTGGATGGCTCACCGGATCGCCCGCACCTCACGGCCGGCACGGCGGCTGATCCTGCTGCTCGGCCTACCGGCCCTCCTGGCCTGCACGGTGAACACCCTGGACAACGTGCTGAGCACGCTCCCCGATCCGGGCAGCGCCAACGTGCTGTTCGCGGCCGATCACATGTACCCGCTGGCCAACCAGATCGCTAACCCACTGGCGGCCACCGTCATCGCGCTCGCGCTGACCGGCATCCTCAGCGTGATTGCTGCGGCAGCCCGAATCAACCAGCTTCGACCCGCGAGCACAGCAACGTGACCGCTGAGGTCACCGAAAGCTGAGCCAAACTTCCCGCTGTCCAACCGCCCGATTGCCTGATTCGGGTTCGACCACGATCTGGTGGGGCCACGAGTCGTTCGAACTTCGCGCGTAGCCCGTCGGCGTGCTTGGCGGTGGCGCCGTCGCCGATGCCCTCGACGCGCCTCCCGCCGATGGTGGTATTTGCCTGCGGCAAGGATCGGCCGGTCTGCGGGGCAGAAGACAGTCTTGGTCATGCCCAGCGTCCTGCGTCTAGTCAGGACGGGGTGGTAGTGCCGGTCAGCCGTCAGAATCGCAGGTACCGTCGTGCCCACGGTTCCTCAGGCGGTCACTTCTCGCAGCACGTTCCGGGTGAGCCGTACGTATTCCGGGCTGCACGCCCCGTCGATGCCGGCGGTATCAGCGCGCCGGCTGAGTTCGGCGAGGAAGTCGTCGATCGAGGCGAACCCGGGCGGCGGCTTCAGCAGCCACAGCCGGCCCCGAGGCCGGCCGGTGATGCCCGCGTCGGCCAGCAGGGCATCGTTGTCGTTCTCGACCTCGTTGCGGGACTCCCAGCTTGACCGCACGGTCCGCTCCCGCAGCACCTCGTACGTCTTCGGGTCCAGCTCAGTCCAGGTCTCGTAGCGGCTTGCCCGGTCCGGCACCCAGGTGCGCAGCTGCGGGGGCCACACCGCGGGAAGGAAGACCAGCATCGGAGCATCGGGGGCCAACTGCCAGCCCCGCGCGGTCAGTTCGCGTACCTCCGGCAGCTGCTCCGGTGTCAAGCCATCCGCGTCCGTGTCGGCGGCCCTGGCCACAGCGGGATCAGGCGGTTGGTCGATGCCCCAGGCGTATCCGGTGTCCATTTTCGCAGCGTACGGCCGTGCCTGCGCCACCACGGCCGACGTCCGATGAGGCCAGTTCCGTAACGGCGACGGGCTGCCTTCGTACGGCGGCGAGAACCTCGGTGGTCATGTCCTGGCGGCTCAGACTCCGTGCTGACGCAAGGCGGGGCCCCCGATCAGCGTCTCGGACGGTGGCGGCGGCCAGCCGAGGCACGGGACCCTCGGTGCAGGTATGCGGCGACACCGATGACGAAGATCGTGGCAGCGGCGAGCCAGGACGTTGTGGAGGTTGAGGGTTGAATCGGCCAGGCCCACGCAGCAACGGCGGTGCCGGTCTGACGCGGAGCGGCGGCGTAGACGGCGCACACGTAGACGAAGGCGGGCAGCCACGCCAGCCGCGCGCCGAGCAGCACCGCCCCGCCGGCGACCAGTCCGATACAACCGAGAGCATTGCGCACCAGTGCATGTGCACCGTACGTGTCGGGTGCCCGCAGTCCGGCAAGGCTGAGCACCGTGGCGGTGACGAAGGCGGCGACGAGTAGGTGACCGGCTCGCCAGGCCCGCCACGGCAGGGGTGTGCTGCGTTCGAGGTCCTCGTCGGCGCCGGCGAGGGTGGGGCCGAGCAGGAGTGCGGCCAGCAGCGGTGCGAGTGCGACCACGGGGACGCGGGCGGCGGGCCCGTCGAAGTAGGGCCGGCTGGCGAGCCATGTTCCGGCGGCCCAGGCGAGCAGCGCGATGACGCCGACATCGACCACGAACGTGGTCGCGCCGCGGGAGCGCAGATGAAGCGTGAGCAGGCGGCTGGTCACGGCTGCTCGCCGAGGCGAATCAGCGCCGGGATGTCGCATCGGTGGGCGGCGTCGAGGTAGGCGGCGAACCAGGAACGCTGCGCCGGCTCCGGCAGTGCGCGGAGCACGGTGAGGGGCACGTCGTCCGGGGTGGCTGCCTCGTCGAGCATCCAGTCGGTGGCCAGGGTGTCGGTCCGGTACACCCGCATGTCGATGTTGCGTGTCCCGGAGGGGTCCTCGCATCTGGTCCGGGTCACCTGCCGGAAGTCCGCCCGCAGGTTCTTGCGGCTGGCCAGGCCGCCCAGGGCGGTGGACTGGTAGTCGAGGTTGAGCCAGACCGTGCCGTCGTCCCGTTCGATGGACTGACCGGCCGGCTGCGCGGCCTGGTCGGCTGCCCGCCGGGGTGCTCCGGGTATCCCGTCGAGACGTCCCAGGATCGGCTGCACGACTGTGGCGACGTCGTCGATCAGGAACGCGTTGATCCGGGAGAGGCACATCTGCGGGCCGCTGCTCGTGCACACTAGCTCGACCGCGGCCGGGTCGGCCGGGAGGCGGTGGGTGCCCGGGCCGGTGGTGATCGGCACGGCGACGGCGACGGCGAGTCCGCCGGCCAGCAGGGCTGCTCGCTGCTGCCGTGCGGCGGCGGCGAGCAGCAGGACCGTCAGGGCCACCAGCCAGGCTGCCTGCAACGCGGTGATCCGGCCGGGGACGCGCGAGTACACCGCCCAGCCGCCGTAGACGGGCGAGAGCCACGCGCCGGGCGTGCCGTCCCAGTAGGTGATGATGGCCAGGCCCAGGTAGGTGGCGAGGCCGGCGATCGGGGCCGCCACCCGAAGCGGTACGAGCCGCCCGACGAGGACGCCAATCGCGGCGGCGGCGGCCAGGGCGAGGACACCGACGGTCAACGTCCACCACCAGCCTCCGCCGGCGTAGGTCGCGACCCGGGCGACCAGCACCGCCGCCCCGGCGAACGCGACCAGCAGCCCGGCGACACCGGCCACGGTGACGGCGAACCAGGCCATCACCAGTGGTTGCCAGCCCGGGCGGGGGGTGGAGGCGATCAGCTCGTCGATGTCGCGCCGCCGTTCCCTGCCGGACTGCCACGCCCCGGCAGCGATCATGAGAGCGCACAGGATCAGCAGCGACACCCGCAGGTAGTTGGCAAGGCCCGCCCACCGGCCGGCCCAGTCGTCCGGGTGCACGGCCAGCATCCACACTCCGGCACCGAACATCGCCACCGCAGCAAGTGGTGCAGTACCCCGGCGTAGCTCCACCCTCAGCGCGCGCCTCACCGCGGTGCCGTCCGCGCGCCACGCAGCACCGCCGTGTAACCGCGCTCAATCGGGGAGTCGCCGCTGTCGCCGTCCCCACCGGCGGCGATCAGCTCGTCGGGGAGGCCGGTGAAGACCAGCCGTCCCCTGTCGACCAGGTTGACCCGGGTGCACGCCGCCACGACGTCCTCGACCAGGTGCGTGCTGACCAGGACCACGGCATCCAGGCCCAGCTCCCGCAGCAGCGCCCGGAACTGCACCCGCTGCTCCGGGTCCAGACCGGCGGTCGGCTCGTCCAACAGCAGCAGCCGAGGGTCGTTCACGATGGCCTGGGCGATGCCAGCGCGGCGCAGCATCCCGCCGGAGAGGTGCTTCATCCGGTCGTCGGCGCGCTCCAGCAGACCGACCCGCTCGATCACCCGGTCCACCGCCAGTGGAATCCGCGCCGGCGGCATCTCCTTGAGCCAGGCGAAGTACTCAACGAACTCCCGCACGGTGAAGCGCGGGTAGAACCCGAATGCCTGCGGCAGGTAACCCAACTGGCGGCGCGCCTGCCGCAACGCCGATGGGTCGCCGAGGTGGTGGCCCAGCAGCCGCACCTCGCCTCGATCGGGGCGCAGGACCGTGGCCAGGACCCGCATCAGGGTGGTCTTCCCGGCGCCGTTCGGGCCGAGCAACCCGTGCACCCCCACACCGAGATCGAGGTCCAGGTCGTCGAGGACGATCCGCTTGCCGTAGCTGACCCGCAGGCCGTCGACGCTCACCGTCGTCATGCCGGTTGCCTTCCCACGCGTTCCCGACGCACGTACACCACCGCCGCGGCCGCCGCGGTGACGCCCAGCCAGCCCGGGCCGGCCGACACCAGGACCGCCAGACCGCCGACCGGCGGCGCCAGCACCACCACCGCCCACGCCCCCGCCACCACCAGCGCGGCGTACGCGGGCTCGACCAACGAGCCGAGCGCCAACGTCAGTGCGGTCAACGCGACACAGGGAAGCAGCCACCACCCCGGCGTACCGATACCCGTCACCGCGCCGGCCAGGACCGCGACGGGCGCGGCGACCGCGAGGACCGCCAGCGTGCGCCACAGCACGATCCGCAGGCCGCCCTGCGGTGTCCCCGCGATCAGCTCATGCAGCGGATCCGTTCGCGGCCCGTACGACAGGGCCGTACCGACAGCGGGCAGTGCCGGCGCGATCAGCAGGAGCAACCACGGCGGAACCACCGTCGGGCTGACCGCCAACCCCGCGGTGAGCACCCCGGTGACCGCCACCGACAGCAACCACGCCGCCCGCGCTGCGGGCCCCGCACCCACCAACACCCTGATCCGCCGCCACCCGGTCGCCCGTCGCACCCGCCCCTGCCGCGGCAACCGGCCGCCCAGCGACACCGCGACCGCCTCCACCACAGAAGCCGTCGACGCGTCCGAGGCGATGCTCGTCCGGCAGGCCGCACAGCGGTCGAGGTGCGCCTCCACCGACCACGCGTCCACGTCAGCGAGACGTCCCTCGACGTACGCCGCCAGCACCCCGGCGTCAACGTGAAACCCGGTCATGACAGGGCCGCCCTCAACTCGCGGCGCGCCCGCATCGCCCGGGTCTTCACCGTGCCCTCCGGCACACCCAGCAACACCGCGGCCTCCCGCACCGTCAGACCGTCCAGCACCGTCGCCTGCAACACCGCCCGCAACTCCGGAGCCAGCCGATGCAGCGCACGCTCCAACTCGGCGTCGTACGCGCCCGCCAAGACCTCGTCCTCCGCCGACGGAGACCACGCCAACACGTCGTCGCCCGGCACCCCCACACTCTGCGGACGGGCCAACGCGCGACGCCGCGCGTCGATCAACCGACCGGCGGCCACCGACCACAGCCAGCCCACCGCCGCACCGTCCCCGCGGTAGCCGGCCGCGGCCCGCCACACCGTCAGGAACGTCTCCTGCACCACCTCCCGGACCAACTCCGGATCCCGGCACCGGCGGCGCAGACGCAGCACCAACCACGGCGCGTTACGCGCATACAGCACGTCGAACGCCCCACGGTCACCCTTCCCGACGAGACGCAACAGCTCCTCGTCGTCCACGTCCATCACGCAAGGTTAGGACGCATCACCCGGCGAAACGGTTCTCTCCACCGCGCCACACCCATCGCGGACACCCATGACGGTCTGCGTTCTCTACGCTGCTCCCATGGCAGCGTGTCCCGAGCTGACCAGGCCGCTCCCCCACGCGGGGTCCGGTCACGGTCTCTCCGGGGCAACCCCGGGGACGCGACACTCACCTCGGCAGCACACCACAGGTGCGTCGGCACGCTCCGCGAGCCTGTGCACCCGCACGACCGGGCATCGTCGGGACACGCTGCCACCATCGGCCCGATCGTGACCACCAATCACGCCCTGGCCACCGCGCTCGCCGACGCGTTCCTCGCCGGCAAGGGCTGGCGCCGTGCCGATCTCGTCGACCAGGGTGGGCTCGTCCTCGGCGTGCGACGCCGCTGGCTGTGGCCGGTCGCCGACGCGGTGCTGGCCGCCTACCCACGCCCACCCACCGACCGGCCACGCGAGCTCGCCACGTTCCTGAGCACCCTCGACCCGCTGCGCGCGGCAGTCGCCGCCGCCCGCCAGCACCAGCGGCCGATCGTCCTCCACACGCGCCCAGTGACGCCGACCCGCACCGTCCGCCGTCCCTGGCACAATCCGGTCATCGACACGGTCGGCGACCTGGCCGCGACGCTCGACCTGAGCATTGAGTACCTCGACTGGTACGCCGACCGACGCGCCATGAACCGACGCGCCACCGCCCACCGGCTGCACCACTACCACTACCGCTGGACCGCGGGTGGCCGGCTCATCGAGGCACCGAAGTCCCGGCTGCGCGCCCTGCAACGCCGGCTCCTCACCGAGGTCCTCGGCCCCATCCCGGTCCACCCCGCCGCCCACGGCTTCGTACCCGGCCGCTCCGCCCACACCTTCGCCGCCGCCCACACCGCACAGCCGGTCGTCGTCCGGATCGACCTGCTCGCCTTCTTCACCCACATCCCCGCCACCCGCGCCTACGGACTGTTCCGCACCGCCGGCTACCCCGAACCCGTCGCCCACACCCTCACCGGACTCTGCACCACCCGCACCCCGAACCCCGTCCTGCGCCGCGCACCCACCGACCTACCGGAGCGGGCGGCGCGGCTCGCCGCGCTGCGCACCGGTCACCTGCCCCAAGGCGCGCCCACCTCACCCGCGCTGGCGAACCTGTGTGCCTACCGACTCGACCGACGCCTCACCGGCCTCGCCGACGCCTTCGAGATCACCTACACCCGCTACGCCGACGACCTCGCCTTCTCCGGCGACCTCACCACCCGCCGCATCCACGACCTGATCGCCGCCGTCACCCACATCGCCCGCGACGAGGGCTTCGAAGTCCACACAGGTAAGACCCGTGTCCGTGGCCGAGCCGACCGGCAACTCCTCGCCGGACTCGTCGTCAACCACCACCCCGCCACACCACGCGACGACTACGACCGGCTCCGCGCCATCCTCCACAACGCCGCCCGCACCGGCCTCGCCGCGCAGAACAGGACCGGCCACCCCGACTTCGCCCAATACCTCATCGGGCGAGTTGCCTGGGTCGGTCATCACCACCCGGCACGCGCAGCCAAACTCACCGCGCTACTGGCCCAGGCACTCGCGGCACCGTAGACTGACGCGGCGCGGCAACTTCGCGAGATTTGGCAAGGACGCGTCGAACCGACCGAGGCAGGACCTGAGCAGGACTTACGCCTATTCTGCTGATCTTCAGCAAGCGAGCACAGCAAGGACCGCGTGCGACCCATTAATATGCAAGAAGAATAGGAACCGGCAGGTAGTCAGCCTCCGGGTACAGATAGAGCGTCGTCTTAGGAAACCGATGCTCTATCCCCTGAGCTACGAGGGCGCGAGTGCCCAGTCTAGCGGCCTGCCGGTTCACCCGGGGTGGCAGGGAGTGGCCCACGTTCACCCACGTCGTCGCCCTGGTCAGGGCCGACCGATGACCACACCCCGAGCACACGGACCCCGGCAGCGACCCGGCCCGTTGACCCGCCGTGGCATCCGGTGGCACCGGTTGCCCCACGGTGGCATCCGCTCTCGAGCACACACCGCGCACATCATCGAAGGTCCGGAGTCGGGTCTCGGGTCGCCCGCCGATAGACGTTGCTCGGCGCGGACAAGGACGTCGGCGCCGGGGTTGTTGAGGCGCTGGCCGGTTCTGGCGGAGATCGGTTACGGTAACGTCGCTTTGCGTCAATGCAGCCGTCGTGTCCGTACGGGGTTGTGAAGGGACGGGCGTCATGATCGATCCGCAGCGGGTAGACGATGCGAAGCGGGCACTGGGTGCAAGGCTTGCCGCCTGGCGCAACGTGCGTGGGCTGACCCAGTTGGCATTGGCGAGGCGGGTGCCGGTTTCCCGGACCACGATCGCGGGCGTCGAGCGCGGGCAGCAATGCCCGGACCGGATCTTCTGGCAGCGCTGTGAAGCGGCCCTAGCCGCTGGTGGAGAGTTGCTGGCCGACTACGACGACTATCGGCGCCTGAAGCAGCAGCTTGATCAGGAGAAAGTCGAAGCGGCACAACGCATGCGGTGGGGCGAAGTCGAGGACCGCTCACTACCGGCTGGCACTCACGGTGTCCCGGTGACGGATCCGGCACGGGAGTCGTTGCGCGACCTCGCCGCCACGGATCTGACGGCCGGTGGTCCGAACGGCCTGACGGCACCACTCGCGCGGGTCGCCGGTGCCGCGGTGGCAGGTGAGACGGACTTTCACGATGGTGACGCGGTTACGCTTGCGGTCATGTCCGATGGGCAGGCGATGTCATTGCGGGTAAGCCGGAGGGCTCTGCTGGAACTGGCCGCTGGCCTCACCGCCGTGCCGGTTGTCACCACCACAGGCGTTTCTCACCCACGGTCCGTCGACCCTGCCGTTGTCGATCACTTCGCGGAGCTTCGCGCGCTCCTCGTACAAGCGGACGACCTGCTGGGTGGCCTCACCATCCTGTCGACCGTCGAACAGCAGATCGCGCTGATCGCCGCCCTGCGTCGGCAGACACGTGGACAGCTTCGTAACCGGCTTCTCAGCACCGAGGCACGGTGGAGCGAGTTCGCGGGTTGGCTCAGCGACGATCTCGGCGACCGGGCCGCGGGCGACCGCTGGCTGGACCGCGCGGGAAGCATGGCGCAGGAAGCCGACGATCAGGAGTTCTGGGCGTACGTCCTGACCCGTAAGGCACAGCGGATGGTGGGAACCGGGGACGAGGACTGTGTCGTCGGGCTGGCCCGTGCCGCTTCCCGCCTGCCCGACACGCCCCCGCTCCTGCACGCCTTCGCCGCCATCCAGCAGGCGCACGGCAGCGCCATCGCGCAGGACGCCTCCGCTTTCCAGGCCGCGGTCGAGCGTGCCCACACACTCGTGGCGACCGCCAGGCCGCCGAGCGGGGGAAGCAGTGCCCTCGGTTCGTTCTGCACCCGGCCGTACCTTGCGGCGCAGGAGGGCGAGGGATGGCTCCGCCTCAACCAACCGCGTCGGGCCATCGACAGCTTCACCAACGCCGTCAACACGTGGCCCGACCGCTACCGACGCGAACGGGGCGTGTACCTCTCCCGCACGGCGCACGCCTACCTGGCGGCTTCGGAACCAGGCCAGGCCGCCACCGTCGCGGCTGAAGCGTTGACCACGGCTACCACGACGGGCTCGGTTCGGGTCCGCCGAAACGTCACCACCCTGGCCCGGCGACTCGAACCCTTCTCCAGCCAGCCGGAAGTGCGACAGCTCCTCGACCAGCTGGCCACCAGCGGATGAGTCACCAACTACCCGATCAGGTCCGTACGCCGCATGTCGCCTTCGTCGGCCGCGCCAACATCGACATCACCGTGCGGATCCCCCAACGGCCCGTCGCTGGCCGGACGACGTTCGCCTCGTCACCCGCGACGACCACACCGGGCGGCAAGAGCCTCAACCAGGCTTTGGCCGCACGACAAGCGGGCGTCCGCGCCAGCCTGATCACCAACGTCGGCGACGACGAATGGGGCGCCTCCCTGAGCCGAGCCCTCACCAACGCGGCCATCGACATGTCCTTCCTTCAAGTCGTGCCATCGGCTCCGACCGGTACCGCGATCATCGAGATCACCCCCGACGGCGAGAACTACATCGTCCTCGCACACTCCACAGAGACTGAGCTCGCCAGCGAGCATGTGCGCAACGCACTTCAGCAGCTACGAGCTCCGATCGTGGTAACCCAGCTCGATCTCCAGCCCGATGCCGTTGACGCCGTCTTCCGGCATCACCACGCAGAGACGCTCATCGGCAACCTCGTGCCACATCCCTCGCTCGGTCTGACCGCCCTGGCCCCACTCGACCTGTTCGTTTCGAACGAGGCCGAAGCGGCAGCGATACTGGGCCGCCACCATGCCAATCCGTCGATCGCAGCGCAGGAACTCCGCAAGCTGGGCCCACGAGCGGTGGTGGTGACCGCTGGCGCTCGCGGCGCCGCCTACAGCGATGCCGACCACACCGCACTCGTCCCCGCATCACACGTCAAGGCCATCAACACCAGCGGGGCCGGTGACGCCTTCCTCGGCACCCTCGCCGCACGACTCGCTCACAACGTGCCGCTACCCCACGCAGTCGCCAAAGGCGTCGCCGCCGCAACAACCTTCGTGCAGGTCGACAGACGCTAGGCGACTAGGTCGGGACGACGGTGACATCGCTGGCCTTCATGGTTGCCAGACGCCCGCACTGATCCGAGTCTCCACAAGATCGCGAGGGACGATCGGTTCGAACTCGAGTGCGTATCCGACAAGGCCTCTGGCAGCGGCATGCCTGGCACACCGACTGCGGTCAGCAGAACGGCCAGCCTCCCAGGGTCCTGCTCGAAGAGGATGTCGCTGAAGGCATCGAGGCTTCCGCTCGGGTTGCGTGACAGAGCAGCTGCGAGAACTCGTAGACGAAGCCGGCAAAGTCGACGAGCGACGCTCCGTCGATTACGAGCACAGGGGTTTACAACGATGCCGCAAGGGGTCTCGCCGGCAAGAGGGCCTCCAAGGCAGGATAATGCAGCGCTGCGCGCGGCCACGACTACAACGGACAGACGGAATGGACTTTCCCCAGCAGCCGTGTCGCCAATGGCCGCCGCCGCGAGATGGTCAGCCCTGCCTACTTTCTATACCCGGCGGTGACTGCTCCTGCTCTACCCTTGGGAAGAATTGGTGCCATTCAAGTCCAACATCTGCCCGAATGCGTTAAGAGCCGAGCGGCTAGTCACATCATTAGCAGGCGCTCGCATTCGCCATTCGGATACTTGATCAGCAGGCTTCGGCCATCGCCGCGCTTTAGGACATCTTGCACTAGATCATATACTTGAATTGCGCGGTTGATGGTGTCCGTTCTGGTATCTCCCGACTTCCGGACGGCACTATCGAGCGCCAACATTGACCTTTGAGTAAAATTGACGGTTACACGGGTTAGCGGCCCGCTGCTCCCACTCGCACCTCCAGACGCAACTGCCGGAGGGGTGATGCCGCCATCGGACTCACGCCGTTTCGGAACGCCGCCATTGCCCGCTTCAACAGACCCCTTCGCTGGCATATATATCCCCTTCTCCCATGCCCGGTACTCTTTATCGCTGCTGACAGTTCCCAGGAAAATTTAAGACACTTCGCGTTACCAATGGGCGCCCGTCAACAGACTCACGGGTTCAGGGCTGCTAGTCAACCGTCCCTCCAAGCTGGAACATCGCACACCATGTGCGACGGGTCTTGCGATGCACGTTGAGACCATGACAATGGGCCTAGGAGTCTCGTCCTACGACCCATGTCGGTCAGTCTTTATGCACAGCGACCGCACCCGATCCAACACGCAGGAAGGAAGTGAAGCTTGTTCGCTTGCACGATTGGGGTTATGCAGTGAACCAGGGGCGTTGCCCGTCCCAGCAGATTGACCAAGAGCTCAACCTGGCCGATCACACTGACCCCATCGAGTCCGAACCGTCGGACAAGGCACGCGTCTGGGCGCATCACCGAACAGAAAGATCAACGGAAGGGAATTTCTTCGCAACCTGGTGGCGATTCGCCATTGAGATAAAGTTTCTGCCTTCGAAGCGAACGGCTCGACACGCCCTAACCCTATCCGGGCTACTGGTAGCCGCAATCGCCGCAGCGGTTACATGGGTTGCCGCTTCGGTGAATGAAATTCCCGACGCCATTTCCGTGCCTACACCGATACTGGTCCCGTTGATCCTTCTAGCAGTTAGGGCAATCGTGACGAAAGGTCGGCGATAACTGGCCCGACTGCACACTTCGGACGCCAAGGCCAGGATCGACCGAAGCGGTTCAACCATCACGCACCAGCACTTTACTTGGGGCCGGACGATGTGTCCGGCCCCGCCAGCGCTTCACGACCATTGGGCACTAGCCCCCTCTGTGAGGAGTCTGCTGTGTCTTGAACTTGCAAGCGCCGCGCGACTGGGCGCATCGACCTCTGTTGGCGGTACCGCAGATGGTGGTACGGGTTCGACCGGGCGTGGCCACTGCTCGCCTGGCGGCACGGGGGCACGGGGGCACGGCCGAAGATGGCTTCCGCGGCTGCTTGGGCGAGGACGGCCTGGGTTGTGGCGGGTATCCCGATCCGGTTCCAGTGGAAGATCACGTGCTCTGCGATCACGGCGCGTAGCCCACGGGTGAGTTTTCCTGTGTCGCGTAGGTGGCGGAGGGCTGTGCCGGCGTTCTCGAAGGCGGTCTGCCAGTCGCTGGTGGTGCGGGTGGTGCCGAGTTGCAGGTGACGGACCTTGCCGGTGAAGGCTTCCCAGGTGGCGGGGTCGGCGGCGGGGGGCCAGGTGCGGTGTTCCAGGCGGTGTCGGGCGACTCGCGCCCATACGTCGCCTTGTTCGTTGAGGTCGAGTCCGGTGGCGCGCATGAGTGCCGTGCACAGGATGAGGGAGCGTTCCCGTCGGTCTGCCGGCTGATGGTGAAGGTAGGTGAGGAGGTGGCGGCTGTCGTGGTGGAACAGGGTGTGTGCGGTGTCCATCGCGTCGGGGCCGCCGAAGGCGTGGATCTCGGGTTCGTAGATGTCGCTGGTCCAGGCGCGCGTTCCGGTGAGCAGGTCGTGTACCGGGCCGGGGTCGGTGTCGGGCGTGGTGGGCAGGTAGCGGATGCGCCACGGTCCTTTGCGGATGAACCACCAGGAGGTGATGAGGCCGGCGGTCTCGGCGGCGGGTAGGACGCGGTGGAGGTGGGGTATCGCGTGTTGTTCGCGTTCGTGGCGGCTCTGGCCAGGGTAGGTGATGTTCACCTGTTGCCAGGGGGTCTCCTTCATGGCGGGCCTTTCGTCAGCTGAGTAGGAGGCAGGCGTCCCACGAGGTTGAGGTTGTGGAGGCTGCGGCCAGGGCGTGACCGGCTGTGCCGTCAAGTAGTCCGGTGGGTTCGTCCGCGGCGGGGGTGGCGTGCAGGTGGAGGCGGGTCAGTGGGGCGAGGGGTGTCGGGGTGAGTGCGTCGGCGGCGATGCGCCGGCCGGTGGCGAGGAGGCCGGCGGTGCCGTGGCAGAGGCTGCGGTCGGTGAGACGGCGGATCTGTGCGGGGTCGTTCACGCAGGTGGTGAACGCCGTCTCGGCGAGGAGCTGCCGGGCGGTGTCGTGCAGGGCGAGGGCGGCCAGTTGTTGGGCGCGGGCGATTCCGGGGGTGCCGTAGCACCAGGAGGGGCGTAGTGGGTGTTGTTGTGCGGGTGCGCCGTGGTGCAGGTCGTCGAGGGTGAGGGTCTGCGGCCACCAGATGGTGTCGGCGGTGTGCTGCTGCCAGGTGTCCAGCCATCGGCATATCCGCAGGATCGCCTCGGTGTGTCCGTCGACGGTGATGCCGGCGCGGTGGGTGAGGGCGAGTAGCGCGAGTGGGCCGGTGATGCCGTGGGCGATCCCGTGGTTGGCGTGGCCTCCTGGTGGTGGTGGCTGGTGTCGGTCGGGTCCGTTCGCGCACCACCAGCCGGGGAGGTCGTTGACCGGTTCGGTGAGCCGGACCAGGTAGGTGAGTACCTGGCGGAGCAGGTCGTGGTCGCCGAGGCGGTGCAGGGCGACGCCGAGGCCGGTCAGGCCGCGGATGAGGTCGTACTCGGCGTAGTGGGGCCGCTGGTGGGAGTCGATGCGGCGGTGGGCGGCGTGCAGCCGTCGGCGGGTGACCGTGGCGGTCCCGGTGGCGGCGATCGATCGTGCTCGGGTGAGGCCGGGTTGGTTGGGGGTGGCGAGGACGAAGGCGAGTGCGGGTGCGCCGTAGAAGAGGCTGGCGCCTGCGGCGATGCTGACGCCGTTGGCGGTGGCGGCCCGCAGTGCCGCGTGGGCGGCGGGCCGGTTGCCGGTTTCCAGGTGTAGAAGGGCGACGCCGGCCGCCCCTTCGGCGAGGGACTGTGCTGCGGTCACGGCGTCGCCTGGCGGGTGCGGGCGACGGCGCGGGCCAGGCGGAGGCAGTGCCGTTCGGAGGCGGGGTCGACGCCGATCATGCGGGCGTGGTGCAGGTGCAGAATGTCGGTCAGTACCTGGTCGAGGTCGAGGTTGTCGGCGTGGGCCAGTGTCCGGTAGGTGGCCAGTGCCTTGTCCAGGTCGTCGTCGCGGTAGGGGGTGCGGGCGAGGTCGAGCTGGACGGGTTCGAGTCGGGGGCCGCGGTGGTGGGGGACGTGTTCGGCGAGCCAACGCGGCCCGTCGCCGGTGAAGGCGTCCGCGATGGCGATCATCGTGGCGGCGGTGCTGGCCTGGCGGTCGCCGGTCAGCCGCTGCAGGGTGGCGCGGGAGTCAGCGGCGAAGACCGCTTCGGCGGCGGTGAGGGTGGGGCCGGTGCCGTGGCGGGTCTCGGGCCGGTAGGTGCGCAGGCTGTAGTCGTGCAGGACGCGTTTGTGCTCCAGTTGTTGCGCCCATTCGGCGAGGCATGCGGCGGTGGCAGCGAAGGTGGTGTCCTGGAGTGGGATGCGTAGCCGCAGGTGGGGCTCGGGGTCCGGGTACCGGAGGAACCACCAGCCCGCCGCCGGGAGGTTGCCGGTCCGGTGGGCGAGGTCGGTGAGGATGTCGTCGGCCCGGCCGTACAGGCGGGCCTCCAACCACGGTGACTGGCCGGGCCGATGCTGTTGTGCGGTCACGGCCCGCGCTGGTCGGCTCGGGTGGGTGGCCGGACGGGTGTGCGCGAGGGTGAGGAGGAGTTCGGCGGGTCGGCCGCCGATCCAGCCGGCCGGGCCGGGAGCCTCGGTGAGGGTGGTGCGGGCGTGCCGGTCGACGTGCCGGCGCAGCACTGCCAGGTGGGTGTTGTCGTTCAGGTCCAGACGTACCTGCACGTCGTCGGCGCCGACCAGGACCTCGTCCGGGAGCCGGTGCTGTTCACGGTATCGCTGCCAGGCGTCGCGCCAGTGGGACCATGCCAGGGTGCGGGCGGGGAGCGCGGTCCGGTCGATGGTCCAGCGGGCGGGGTGCACGATGCTGCGTCCGCGTCGCAGGCGTGGCAGGAACGGCAGGCTACGCGCGTGCCCCCAGTCGAATCGGCTGCACGGAGCCGTCCACGCCGTCCAGATCTCGGTCAGGAACCGCATCAGGGGCTGCTGGAGGTCGGGTAGCAGCACGCTGTTGAGCAGCAGCGGCTCGACCGGTCGCCCGGAGGTCCGCGACACCAGCCACAGCCGCTGGCCGTCGCCGGTCACCGCGAGGTCCGCGAGCGTCCACGGCGGGTCCGGGTGGAAGTCGCCGACGGGCAGGACGGGCAGCACCGCAGGTGTCCGGGCGACCGCGGCCAAGCGGGCATCCAGCGGCGGGCCGGACAGTTGCACCGTGTCCGCGCCGGGCAGGGCGGTCGGCAGGTTCCGGTAGACGTGCTGGAACGACGCCAGCTCGGCGGGAGAAAGCAGGTGCAGGAACCGGCCGGCGGCGACCCCGGCGTGGCGGGCTCCGCTGACCACCGTCAACGTGAACGCGCCTCGGTCCAGGTCCTGTGGGGTCGCGGCGGCGAGGGTGAACCGTAGTTCGGTGTGTGGGATCGGCGGCCGGTCGTCATCTCCTCGTAGGCGGCCTGTCAGCTCGTCGTCGAGGATCACCTCCGTACAGTCGTTCAGCGCCGACTGCTGGGCGAGCTGCGCGAGGAGCCGGTCGCGGGCGGTGAACACCGCAGGTACACGCCGGGTGGAACCCCGGTATCCGGCGGGAAAGCCCAGAACGTTCAGGACGTCGCGTAACGGCACGGCCGCGCCCGGGCCCCACCGCTGAATGAACGCGCCGTGGTATTCCGCCCATCCCGGCAGGGGCGCTGCCACCGCCACCAGCGTCGACGCGGCACGGGCCGCCTCGTGGAGCACCGCCGGTGGCAGCGTCACCGAGGCGTCGACACGCAGGTCGACCGCGACCCGGTCGCCGGGATCGGGCATCGGGACGTGACGGGCCAGGTGGGAGGCCGGGTCGGTGACAGTCGTCGCCGGCCGCAGCGCCGACAGCAGGACACCCGCCTGGACGAGCGACGCCAACATCCGTTCGGCCGCCCCGGTAGCGGCGGGCAGCGGCCCGGCGACCCGGGCGGCGAGGTCACCGAACATGACCGGGGAACGCGCCGCGCGGATCGCCGCCCGCACCGGCCTGGTCAGACGGATCTCTATGTCCCACCTGCGGTCGCCGTCGCCGCGCAGGCAGGGCAGCACCCACACCTCGCCGCGCTGGTACCCCACCGAGTTCGTCACCACCGCGACGTCGCGCAGCGCCGCCAGGTCCTGCTCGGCGCGCCCGGTGTGCTCGGCGACGAACGTCCCGTCAGGGCGGGTCACCACCTGATGCGCCTCGCCCCACCGAACCGATGCGCGGGCGCCGAACTCGACCGGAGCCACCCCGGCGAAGGTGCCGAACGGTGTCGCCCGGGTGGTCCACCTCAGCAGGTACCGGACCGTCGAGTCGACCATGCGCCCGAACCGGCGGTCGGTGGTCGGCGCACTGGCCACGGTCCGGGTGATCTGTTCGGCCAACTGGGGTGTGGCAGCGGCGACGGCGGTGGCGAATCCCGGCAGCGCCCACACTGCGGCCAGCCACTGCCGCCACTGCTCGGGCTGATCCGTCGTCAGGTCGGGCCACGCGGGCAGGGTCAGACCGCTGGGGTAGGCGGCAACTCTGATCAGCGCCGCACCGGCCGTGGGGAACATGAACGCACCCTCGAAGACGGGGGCCCGGCGCTGGAGACGCCGGGCCCGGGGTGGATCGTCAGGGACGGTTACTTGCTGCCGCCGGAACAGGCGTTCGAGCCCGTGTTGCCCGAGCCGCAGCCGTCGTCGGTGCTGGTGGCGTACCCGCTGGCAGCGGGGCCGGCGTCCACCAGGGTGATGTCCAGGTCGAACTCCTCGAGTTCCATGGTCTCCACTCGCGTGTTCCTTCCTATGCGGAGGTGAAGGTGAGGACGAGGCGACTGTGTCGCTTGTCCAGCACCGTCCCGGCCGGCAGGGCGCCGTCGGGAGTACCTGCGGGTAGGACGTGCAGCACCGGAGAGGGCTCGCCAGCGTCCACCCACGCGCGCATGTGCCCGGCCATCCGTCCCGCCGCCGCGGCGGCGTCGGGCCCGTGAGCGCAGGCGCCGAGGTCGAACGTGTCGTCGGTCCAGCGCAGCGTCGACCGGTAGGAGAACGTCCCCTCGTGCAGGGCGGCGGGCGTACCGAACCGCCAGGCAGGGGCGACGATGCCGGCGTCGACGGCCTCCTGCTGCGCCGAGAGCACCACGAACTGGTCGACCTCATCGGCGAGGCGGGCCGCCAGCCACAGGTCCAGGTCGGCCAGGACGCTACGAGGCGGCAGGCCCACCCCTGCCCATGCCTGCTCCTGCGGCTGCGACAGCAGCCCACCGACCGATTCCGGGTCGACCTGCTGGCCCTCATCCAGCCGCAGGTGGACACCGGCGGCGATGTCGACATACCGCATCTCGTGGGCTCCGGTGCCCCGCATCGCCACGAACCCGCAGAGGCGCTGGCTGTGGCTGACCAGCCGGTCACCGACCCGGCGCAGCGCCCACGACCGGGTCATCCCGAACGTCCGTAGCGGCACCACCAGCACGCCGTCCTCGGCGAGCTGCGCGATCCACGCCGCGGGGATGTCCCACGCCCCGGCCGTCACGATGATCAGGTCGTAGCAGCGCCCCAGGTCGATCGGCTGCTCCGCGTCCGCGCACACCACGCTGACATCGCCGTAACCTGCCACCGCCAGACACGCCACCGCCCGCTCGGTCACCTCCGGGTCGATGTCCACGGTCGTGACCGAACCCGACGGCCCGACCAGCTCGCGCAGCAGCGACGCGTTGTAGCCGCCCGATCCGATCTCCAGCACGTGCCGGCCGTGCAGGCCACCGGTGAGGGCGTCAGCCGCCTGCCCGAGCATCTCCGCGATCAGCCACGGCGCGGACACCGAACTGACGGTCTCATCACCGAGCCGCTTGGTGACGACCGCGGTGTCGCTGCGGTACGCCTCCTCCATCGGGACACCCGGCGTGTACAGCTCGCGGGGAACCACCCGCAGTGCCGCCTCGACCTCGGGCCGCATCGTCAGCCCCTTGGCCGCATGGTCAGCGACCAGCTGGTCGACCATCGCGTCACGGAGGTCGTCGCTGCTCATCGTGTCGACGCTCATGTGCGCGTCACTCTCCTGTTCGTCAGGACCGCCGCCGTTGCGGACGGCCCGCACTTTCCGTTATCCGCCAAGGACGAACACGGCCTCAGACGCCCGAGGACTGTTCCCCTGCTGGGCAGGACGCAGGCCGAACTCACCGGGTGCCCAACCGGCAAGGCGACGCAAGGCGGCCCGGGTTCGATCAAGCCGCAGTCAACGTGAGGTCCGAGCCGTCCCGGCCACCAGCGGTCCCGGATTCCTCGGCAGCGGCGAGAAACTGCGGTACAGGGTCACACGGATCAACTCCCCTCGGGTTGGGCGGTGCCGGGGACCCCTGAGCGGCGGGCGCCGAGCGGTCATGTCCACCACTCAACGCCGGTCTGACCGTGTCGAACACCCTCGACACGGGATTTCGACACGGTCAGACCGGCCCCAGCGCCTCTCGGGGGCCGACTACGACAGGCGGGCGGACAGCCTGTGGAGTTCGTCGAGGATCACGTTCCAGCGGAAGGGCTGATCGTCGTGAGCTGGTCGCAGCGCCTCGGTGGCGGTGAGGCGTACGCCGTGGTCGGCGAGGAGCCGCAGGTGGGCGTCGAACGCGGGGTGGCGGGCGAGGGTGGGTTTGACGTACGGGGAGACGATGATCGGCATGCCTGCGCCGAGAGCTTCGTTGAGGATGCCGAGGGCCAGACTGTCGTTGATGCCGGTGGCCCACTTGTTGATGGTGTTGAACGTCGCCGGAACGACCGCGACGGCATCGGCGCGTGGCAGGACGCTCGGTTCGTCAGGATGCCGCTGCCGGTAGCTGACGGGCCTGCCCGTAACGGCGGCCAGCCGATCGTTGGGAAGCCAGGTGTGCGCGGTTTCGGTCGCGATGACGTACACATCCCAGCCGTCGCGCCGCACCGCCTCGACCAGCTCGACGATGCGGCGGGCCGGTGGCGCGGCACAGACCACCAGGTAGAGCAGACGGGCATTCGCGGATCCGGACGTCACGCGGCGATTCCGGCGCGTTCGGCGAGTGCCCGCAGGCCGGGGGTGACGGCGCGCCGCTCACGGGTGAGCAGGTCGCCGATCAGATGGCGCGTCCGGCCGTGCACGTGCACCGTCTGCGGCGCGATGCGTTCGGCTTCGAGCAGGTGCAGCACGGCTGCGGGATCGTTGCCGGGCGAGCAGGCGTAGGCGGCGGCGAGGTCGAGGTGGACCCGGGCGCGGCGGCTCACCAGGGCCGCCGGCAGCGACGAGGTGTCGAGCTGTTCTCCAAGGTGGATCGCCAGCTGAGGCTGGTCCGTTCGGGCGGCGATGCTGATGCGGTGGATCATCACGTTCGTCGGACCGAACCCGGTCCACAGGTCGTTACGATCGGCGCCGAGCCGCCGGGCCAGGGCGTTCGCGTCGTCGAGGTGCCGCTCGACAGCGGCGGGCTGGGCCTGCCGGGCGGCGATCAGCGCCGCGAGCAGAGTCAACGCCCCGTGGGCCGACAGGACACGCGGACCCGTCGACGCGGAGTCCCTCGTGTCCGTCACACCATCGAGAGCGGCCAGCACCACCTCCTCGGCATCGCCGACGCGGTCCGGCATCGCCAGCAGCGCAGTACCCACCGAGAACGCCGCCGCAGCGACGAGCGCAACATCCTCGGCCTGCTCGGCGGCGACACGAGCGGCACGGTCCGCCGCCACCCAGGCAAGGCTGGGATCGCCGAGTTTCACGGTGAGTTTGGCGGCGGCGAGATTCGCCGCCGCCAGCGACCCGACGGCCAGGGCGCGCTGCGTGCCGGTGCAGGTCCGGGTCAACAGGTTCGCCTGCTCGAACGTGTCGGGCAACGCCCGGACCGCCTCGGCATAGTTGCCACGCTGGTAAAGGCTATGGAGATGGGCCACCCGCTGACGGACCTCCGAAAGCGTGAGAGGCTCGACCGGCTGTTTCGGTGCGGCAGGTGCGAGCAGGTGCCGGCGCAGCTCGGCCAGCAGTCGCGACCTGGCATCGTGGTCGGCTTCCTCGCCACGGCCTGCTACCGCGTTGACGACTGAGACCTGCCCGGTTCGTGTGGTGCGGCCCGCCTCCGGGCGCTCGCCGTGGAACCGGTCCGGCGGGCGTCGATTGTCGCCGACTTCGCCGTACCTTTCGCCTGTGGCCTCGCCGGCTGCCATCACCGCCTCGGGTACCGCTCCCCACCGCGCCCGCTGTGCCGCCTCGGCCTGCTGTGCCTGGAACCGGGACTGGAGGTGTCGGTAGGCGTCGTAGGCGGCGAGTAGCTCGCCCTGGGCGTCCAGCAGGGTGTCGCACTGCAGCCAGAAGATCCGGTCCACGACCTGCCGGCCCCGCTCGACCATTCCCAGGGTGCTGCGCGTCGTGTGCACCTGGCGTGCGAGGGCTTCCTGAATGAGTCCCCTCGACCTACGCAGGGCGGCGAGCTTACGGCCGAGATCGTCCCTGGCCTGTTGAAGATCCTGGCGATCAATCATGGGCTCGCCTTTCCGTTCGCATCGACCTGCGTCGAGCCGACTGTTGCGGCGCCCCGACGCACGGCGATTCGACGTTAGCGGATCGCACGCGACCTGGGCGTGGAGCTGGTGCGAATGGCGTGCTGGCCTGGCAGAGAGGGCGCCTGTGTCGAAAAAACCGGCGGGGGGAGCGGGGTTGGCACCTCGAACGTCAGCCACGATCACGGCGGAACACACTTCAGCCATCCCCACTCCCGGCCCAACGGGCACGGCAACCTCAGCCTGCCGCCGTCACCGACAGACACCCCGGACACGATGTGCGAGTTCGGTGGGCATCGGCCCTCTTCGACGAGCGCGGAAGAGCGTTCGGTGATGCCCATAAAGGGCGCGCGGCGCCAGCCCTGCCGCAAGGGCTTTCGGCGGTTCAGTAGCCCCACCGGTGCCGGACGCGGGTTTCGCGTACCGGGATTTCGGGGTGGGGACTTCGGGTTCGTCGCCTACGCCGACACCGACACCGCCCAGGACGTCCTGGTCCGCGTTGTCGGTGGCGACACCGACCCGGGAGCCCAGACCGCCCCCCTCGCACGCGCCCGCGAGTTGTGGTGGCTCTCCCGCGCCGTACGGGCCAAGTACACCGCCATCTCCCGCGCCGTGCCGCTGCTGCTCGCCGGGTACGCCGGCGCCGCCACCACCGCAGCCCTGGCGATCTGGGCCCGGTGACCACGATGACCGCGACCACCACCCTCGTCGTGCAGGACCCCGTCGACGCCTACGAACTGTTCGCCCACGCCCGCACCGTGCTCAGGCTGCCCCTGGACGGCCGATGGCACCTGGTCGACCACGGCCGCGTCCACATGCTGCAAACCCTGCCCGGACAGGGCGCACCGGCCCTGGCCAGCGTGCACCTCCCCGTCGACGGCAGCCGGCACCCCGGCGAGCCCCACGCCGGCATCCCCGGCGGCTACGCCCTGCTCGCCTTCACCACCGACGGCGGCGACACCAACAGGACCCAGCGCCGGCACCGCGACCTCGCCGGCCAGGCTAGTGCGTGGCTGACCCACCGACGGCTTCGCTGGACCTGGTCACACGCCGACGGGCCCTTCACGACCAACCACGCCGATCTTGCGACCAGGGGCCAAATAGTTGATCTTTTTGGGGGTCTGCGCGGTCCCTGATCGCTGCCACGGTGGTTGACCGCTGTGAGTCGATCTCCTCTGAGCATCGGCGAGCTGGTCGAGCACTGGACCCTTGTCCCTGCTGAGCTGGACCTGGTTGCGTCCAAGCATGGCGAGATACGGCCGGGTTCGCGCTGTTGCGGAGGTTCTACGACCGGTACGGCCGCTTCCCGCGAGGTTGGGCAGATCTGCGCCCGGAGGCGATGGACTTCGCCTCTCGCCAGGTCAAGGCGGAGCCGGGTTACTTGGCGTTCTACGGAGACCAGGGCCAGCGGATCCATCACACCCCCAATCGGCTAGATCAACCCGACAACGCACCCAGAATCCAATCCACGGATTCAGGCTAAGGTCCGGTCCGGCAGCGGAACAGGGGCGCAGGACCTGCGGCAGGGTGGGGCGAGCGCCCCACCCTGCCGTTGAACTCAGCCGATCTGCAGGGTCACGTCGTCCAGCACGAAGCTGGTCTGCAGGTAGGCGTCCTCGGTGCCGGTGAAGGTCAGCGTGACCGTCTGGCCGGCGTACGCGCCGAGGTTGACGGTGCGCTGCGTGTAGCCCGTGGCAGCGTTCATGTTGGACAGCGACGCCACGGTGGTGCCGTTGGCCTTGATCGTGAACACGTCGTAGGCGAGCGCCCAGTACTCGCTCGTGTCGATGTGCAGCCAGTAGGTCAGTACCGCACTGGTGCAGCCCGACGGGATGGTGACGGTCTGGCTGATGGCCTCGGTCGCGGTGTAGCCGTTTCCGCCGAGCCACGCGTACCGGGTGCCGCTGCGCGGCACCTGCCCGATAGAGGTGCCGATCACGCCGGTGGAGCCGGTCCACGGCGAGGTGCCGCTTTCGAAACCGCCGTTGAGGATCAGCTGGGCGGCGGTGCAGCCGCCCGGCCCGCCGGTCACGGTCAGCGTGTACGTGGTGCTGTGCGACACCGAACCCGCGCCGGTGATGGTGATGGTGTAGGTGCCGCCGGCCACCGACGAGCCGACCGCGATGGTGGCGGTCGACGAGCTGCCGGAGGTGACCGACGACGGGCTGAACGAGACCGTTACGCCCGTGGGGGCGCCGCTGGCGGTCAGGGTAACCGTCTGGGCGCTGCCCGAGGTGGTGGCGGTGCCGACGGTGGTCGTGGTGCTGGACCCCGCGTTCACGGTGCCCGACGCGGGGCTGGCCGAGATCGAGAAGTCGTTGGTCGGCGTCGAGGTGCCGACCGCCCGGTTCCACAGCGTGTAGGCGATGCCGTCGGCAGCCCGGTTCAGCGCGGTGGCGTCGATGTTGCTGAGGGTGTCGCACGAGGAGTGGTAGCAGGAGTCGTAGGACTGACCGGCCGTGCCGCCCCACTTCGACGCCTGGGCCGACGTC
This sequence comes from Micromonospora sp. C41, assembly GCF_018070485.1. Lineage (NCBI taxonomy): Bacteria > Bacillati > Actinomycetota > Actinomycetes > Micromonosporales > Micromonosporaceae > Micromonospora > Micromonospora sp. C41. Next base: position 126,494 of record NZ_JAGPXP010000006.1, on the reverse strand, counting down.
TTGGTGGCGCTGGCGCCCATCGCGTAACCGGAGGTCGGGATGCCCGCGTTCTGGAACGAGTAGTCGTCGGAACGGCCCTGGCCCTCGACGTTCTCCTCCGGCTGCAGGCTGAGGGAGTCCCAGTACGCCTTCATCGGCTGCGACGCGGTCGAGGTGATGTTGTTGATGAAGTAGCCGCCGTTCTTCGACGCGATCATGTCGAAGTTGTAGTAGGCCTTGATCGCCGTTCGCTGGGTACTGGTCAGCGAGTTGACGTAGAACTTGGAGCCGTTGAGGCCCTGTTCCTCGTCGGTCCACCAGCCGAAGCGGACCTTGTTCAGCATGGTCGGGTTCTGCGCGGCCAGCGCGAGGGCGACCTCGAGCAGCGCCGCCGAGCCGGAGCCGTTGTCGTTCATGCCCGGACCGGCCGAGACGCCGTCCAGGTGGGCGCCGAACATGTAGACGTTGCTCGCGTTACCGCCCGGCCACTCGGCGATCAGGTTCGGGCCTGCACCGCTGGTGCAGCCGGAGGTGCAGGGCTGCTCGGTGACGGTGAAGCCGGCGGCCTGCAGCTTGCCCTTGACGTACGCCACCGACTGCAGGTAGCCCTGGCCGGTCGAGCGGCGGGTGCCGCCGTTGTTGGTGGCGATGGTGCTGAGCTGTGTCAGGTGCGCCTGCACGTTGGCGACGTCGATGTCCGGCGCGGTGCCACCGGGGGTGCCGCCGTTGACCGTCAGCGTGTACTGGGCCGTGTGGGTGACCGACCCGGTGCCGGTCACGGTGATGGTGTACGTGCCCGCGGCCGCGCCGGACGTGGTCGCCACCGTCATCGTGGAGCTGCCGCCCGAGGTGACCGACGACGGGCTGAACGACACGGTGACCCCCGACGGGGCACCCGAGGAGGTCAGCGACACGGTCTGCGCGCTGCCGGAGACGGTGGCGGTGTTGACCGTCGCGGTCACCGAGGAGCCCGCGTTGACGCCGCCCGAGGTGGGGCTGATCGACATCGAGAAGTCGGTGCTGGTCGCGGTGCAGGTCGGGTCGCCGGTCTGGGCCGGGACCGCGACCGCGTTCCACGCGTCCTTGGTCCGGTTGAACAGGACGCACGAGGAGTCCAGGTTCTTCGCGGCGGTCAGGGTCGCGGTGCGGTACTTCTTGTGGGTCATGCCGGAGGTCTTGAGCAGCATGCCGCCGTAGAAGATCTTTCCGGCGGACTGGATGCCGACGCCGGTGACCGACGACGGGCCGCCCGAGCAGATGGGGCTGTTCGGCTTGCCGCCGCCCGGCGCGCTGCCCTCGGCGAGCAGGTAGAACCAGTGGTTGAGCGGGCCGGCGGCCGCGTGTACCTCGGTGTTCGGGATCGACGAGGAGTAGCAGTTCGGGTGGCCACCGACCAGCGAAGGGTTGTACATGTTGCGGATCGGGCCGCTGCCGACGAGGTCGATCTCCTCACCGACCAGGTAGTCCGGGTCGTCGTAGGTGGCGGACTGGTTGGCGTATGCCTCGGTCAGGGCGCCGAAGATGTCGCCGGTGGCTTCGCCGAGGCCGGCTTCGGAGCTGGTGCCGCCGGGGGTGTTCTGGTCGAGGCCGTGGCCGAACTCGTGGCCGACCACGTCCATCGACGAGATCCAGTTGCCTGCCGAGTTCTTGCCGATCGTGATCGTGGAGCCGTCCCAGTAGGCGTTCTGCTCGTTCAGGCCGACCTTGATCGGCCAGCTGCCACCGTTGCCGTTGTGCCCGTTGCGGCCCAGCCAGGCCGACAGCATGTCCCATTCCTTCTGCGCCGAGTACAGTGCGTCGACGCAGCCGGTCTCCTTGCTGGTGCCCACCCCGTTGCCCCAGCTGTCGTCCGCGCCGGAGAAGACGGTACTGGTGCTGTAGTCCTGGCAGTTCAGGCCGGTGCGCGTGGTGTCGCGCAGGTAGTACGTGCTGCCCGACTGCGACGTGGTGATCGACAACGGGCTGGGCCCGTTCCACTTGCCGGTGCCGGAACCGGCCGCGGCGTCCTCCTGCTTGGCCAGCACCTGGCCGGTGCGCGCGTCCACGAAGACATGCAGGTGGCTGGGCGCCGAGGCGGTGCGCCCGGCGACGACGACCTCCCACGCGAGGCGGGCGGTGCTGTCCTTGACGTGCACCACCAGGGTGCGCGACTCGACCCGGTCGACCTTCGCGAGCAGGCTCTTGGCGGTCTGCTCGGCACGGTCGACGGCGACCGTCGGCACCACCGACACGTTGATCTTCGTCTTGGTGGCGGCCGAGATCGCCCGGATCGCGCCCTTGCCGTCGGCGAGCACGGCGGCGTCGCCGCCGACCACCGGCAGGCCCCGGTAGGTGCGTGTGTAGGCGATGGAGAACAGCCCGTCGACCCACGGGATCACCATGCGCCGGTCGTACTGCTCGAAGGGGCCTTTCGCCAGCGCGTCGTGACCGCCGTCGGCGGCCCGGTCGGCCGCGGAGATCGCCAGCGACAGCGGGCTCTGCGCAACCGTGGGTGTAGGGGGCGGGGTGGCTGCGGTCGACTGGGTGGCCACCCCGGTCACGGTGCCCAGGGTAAGCGCAACCGCGACAGCGGCCGCCATGGCAGTTCTTCGATACATCGCAATCCTCCCGCCGAGATGGGTTGAGGGGTGTGGCAGCAGGGCCCGTGTTGATGGGATCTCCGGCAACCGGTGACAGCTCGGCTTTGGCGATGACACTAGGAACGGCGGAGGCTGGCCGAAATCAGGGCAACCCCTTGCTCTGGTGCGCGAAGGACCGTCGGGCGCACTATGATCCGGTGCCAGATTCTGCGACGGCAGTGAATGCGCATCAGGGGGCCACCGGCACCATGCTGCCGGTGGTACCGGGCGTCGTGCGCGGCGCCCGTCGGGTGGTGCTGTTCGGTCCGCCCGGGATCGGCAAGACCGCTGCGGCCGGTGTACTCGGGCAGCAGCTGGGCATGCCTGTCCTAAGGCTGGCTCCGAGCCCACAGGACGCCCAGGTCCCCTACACCGGACTGCTCGAACTCGCACTGGCCCTCCAACCGCTGCCGGCCGCGCGGGAACTCGCGACCGGAATCGACAAGGCCGTCGGAGTGCCGGGCTCTGCCGATCCCGCCGGGACCGCTCTACGGCTGCGCCGGTTGACCGCCACCCTGCTGCTGGACACCCCGCCTCTGACACTGGTGGTGGACAACGCCCAGTGGCTGGATACGGCCAGCGCGGCCGTCTTGCGTTGGGCACTGCGCCTGGCTCCCGACCTTCCCGTCATAGCCGCAGAGCGAATCTGGCGCCCGGGGAGCGAAGGCCACTGGTGCGGCGAGGACCCCTGTGCGGTACGCATCCCGGCGCTGACACCCGATCAGGTCGCAACCCTGCTGTCGCCGTACCGGCTAACCCCCTACGAGGTCACGCAGACCCACATCCGCAGCGGAGGGAACCCGGCCCTAGCCCTCGCATTCGCCGGGGCCCGCAGCCGCGCCACCGACCTGCCGGCCGCTCAGGGTCTCGTAGACGACCTGGTCCTGCCGCCGGCCGCCCGCCGACTGGTGAACGAATGGCTGGGCACTGTGTCGGCCGAAGTTCAGGAACTGTTGACGGTCGCCGCACTCGACGACCGGCCCGACCGCGAACTGCTGAGCCGCCTCGCCGGCCCGCCCGCCGACAACCTTCTCGCAGAGGCCGAGGCAGCCGGACTGATCAACATCGGGCAGGTCGACGGGAAGATCCGGTTCGCCGCCTCCGCGATCGGTGCCGAACTCGCGGCCCGACCGCCGGTCGCCACACGCAGGCTCCTGCACGCCCGCCTGGCCGAAGCCAGCCGCGACAGCATCCGCCGCGACCGTCACACCACGCTGGCGGCCGACACCAACGACCCGCAGTCGGCCGACTGCGCCGACCGCGCCGCCGCCCGCGCCCGGCTGCGCGGAGAACCCGCACTAGCGGCCGAGCTCTCCCTGCTCGCCGCCGAACGTACCCCGGAGACCGACGCCGACCTGCTCACCGAACGGGCGCTGACCGCCGTACGCGACGCCGCCCACAACGGCGACCTGCCCCGCGGCCAGGCTGCCGTCCGCCTCGTCCTGCACCACGACAGCAGCCCCGCCAACCGCGTCAACGCCCTCATCTCCCTGATCGACTCAGGCGGACAGCACCTGCACAACGGCGACAAGCTGTTCGCCGACGCACTTCACGAAGCGGCCGGACATCCGGACCTGACCGCGCAGATCCTCGTCCGCCAGGCGATCTGGGCCAACGTCAACGGCGATCCCGACCGGGCGTGCGCCCAGGCTGCCCGGGCCGCCAGCCTCGCCCGGAGCGCTGGCGACACCGCCACCACCGCCATGGCCCTCACGATGCAGGCCCGCATCCAACGCATCCTCGGCCGCCCCCAAGCCGAGACCACGCTCGGCCACGCCCTGTCCCTGCCACGCAGCACTCACATCCCCGTCAACGCCAGGCCCGAACAGCTCTCCGCCCGGCACGCCATCTTCGACGACCGTCTGGACGAAGCCCGCAGCGCACTGCTGCCTCTGCTCGTCGAAGCCGAGCGGACCGGAGACGCCGAAGCCACCGTGGATGTCCTGCGCAGCCTCGCCGAAGTCGAGATCCGCGCCGGACGGTGCGGACTGGCCCTCGACTACGCCGGCCGCGCCCTGTCGCTTACCGACAGAGCCGCCTTGGACCCCGCCCCAACGTGCTACACCTCCGCCCTGGTCGAGGGCACCGCCTCGTGCACCGACTCCGCCCTCGCTCACGCACGCCGCGGGGCGGACACCTCCCGCCGGGAGGACAACAAAGTCTTCCTCTCCCGAAACCTCTTCGTCCTCGGACATCTTCTCCTGGTCACCGGGCGTCCGAAAGAAGCCCTGGAGGCGCTGGAAGAGGTCCGTACGCTTGAGAAGCGCCAGCAGGTCCGCGACCCGTCCGTCCTGCGCTGGCACGCCGACCTCGCCCAAGCCCTCATCTCCCTCGGCTACCTCGACCAAGCCCGCAAACTGCTGACCGATACCCGTCGCACCGCGACTGATCTAGATAGAAGCTGCGTCCTCCCCGTGCTCGACCGCTCCCAGGCACTCCTGGAAGCCACCCTGGGCAACTACGATGCGGCCGCCGACCTCCTCACCGCAGCAGCCGACCACCTCCGCCACCTGCCCATCGAACACGGTCGAACCCTCCTGGCCCTCAGCCACACCGAACGACGCGGACGCCGACGCGCCAGCGCCCGCACCGCGGCGCAGAGCGCCGCCGACCTCTTCAGCACGCACCAGGCACACCCCTGGATCGAAGCCGCCACCCGCACCCTCCACCAACTGGAGCCCGTCCCCGCGCACAGCAGTACGCTCCCCTGCCTCACCTCCGCCGAACAGCGCTGCGTCGAGCTCGCCGCCAGCGGAGCGACCAACCGCGACATCGCCACCGCCCTCACCATCAGTGTCAAAACAGTCGAAGCAAACCTCACCCGCGTCTACCGGAAGCTCGGCATCCACTCACGCGTCCAACTCGCGCACCTTGCAGCCCTGACGGCAGCGCCGGCAGAAGCCCTGCAGCCCGGCCTGGCGCATCAGCCTGGCAACGCGTTTGCGCCCACTTCCGACTCCGGTGCCCAGGCGTAACTCGGCGTGCGGCGTAAAGGAGCGGGTTGGGCGAGGATCGCACGTGCTTCCCCGGACAGCATCCTCGCTACGTCAAGTCGCAAAATGCCGTGACGAGGATTTAGAATCGAGAAAGTTGACACAAAAAGCAACAGAGGCGGCCGGTTTGCTACTGTAACCGCCAGCAACGGAGCGCAGCAGCTATCCAATGCGACCAACAAACAGAGGTAATGAACGGCTGAATCGCAGGCAGTCGGCCTACCGACATGCATAGATGACGGTCTTAGGAAACCGATGCTCTATCCCCTGAGCTACGAGGGCGCGAGGGCACAGTCTAGCGACCTGGGGTTCACCTGGGGTGGCAGGGAGTGGCCCCCGTTCACCCACGCTCCCCGGACCGCCGTTCTCGCAGCCCAGGAGCACACCTGGAGCACACAAACCCCGGTTTGCGACCGGCGGTCGGCCATGGTGACCCACGTTGGCGCCGGTTCACCCCGGTCGGCATCCGCTGGAGGAGTCTCCAGGTGACTCTGGTTGATCTTGGCGGGCAGGATGAAGTGGCCGGCGTCGACTGTCTGGGGTGTCACGCTGGCACGCCGCACCGGCCCTCCACGATCCTCGTCGCACCTTGGCGACGGTCAGCGGGGAACCATGCGTCAGGTGTCGAGGCCTGCGAGGTTGAGGCGTTCGAGCAAACTGGGCTTGCGGGCATGCGCCGCCCGGAGCTCGGCCAGCCGGCGCTGGAACGACGAACTGTCCCCGTCGCGTTCGCCGAGTTCGCGCAGGTCGATGAGGAGTTGCACGGCGGTGTCGTACTCGCGGGGTTTCTTCGTGGCGATGAGCTCGTCGACTCGCTGCCAGGCGGCAGGTTGGTCGACTGCGAGGGTGTCGAGGTGCCGTTGCCGGGCTGCTGCGGCGGACCGTTCGCGGCGGATCCGGTCGCGTTCGCGTTGCTCAGCGTCCCGTCGTTCCCGTTCGGCGCGCAACCCCGCGGCGGTGGAGAGCAGTTCCCCGGCGGTACGGGCGGCTGCCGGGGTGGGCGTATCAGTGCAGTGTGCGTCGCGGTAGCGGCGCAGCAGTCGGTTGCGCGGGTGGCTGTCGCCGCCGGTGATCAGGTCGGTCAGGATGGCGTCCTTGTCCCGAGCGGGCAGCCCGACGACCCAGGTGCGTAGTTGCGCAGCGGTCGGTTCGCCGGAGGTGGCCGGCGCCGGTCCGGCCGCCGCGGCCGCGATCAGGTCGGGGTCGATGCGTAGGAACTCGGCGACGGCGGTGAGGGACGCGTCGAGGGTCCCCAGCCGGGCGGGGACGGGCGGTTCAGGCTCGTCGTCGGCGATCTCGGCGGACTGTACGCAGCGCAGCCAGGCCAGGTAGAGCAGGCGCAGGTCGCCGGCGGCGAGGCGGGCCCGGACCGGGATGACGGAGGCGAGGAGGCCGTGGCCGTCGAGGTCCCACTCGTCGGTGCCGTCCTCGTCCTCGTCGTGCAGGTCGATGATGACGTGCTTGCCGGTGGTCCACGCGGATGCGCTGTCCCCTTGGCAGTACTGGGAGACGGTGGCGGGGTCGAGCACGTGTTTCGGTAGCCGCAGCATGAGCTGGCGGGTGCCCCAGTTCGTCAGGTACAGGTGCGCGTCGAAGTACCGCTCCATCAGCGTGCGCGGGTCGCCCTTGAAGTCGCCCCACTCGTAGGTGTTGACGAAGCTGGTGGCGGTGATGTCGGCCCGGGTCGACAGCGACCGAAGCTCGGCCCGCTCCCGGCCGGTGAGGGGCCGGTCGACGGCGGTGAACTCGTAGTACTGGTACTCGCTCACCGTGGCCTACCGTCCGGCCCAGTGCCGGTAGGCGTCGATCCACGCGGCGCCGTCCGGCGCGGGGGTGGGCAACGGCAGGTCGAGGAGATCGATCCTCTGCCGGTGGCGACCTCGGGCGCAGACCGCGACGATGTTGTCCGCCGCCAGCTCGACCTTCCGTACGGTGGCCTCGACGCCGAGGACGGTGGTGGTGAACGGCACCGCCAGATGCTCCTCGATCATGGCGAACAGGCCGGCGCGCTCGTCCTCATGACCGTCCGTGTCGGCGGTGGCTTCCTCGATCATCGCCTCCAGCGCGGCGTTGTCCTTCGATGCCATCGGCGGAGGATAGCGGACCGGTGCCGGGATGTTCGACGCCCGATGCGCGAGGATGGTCGGCATGGGTTCGGTGGCCGAGTTCGTCGATCTTCGGCGGGAGGTGGAGCGGTTACGGGCAGAGAACGCCCGACTGGGACGTCTGCTGGAGCTGCGCGGCCAGGACACGACTGCGGCGCCGGAGCAGTTGTCCGCGCCGGTTGAGCCGCCAGGGCTGGTCACCATGGCTTCGCCGACCCGGGACAAGCTGGCGTTGTTCGCCGACCGGTTCCGGGCCCGGGCCGACGTGTACGCCGTGCGGTGGGACAACGCCCGTACCGGCGCTGCCGGGTGGATGCCCGCAGTCGCCGGTGGCTGGCGTAAGGGTATGGACCGGCGCGGTGCCACCTACCTGCCCCGCACGACGGAGGTCGTCGCGGCGCATCTGGTCGGCGACGTGTTCATGGGCCTATACCCGCTGATGCCCGGCAACACCTGCCACTTCGTCGTGGCCGACTTCGACGGGCCGACGGCGATGCTCGACGCCCTCGCGTACGTGAAGGCGGCGCGAGCCAGCGCGGTGCCGGCCGCGTTGGAGGTCTCCCAGTCAGGCCGTGGTGCCCACGTGTGGGTCTTCTTCACCGGTGCTGTTGCCGCGGCCACCGCGCGGGCCGTCGGCACGGTCCTGCTGCGGGAGGCGATGGTGCTGCGCGGGTCGATGGACCTCCGCTCGTACGACCGGCGCTTGTGCTCCAAGGCGCGATGAGCACCCGCGAACGGCGGACAGTCGTTGACCGGCTCGACGGCGCCAAGGCCGGCCTGCTCGTCATCGGCACCACGCCGTTCATCGGTGAGGGCTTCGACGCCCCCGCCCTCGACACCCTCTTCCTCGCCGGCCCGATCTCCTACGACGGCCTACTCGTCCAATGCGCCGGCCGCGTCATCCGCGCCGCGCCCGGCAAGGACCTCGCCGAGGTCCACGACTACCACGACCCGGCCACTCCCATCCTCGCCGCCTCACTCCCACGCCGCATGCCCGGATACCGGGCCCTCGGCTTCACCAGAACATGAGTACATCCCCTCGCGATCATCATGACTGGTCCGCCGGCTTCCGAAGAATGACGTACGCCAAGCGTGCTGGGCCTAGCCTGGTAGGCTAAAGGCCATGGGCCGGTTCTCCGAGGATGAGCTGCAGGCGGTTGTCTCCCGGTATGAGGCGACGCGGGCCGCCGCGCTGACCGAGCGGGACGAGCAGCTGCGGGCGTTTCACGCGGCCGGATGGCGGCCGGTGGATCTGCAGCGCGTCACCGGGTACAGCCGGGAGACGATCCGTCAGGCGCTACGACCGGAAGTCCGGCGGGCGACGAACCTCAGCCGGCGCAGGATGTCACCCCAGCCGCCAGCGGACTACCAGCCCTACGGCGACCGGAAGCCCTACGTGGTGGCCGAAACCCTCGCCGATCTGCACGGCCCGACCGACGGCTCCGTGACGCTTCCGCGTCACCTCGACTGGTCCGGGCATGCCGAGTACGACCTGAACCGGCCCGCACGCCTGGCCAGCATGTACAAGGTGGTGCTCACCGAAGCCAGCACCGTCGAGGACCTGCACACCTGGCTCGATGCCGACCTCCTCCGGCGACTCTGGCCCACTCTCTGGCTGCCATCCCAGCTCCGCCAACGCTGGGAGGACGCCTTCCCCGAACTCGCCGCCACACGCAGCAACGCGGCATAGCGGTGGACCCCTTCCACGAACGCCTCGCCCGTACCGGGCTCGCGGCGGCCGACCGATACGGCTTCGCGCTGGCCGGCGGTTACGCGGTCCAGGCCGCTGGGCTCCTGGAGCGGCCCAGCGAGGACGTCGACCTGTTCACCGCCTGGGACCGCCGCGACGAATTCACCGCCGCAGTCGCCGCCGTCGTACACGCCTACCGAGACGACGGCCTCACCGTCGAGACCGAGCGGCAGTACGACACCTTCGCCCGGCTCACAGTCACCGATGGCGCGCGGGTTTCCAAGGTCGAACTCGGCGTGGACTGGCGCGCCAACGAACCGATCCTCATGGCGATCGGACCCGTCCTCCACCCCGACGACGCGGTCGCGAACAAGATGAGCGCCCTCTACGGACGAGCGTTCGCCCGCGACTTCATCGACATCGACGCCACGCTCCGATCCGGCCGCTACACCCGCGACGCCCTCCTCGCCCTCGCGCAGCGCGCCGACCGTGGGTTCGACCCGCGCATCTTCGCCGACGCCCTCGGACAAGCCACCCAACTCGATCCCGACGACTTCACCCAGTACGGCGTCACCGGCCCAGTGCTGGACGATCTCTTAAGCCGATTCGCCGAGTGGCGCCGCGAACTGCTCGACTACGAGGAAGGGTGACTCGGCTTCCGACTCACGGCAACGTTGAGCCTGCACCCGCAGTACCCACCACCTACGTTCCTCGGACCGTCGTTCGCCCAGCCCAGGACCACCCGCGGAGCACACGAACCCCGGGTTGCGACCGGCGGTCGGTCGCGGTGACCCGCGTCGGCACCGGTTGACCCGGGTTGGCATCCGCTTGAGAAGTCTCCATGTGACTTCAATTGATCTCGGCGGGCAGGGTGGGCCGGCTGGCGCGGGTGGGGTTGCGTCGGCGGCGAGCAGCCTGGTTCAGGCTGCGGCGCGGATCACCGTGCCGGTCGAGTGAATTCTTGGGGTCGCGGATGAGTGCCCGGACAACGTCAACGCGCGTCGCCGGGCGAGAGCGAGGATGGCTTGCCGATGGTTTCTTTCCTTGCTCGCGCGGTCCGCCCATCAACACCGAGAGATCGGAGTGTGTAATCGCCGAAATGCCCGGCCCGTTGGGTTGTCCCGCGACCGGCCGGGCTGGCTGCGCGACCGGCAGCCTGGCCGATGGCGGTTACCGCATCGGACTCGAGGCCCGGGACACCGTCACCGGCCAGATCCTCGGCCGGGCCGACGTTACGCACGGGCGGGAACAGCGGGCCCCCACCACCTCAAGGTGATCAACCAGCGCGCGTACTCCGGCGGTATCCACCGTGGCGCGGGCGCAAAGTGCGCTGCGGGCACGGCGACCTCCAGGTCGCCGTGCCCGCGGGTCTGCGCGCCGTGGAACAGATCCACCACCTGGCCAGCCGTGACGTACCAAGGAACTGCGGAGGCGTCGGCCAAAACAGCGCGGATGTCAAGCCCTCACGCGTCGACATCAGGAGGGCGCACGACCACCAGCCTGAAGCGGACGAGGGCCGGACAAGAGAGTCGTCTGCTCGTCGAGGGACGGGCGGTCGCCCTCACCCACCCGCGCCGAACCATCCGTCGGAACCTCGGGGACCGGCGTTCCCTCGCACTCCGCTCCCCGTTTCGGCAGCTTTCCGTTCAGCAGGTAGTCGTCGATGGCGGCGTCGACGCAGGCGTTGGTGCCGTGGACGACGTGGTAGCCATCGCGGGGAACGCTGAGGAGCCGGTGCCCGAGCAGGTCCGCCATCGCCCGACCGCCCTCGTACGGCGTCTGCGGGTCGAACTCCTCCTGCACGACCAGCCCTGTCGGGTAGCCGCTGCGGCGCAGCTTCACCAGCGGCTCGACCCGCTCCACCGAGCCGAAGGTGCACTCACGCGGAGAAACCGCCGAAGCACCCCAGCCGTAGGGGAAGTGCTCGGAGAAGTAGCGCATGTCCGCGTAGTACACCTTGAGGTCGGCGGGCCATTCGGCCTCGCAGTTGACTGCCTCCCAGACGCCATTGCTGGTCGGCAGCGGGTCGGCCTGGATCTCTTGCTGAAGAGCCAACGCCCGGCCCAGGTCACCCGGCACGTCCGAGGGTGTCTCGACCTGCTGACGCAGCCGGCTCGCCGTCGCTGCGAAGAAGTCCCAGTACGCCACCTCGTTGGTGGCCCCGATGAGGCCGTCGAACTCGGTGCCGTCGTACACGAAATCACCCTGGTCGATCGGGCGTTGCTCCAGCTTCGCCCGGGTCCGTTCGATCGTGGCGCGCACCTGCGACCGGGTGGTTCCCAGCCCGTAGATTCCGTTGCGCTCGGCCACCCACGTCATCCAGGCGTCGGCGGTCCTACGTTGGGCGATTGCCTGTTGCTTCCACGCCTCCCGCCATATCCATTGCGGGTGGATCGCGGAGTCCAGGACGTTGCGGTTCAGTCGCTTCGGAAAAAGCGTGCCGTAGACGGCCGTCACGTACGTGCCGTAGGACTTCCCCATCAGGTTCAGCTGACGCTCACCCAGGACCGCGCGGACGATGTCGAGATCTCTGGCGTTGTTGGCGGTGGTGAAGTAGGGACGCCGGGCACCGTCCGCGCGTTCACATTGCTGATCACGCCTGCGGAACTCCTCGGTGTACGCCCGCATCTGCGCGTCGGTGAAGCGTGTCCTGCCGGACAACTGCACGCTCGTGCCCTCGCACAGCAGAGGCTGTGACTGCCCGACACCGCGCGGGTTGTACCCGATGATGTCGTACCGCGTTGACAGCGCCTCGTACGCCGGGTCCTCCGGCGCGTAGATTCCCTGCCCGCCCGGCCCACCGGGGACCTCGACCAGTACGCCGAGCCGGTTCGGCTGATCGCTCGCCAGACGCCGGGAGAGCTCGACGGTCTCCCGGGGGCCGTCCGGCCGCCGGTAGTCCAACGGCACCCGCACAGTCGTGCATTCCACCGCCGGGGACGCGCTCCCGGCACGGGGAAGCGCGGACGCCGAAGGATCCGGTGACCGCCTCGGTGGCACCGGCGGGCGGGGGCAGGGTCCCCACGCAGGACGCTGCGCGTAGAACTCCGCCAGTCCGACCGGCACCGCGTCGGACTTCGGCGCGGTGTTCGCCTCGGCGACAGGCACCACCTGTACGCACAGAGCCGCTGTTGCCGTGGCAATCAGACCGGCCTTTGCTCTGCGTCTCATCCCAAGCCTTCATTCTTCGCGACAGGAGCCGCTGAAACGGCCCTGCGGAACAGCACCGTCGTGGTGCCGGCGCTGGCCGTCATGGCCGCAGGGCGGTCGCGGCCGGAGTCCAGGTCGACTCGTCCTCGACGTCGGCGACCGTGATCCCCTTGGCGATCTTCTCCAGCTCGACCCGCGGCAGCGTGTTACCGGCACTATCGGGGCTGACCTCGACTACGACTGCGCCGTCGGCGCTCCGGAACTGGCACCAGATGTCGACCTGCGGGCCGTCCCACCCGGGCCGGTCGGGTACGTCGTAGCACTTCGTCACACCGGGCTCCGGCGTCTGGTTCGCGCTGCTGCTCGGGATGACCGAGATGTGGAACCCGTCTTTGATGCCACCCTCGCTCGCCTCGTACGGTGCGGTCAGCCCAGTGGTGGGCGCGGCGGACCTGGTGTACGTCGCGCCGCCGTAGTCGCCGCCGCGGGCCGCGGCGATGCCGCCGAGGCCCGCCGTGGCGTGGGTGCCGATCTGCAACGGCACGTAACCGTCCGGCAGGTAGCCCACCGTGAAGGGCACCAGGGCCGGCGTCGGCCTGCTGGGCTTCAGGCCTTCGACCAGGCCGCCCAGCTCCTCGAAGCTCGGCGTGGCCTTGTCGCCGGAGTACGACGTGACAGCCGCCCAGGCGTTGTCGGCGTACTCCCAGGCGAAGAGCTTGTTGCCGCCATCCACCGGGCGTTGCGGGTCAAGGCCGACCGGCAGCGTCGCCTGCACGGCCCTGCGCCCGGCCACGGTGACGTTCGCGCCGTCCTTGATCCCGGCCGGGTCGAAGGCACCGGGCCGGTAGACGGTCAGGTACGCCAAGAGGGCCGGCTTCCCGTTTTCCTTGTTCCGCAAGAACGCGTCGCCCTGCTCCTCCACCTCCTGGCGGGTCATGGGCTTGTCGTTCGAGGTGTGACCGTCGGAGTAGACGGGAGCGATCTGGTACGCGGTGGACGCGACGATCGGGTCCTGCACATGCAGCGTGCCGGCGTCGTACCCGGTGAAGGTGAAGGTGAACGACGCGGCGTCGGGCCACTCGGCCCCGGCCGGCTCGGACGCCGCCGCACGGGCAACGAACGGCGCGGCCGGGGGGCTCTGCTGCGCACCCAGAGCCGGTACCACGAACGCACCGGCGACCACGGCCACGACGAGGCCCGCCGCGCCGGCTGACGCGAATCCGGCCCGACGGCGGCGCTGCGCCCGCCGCCCTGCCGTGATGATGTCGTCGACGGTGCGGGACATCGGCGGCTCATCGCCCGTTACCGCGTCCACGAGATCATGCAACCGCATGGGTCCACTCCTTTATCGATGGTCCGTTGAGATCGGTACGGTCGCCGCCGAGTGACTCGCGCAGCTTCGCCAGGCCACGGGACACCTGACTCTTGGCCGTGCCCACCGTGCAGTTCAGGACGCTGGCGGTGTCCTCCAGGCTCAGATCCAGGTAGTGCCGGAGCACGACCGCGGCTCGCTGCCGGGGTGGCACCGAGTCGAGCGCCGCCCGCAGGCGCATCCGCTCGTCGCTCGCACCGGCGGGGTCGCGCAGCGCGATGTCCGGCATGGCGTCACCGGCCGACCGCTCGCGCCGCCACGGCCGACGGGTCTCGTCGACCGCGGCCCGGTAGACCATGGTCTTGACGTAGAGATCGGGCCGGTCCAGCTTCCGCCAGCGGGGATAGAGTTTGACCAGAGCATTGGCCACGGCGTCCTCCGCCGCGTGCCAGTCGCCGCAGGTCACGTACGCCAGCTTGCGCAGTGACGCCATTTCTGACGTCACGAACTCGCGGAATGCTTGCTCGTCTTCGGCTATCAAGTGCGCTGCCTCCTCGTGACGGAGGTAGAACGGAACCGCCCACCCGGAAAGTTGCACCGCTCGAAGAAGTTGGCGGATCAACAGGATGATCGAGCGGGTTCTACGGTCGCGCCGACGCGCTCTGAAGAGATCATCGTCGCGGTCGAGCAGGTAGTGGTCGCCCGCCGGTCCAGGCCGTCCACACCCGAGCAGGATTCGGCCGACACCGACCGTCCGGATCGTCGTACCGGCGGCCGCTCATCCGTCCCGGCCGCCCGGAGCGGATTCCACCATCGCGGCGAGGAGCGTGGCCACCGGCACGGTGGCGAACCCGACCCGGTTGTCGCCGGCCCCGTACGGCAGCCACAGCTCGCCGTCGTGCACGAGCGCGCCGCAGGAGTAGACGACGTTGGGGACGTAACCGTCCTGCTCGGCCTCGTCGGGTGACAGGAGCGCGCCGGGCAGCCGCGCGATCACCCGTTCCGGCCGGCGCAGGTCGAGCAGGAGCGCGCCGATGGCGTACCGGCGCATCGGGCCGACGCCGTGGGTGAGCACGAGCCAGCCGGCGTCGGTCTCGATGGGCGATCCGCAGTTGCCGACCTGGATCAGTTCCCAGCTGTCCCGGGGGGCGTGCAGCGGCACCGGCCTCCGCCACCGGTTCTCACCGTCCAGGCTGGTCAGGCCGATGGTCTCGCCGTCCGCGCGGCACAGGGCGAGGTGCCGTCCGGCCACGGTACGGGGGAACAGCGCGACGCCCTTGTTGCGGACGCCCGGCCCGCGCATCGGGGTGCTGTCGAATCGGCGCAGGTCCACGCTGGCAAGCGTGCGGGTGGCGATGCGCCGTCCGTCGTAGGCGGTGTAGGTCGCCCGGTACAAGGGTCCGGACTCGCCGGTGAACCTGACGAACCGGGCGTCCTCCATGCCGTTGCCCTCCGCCGGAACGGCCGGCCAGAGGACTCGTTGATGCAGGGCGGTGTCGGCGGGGAAGATCGTGGCGTAACTGGCGGCGTTGGTGCGGCGTACCTGTTCGAGGGTGTCCGGTCCGGTGCTGCGGGAGAGCAGGTCCGGTGGCAGATCGCCGATCACCCGGTCGAAGGTCGCCTCGTCGTAGCGTTCGGGCAGGGCGTGCAGCACGGTGGCGGTGATTTCGTTGTCGCAGTCCACCTCGGTCAGGCCGGCGGCGAGGAGGTCCCGGCGGTGTCGTACGGCCGTCCGCTGTCCGACGACCGGCGGCCCGGACCGGTCGGCGACGGTGAGCCGGAGTCCGGGTCCGAGGACCGCGGTGGCGAACCCGATGGACGACAGGTGCCCCTCGCCGATCTGGCGCAGGCTGATCGCGACGCGCAGTTGCCCGGCGATCAGGCCGGTCTGGTCCGGATGGGCAACCATCGACGGGTTGCACAGGGCCGCCGCCTCGACCGCGTACTCGTGGCTGAAGTAGGCGCCGATCAGGAGCCGGGTGGTGGGGGAAAGGTCCCGGCCCCGGGCGATGCGGTGCCGGACGAGGTCGTAGTGGTGGTGGAACGTGGCGTCCAGATCGCGGTGCCGGGTGCCGAACCGGTCGAAGGTCTCCCTCAGCAGCCGGCCGGTCTCCTCGTCGTCGAGGTGCGCGACGCGGTCGATGAGCGCCCGCGCTCGGCTGCGTACCAGGGCGGCGTCCTCACCCGGGACGAAGAGCTTGACGACGACCCGGCGTGGATCCGGGGCCAGGATGGCGCCGTGCCGGACGGCCAGGGTGTCGGTCACGACCACCGCCGGGCGTGCTGCACGGTGGAGATCAGCGCGAGGGTCGATTCGGCGCCCTGGTTGAGGTTGGGTCCGTGCGGGGTCAGCCCGTCGTAGCCGCCGCCGGTCGCCGGATCCCACATCCGCGTACCGACGTCGTTGTCGCCGAGGAACCACCCCACCGCCTGCCGGACGCCGGTCTCCCAGCCGGGGTCGCCGGTGACGGCGGCGGCGGTGGCGCAGGCGTCGGCGAACGCGGCTACCTCGATCGCCTGCTGGTCGTGGCGCAGCCGCGCCGCGCCGCGCTGCCACCCGCCGGCGGGTACGACCGACAGGTGTCCATCACGGAGCTGGACGTCGCGCAGCCAGGTCAGCATCCGCAGGCCGTCGTCGAGGGGCGGGCCGTCGTGGCGTAGCTGACTGGCCGCGATGACGACCTCCGCGAGGGCCGCGTTGGCATAGGTCAGGCACGGCTGCGGCCAGGGCCAGAGCGGGTCGGGGCCGGGGGCGCCGATCGTGGCGGCCGCGTCCATGAGCAGTGTGGCCGCATCGGCGTGGCCCGGGTGGCGGCGCAGCACCTCGATGGCACCGAGCCCGGCGAAGGCCATCGCGTGCGGGGCCGGGGAGCGCCGTCTGGCGCCCCGGCCGAAGGCGACGAGTGCCTCCTCCCGGATCCAGGGCGCGGGGCTGCGGGCGGCGGCGGTGCCGAGCCCCCACAGCGCCCGCCCCCACCAGTCGCCGAGCCCGGGGGCGTCGGTCCACCGCCGGTCGTGGCCGAGCCGATTGCGGAAGGCGCCCCGGGTGTCCTGCGCGTGGGTGAGGAACGCGAGGTAGCGCTCCGCCAGCCCGAGCACCTCCGGGGTCGGCTCCGGCTCCCGGCTGGTGACGACCAGCCCGCGCGCGGCGTCATCGGTGCAGTAGCCGTGTTCGCGGCGGACGATGGCGTGTCGGGCGTGCTCGAACAGGCCGGTGTCGTCACTCAAACGGCTCAGGTGCGCGAAGCTCGGCCGGGGCGTCGGATGCCGGCCACCGCTGCCTGACATGTTGGACAGATCGGTGGTCGCGGTCACGCCGACGCCGCGCTGACCGCGGAGAGGCGGGCGGCGACGAGCCGCTCGGCGAGCGTGCCGTAGCTGGCCGCCACCGCCGGCCAGCGCAGGTCCGCGGCCGGCGGCCGGACGCGGCCCGCCAGCCGGGCGGCCAGGCCGGGCTCGGTCAGGATCCGCCGGATCGCGGCGGCCAGCGCCGCCGAATCCTGGTGGGGTACGACCAGACCGGGCCCGCCGTTGAGCAGCTCGACGGCATGCGGGAAGGCCGTGGCCACGACGGGCACCCCGGCGGCCACCGCCTCGATGAGCACGCCGGAGGTGACCTGTTCGCGGGAGTCGTAGGGCAGCACGACCACGTCGGCGGAGCGGATCAACCGGGCGAGCGCGGGTTGGTCGTGGTAGACGTTCTGGTAGTCCACGGCGTGGGCGATGCCCAGCTGGGCGCCGAGCTGGTGCAGTCCCGCCCGGTACGCCTCCCCCTGGTGCTCGACCACCTTCGGATGGGTCCGGCCGGCAATCGTGTAGGTGGGGGTCGGTTCGAGGTCCTGCAACCGCGCGAGGGCCCGCAACGACCACTCGACGCCCTTGCCCGGGCCGAGCAGTCCCCAGGTCAGCAGGTGCGGGCGGGTACGGCGGTCGGCGGGCACGTGGACGTGTTCGGCGGCGCCGTGCGGGATGACCGTGACCTTGTCCGGACGTACGGCGTAGCCGACGAGCAGCCGGTCGTGAGCCGTGCGGGTCATGGTGACGACCGCTCCCGCGGCGGTGACGATCTGCTCCAGCAGGGACTTCTGCCTGGGCGAGGGCCGGCGGAGCACGGTGTGCAGGACCACGATGCTCGGCACGGTGAGCCGGCGCAGCAGCGGCAGGACGTCCTCGCCGTCGGCGCCGGGGTAGATGCCGTACTCGTGCTGCACGACGGCCACGTCGAAGGTGTTGAGGACGGCCGCGGCGTCCCGCCAGCCGGTCTGCGTACGGGCCGACCAGGTGTGCACGACCCCGGGTCCGGCCCGCAGGTCGTCGCCGTGGTCGGTGACCCGGACGATGCCGCCGCGCGTGCCGTCGGCGGTCAGGTGGGTGGCGAGGGCGGAGTTGAAGGTGGCCAGTCCGCATCGGGTCGGTGGGTGCGTGCTGAGGAAGCCGTAGCTGGGCATGGGTGTCGGGCCTTCCGGTTGTCGGCCGCCTCGGAGTGGGGGCGGCCTCACGCGGTGTCGGCGCACGCCGGCCAGCGTGTGTGGCCGGCGGAACGGATCGGGCGGTGGTGGCCGGGGGTTCAGCGGTGCGACCGACGGGTGAGGCGGTCGTAGACGGTCAGGTAGTCGGTCACCATGCGGTCCGCGCCGAAGCGTTGCCCGGCCCGGGTCCGACAGGTGGCCCGGTCCAGCGCGGCAGCCCGGCCGACGGCGTCGACGGCCTGCTCGGCGGTCCGCACGAGGAACCCCGTCACCCCTTCGTCGACGACCTCCGGCATCGACCCGCGCGCGTACGCGACGACCGGCGTGCCGCAGGCCATCGACTCCACCACCGAGAGCCCGAACGGCTCGTCGAAGGCGATCGGGTGCAGCAGCGCGGCGCTCGCGCCCAGCACCTCCGCACGCCGCCGAGGGCCGACCGAGCCGAGGAAGACGACCCGGTCGCCGTCGATGTGGGGGGCCACCTGCTCGGCGAAGTACCGCTCGTCCTGAACGATGCCGCAGATGGTCAGCGGCCGTCCGGCGCGGCGGGCGATCTCGATGGCGGTGTGGGTGCCCTTGTCGGGGTGGATCCGGCCGAAGGCGGCCAGTCCCGGGCCGGCGTCGCGGGTGAACGGCAGCCCGGTCAGGTCGACACCGTGGTGCACCGTGGCGACGTAGTCGAGGTCCGCGTTCCGGTCGGCGTCGGAGATCGAGACGTAGGACGAGCGGGCCCGGGCGTACGCGGGGAGGATGCCCGCACCGGAGAAACCGTGCACGGTGGTGAGCAGCGGCGCGCGGCAGTGTTCGGCGAAGGCGAGCGGCAGCCAGTCGAGGTGGCTGTGCACCAGGTCGAACTCCGACGAACGGGCCATCGCGTGGGAGACGTGCATCGCCTCCCACACCCGGCCGTCCATGGCCGGGTCGTCGGCGTACCCGCGGGGGCACACACCGTCGAGGGCGGCGGAGGTGACGGAGTCCAGCGTCGCGAACAGGGTCACCTCCACGCCACGGGTGACCAACCCCTCCGCGAGCAGCCCGGTCACCTGCTCCCAGGGGCCGTAGTGGTGCGGGGGTGTCCGCCAGGCGACCGGCCCGAGCAGGGCGACCCTCACGGGGACGGCGAGTCGGCGAGGTCGGCCGGATCGAGACGCAGGGTCGCGAGCAGCCCCACGTGCTTAGCGGGGTCCACCCGCTCCGGTAGGTCGCGCTCGACCCAGTCGGCCCTGGCGTGCTGACCGCGCTCGCGCAGCGCCGCGACGATCCGGTTTCTGGCGATCCCCATCATCTGCCTCTCGAGAAGCTGTTCGGAGTGGTTCCGCGTGCCGGCGCCGGGTCAGCGGAGGAGCCCTGTTCTCAGTTGAGCCAGCGAGCGCTTCAGCAGCCGGGAGACGTGCATCTGGGACAGCCCGACCCGGGCGGCGATCTGCGCCTGGGTCAGGTCACCGGTGAACCTCATGGTCAGGATCCGGAGTTCGCGTGGGGGAAGCGCCGCGAGGAGCGGCCCGAGGGTGAGGTGGTCGTCGACGGCCGCGTAGCCCGCATCGACGGTGCCGCTGCGCGCGTGGCGTTCGATGCGGTCGGCCGCGAGTCGTGGCTCGTTCAGCGATGCCAGGCGATAGACACCGAGGGCGACGACGGCGGCCAGGACCTGGGCGACGGTCACCTCCAGGTCGTCGGCGAGCTCTCGATCGGTCGGCTGGCGGCCGTGTTGCTGCGCCAGCCTGCCCCGGGCCTCGGGCACCCGTGCACCCAGTTCCTGGGTCGGACGCGGAACCCGGATCGCCCAGGCCGAGTCGCGGAAGTGCTTCCGGATGCCGCCGAGGATGGTCGGGACGGCGTAGGCGGCGAACGGCACGCCACGACCGCCGTCGTATCCGTCGACGGCCTTGATCAGGCCGAGCGCGCCGATCTGCGCCAGATCGTCGTAGGACTCCCCGCGACCGGTGTACCGGCGGGCCAACCGACACGCCATCGGCAGATTCGCCTCGATGACCCGATTTCGTAGCCGTACGCGCTCGGGATCGTCGACGGTCAGGGCGGCGCGTCGACGCAACATGTCTTCATTGATCCCCGAGGCCGGGTTCGGCGTCGGAGGGGAGAAGGTGGCTGTGGGTGTCACGGCGGAGGTGACCATTGTTCCAACGCCCCTAACGGGCTGGTGGCGGCAAGACTGGCGCCACCGGGGACCCGGGCGACACCGTCACCGTACGCCTTCATCTCCAGGACCGACACCCGAACGGGTTCCGGGTGCCGAACCGGTCGTCAGGCGGACCCGTGGTCGACCGGGCCCAGCGTGATCTGCTCGGAGCCGTCGACGATCGCCTGGGACAGGTCGGACAGCCGCCGGTTGCGGCTGCGGGCGCCGTCGCGCAGCAACGCGAAGGCCTGACCCACGTCCACCTGGAGGCGTTCGGCGAGGACTCCCTTGGCCTGTTCGATCAGAACGCGGCTGTTCAGGGCGGTCTGCAGCTGCTCGGCGAGCATGTCGCGCCGGTGGATGGCGCGCTGTTGCAGCAGCCCGATGGTGGCCACGTCGGCGAGCGCCTGACCGATGCGGAGCTTGTCCTCGTCGACAGCTCCCGGCCGGACATCGAAGAGGTTAAGCGCGCCGATGACCTCGGAGCGCAGGCGCATGGGCAGGGCGTGCACCGCGGCGAAGCCGACCTCGGCCGCCGCGGCGGCGAACCTCGGCCACTGTGCGGTGGTCAGTCCCAGGTCGGCGACCGACACCGGTCGGCCCGTACGGAAGCAGTCGAGGCAGGGCCCCTGGTCGGTCTGAAGCTGGAACAGCTCCAGCAGCCGGGTGCGTTCGGAGGAGGCGGCGACCACCTGCAGCCTGTCCCGCTGGTCGGTCAGGAGCAGCCCGGCCGCCGACACACCCAGCAGATCAACGCACCTCTCGGTCAGCACGTGCAGGAACTCGATCACGTCGAAGTCGTCGACGAGAGTGTCGGCCATCTCCACGAAAACGTCGGCCAGCTGGGTTTCGGCCATGTCGGTCACCTCGCCAATCAATGGTTCCACCGGTCACCCGACGGGACGGTCCGTGCGGCGCCCGTCCTGGCGCCGATCCCCCGTTCACCCCTTCCGGTCACCGTGTCCGGTCCGGGCCGAGACGCAGGCGCCGGGCGACGATGTCGGTCGCCACGTCCCGCAACCGCCGGTCCCGGGAGTACGCGTGGGCCAGCATCCGGGCGAGTGCCACCGCCGCGGGCACCTCCAGCTGGGCCATGATCATTCCGGTAGCCTGGTGCACCTCGGGGTGGTGCAGGCCGGTCCCCTCGGGCCACCGATCGTTCCGGTCCGCGCCGTGGCTCGTCGCGCCGTCCAGCAGCACCGCGCATGCCGTGTCCGCCAGGATCAGCACGTCGGCCAGCTCCTCCGCCGCGAGGTCCTCGGCGCGGGCCCGGTAAAGGTCCAGGACACCGAGGTTGATCCCGCCCACCCGTAGTGGCAACGCGAACACCGCACAGGCCCCGACGCGCACCGCGGCCGGCGCGAACGCCGGCCAGCGCTTCCGGCATTCCGGCAGGGTCAGATCGGCGGCAAGGACAGGCCCGTGTGTGGTCGCGTCCACGCACGGCCCCTCGCCGAGGGTGAGGCTTAGGTCTTCCAGATCCGCAGCGCTTCGATCCGTCGCGTGCACCAGTTCGCGCGGCGTGGCATCGAGGACGACGGCGACGGCCGCGGAGTCGACGTCGGCGGCCGAGACCGCAGCCGCGCAGACATGACCGACCGTGACCGCGCCACCTCGGGCGGCAGCGCCGAGAGCGGCCCACAGCCGCAGCCGGCGATCGGAGGTCGTCGGATCGCCGTGCCCGGGGTTGTCCGTGTCCACCACTGACTCCGACCCGGATCGCTCGAAGCGGACGTTACGGACAGCGCCAGGGACCCGGGCGAAGGGCAAACGGTACTCCGCATGACGCCGCCGCGCTACCGGCGGCAACGGACGCGACGACGCCGAGCCGATCGAGGCAAGGGAGCGTACGCTGGCAGTGTCGCTCGGGACCCCGGTGGCTGACAGCCCGCCGCCGACGGACGCCCCGTTCGCGACGCCATCCCGACCGGTCAAGTCGCGGGGCCTACCCTCGCTCCCGGCAGGGCACCGTCCACCGCACGTCGGACCGCGACGGTCTGTCACAGGCCCGCAATCAACCAGACGCGCCGGCGCACCACCGCGCTCAGGCCGGCCGGATACTCCTCGGAAGGCGGCGGTTCTCATGACCGCACCCCGGAACAGTCATGTTCGATTCTTCCCGCGCGACGGTCACCGCGGCACCGATGCCTCTCGCCCGATTCCCCCGCGACCGGCGGTGAAGCGCTCGCGGGTCGGGGGTCTGTGGGTCGCTGCCGTGGTGTTCGCGGTCGTACTCCTGCTGCTGCTCGTCTTCGTGCTGCAGAACGGGCAACCCGCCGAGGTGTCGTTCCTCGGCGCGCACGGCACGCTGCCGATGGGGGTGGCCCTGCTGCTGGCCGCGGTCTCCGGGGTCCTGCTCGTCGCACTCCCCGGCACCGCCCGGATCGTGCAACTCAGATTGCTGGGTCGCCGTCGCATGCGGGAAGCCGGCGCGCCCGAGCATCGTCCGACTCCCCCGCCGGTGAACGGCATCACGGTAGTCCCGCTGCCGCCCCGCGCAGCGGATCAGGACGACTGAGCCGTGTCCGCGGGATCAGGCGTGGGGAGCGGAGCGGCTGCCGGCCTTGGCCAGGCCGCGGCTGACCAGGTAGCCGATGGTCAGCATGGTGACGTAGAGCCGGGCGCGGTCGGCGCGGAAGAAGGGGCGATCAGCGACGCGGCGCTGCTCGGCGTCCAGTCTTCGGCCACCGGCAGGTCAGGACGCAGCGTCACCAGCTCTTCCATGTTCGTGATCCGCAGCAACCGCAGGATGCTGCCCCCGGGCCGGCAGACGACGAGGGCGGAATCAGCCGCGAGCGCGATATGCGCCCGGGCGAGGAAACTGGGCAGCGCGGAGGAGGCGAAGGTGACATCGGCCAGATCCACGACGACCTCGGTCGGCGCGATGATCGACAGGCGCTCCACCACGCCCGACAGTGCCGGGTCGGCCTCCATGTCGATCTCACCCGCCAGGCGGATCAGGGCGCTGGGACGTCGAGGCGAGATCAGTAGGGTGATGACGAAATGCGCGCCGGACACCTGGGCCATAGCCTCACCTCGGCATGAACGACCTGATGCCGAGGGCTGGGGCAACGACCTGAACAGGCCGTGTCCTGATGCTACCGCCCGGCGACCCGATGCCGACAGCCGATGTGACCGGGCGGGACGCGGCGGTCCTCCGCCTCACCGGTTGTCGCGCAGCGGCGCACCGACCTCGTGCAGGTGCCGCAACGCCTGCCGGTACGACTGGACCAGGCTGGCCTGCTCGTAGGCGACTCCGATCTCCCTGCAGTAGGCCTCGACCATCGGTTGCGCCCGGCGAAGGTTCGGTGTCGGCATCGCCGGGAACAGGTGATGCTCGATCTGATAGTTCAGACCGCCCAGCGCGGCGTCGGTCAGCCGGCCACCGGTCACGTTTCGTGAGGTCAGCACCTGCTTGCGCAGGTAGTCCTCGGTGCCCTCCGGATGCGGCATGCCCTTGTGGTTCGGCGCGAACGTCATCCCCAGGTAGACACCGAACACCGCGTGGTGAACGGCGAAGAACGCCAGTGCCTGCCAAGGGGTGAGCACCAACAGCAGGGCGGCGACGTAGGCAGCGAGGTGAAGGCCCATCAAGCCGGCCTCCAGACCGCGGCGCTTCATCCCGGGGGCCAGCAACGCCCTGACGCTGGACACCCGCAGGCCGATGCTCAGCAGCGTCAGCAGCGGGAAGAACAGACCGGCCTGGTGACGGGTGACGTATCCCTTCAGCCCGCGTCGCCCCCGGGCCGACCCGCTGGCCCAGATCAGCACCTCCGACGCCACATCCGGGTCGAGATCGTCATGGTTGGGGTTGTTGTGGTGGCGGGTGTGCTTCTCCATCCACCAGCCGTAGCTCATCCCGACCGCGATGTTGGCCGCGATCCGGCCCGCCCGCTCGCTGAGCTTCCCGGTGCGGAACACCTGCCGGTGCGCCAGATCGTGGGCCACCAGAGCCGCATGCGAGAACGCGACACCCAGGAAGGCGGCGACGGCGAGGGTCCACCAGGACGCTCCGACCAACCACAACGCTGTCCATCCGGCCACCAGCATCGATGCCACCGTGACCATCCGTACGGCGTAGTAAGTGGGACGCCGTTCGAGCAGACCGGCCCGGACGACCCGTCGGTTGAGCACGGCGAAGTCACTGCCGCCCGCGGGCTTCCGGTGCGGAGGTGAAGTGTCGGCGAATTCGGTGACGGGAGGACAGGCAGTCGAGCTCGACATGGGACTCCTCGGATCTCCCACCGCACAGGAAGGTTCACGTCTCCGAGTGCGGCAAGCGTGTGCGGGAGGTGCGGACGACAGGCCGCGGGAGTCCGGGCGACCGCCGCGATCCGGCTAGGACGTCGGATGCAGCCTGAGGTCAGTACCCTCGTCGGCGACGTAGGAAACGGATCGTCTCACCCAGCAGGGTTACCACGTCGACTCCCGGCGTGTACCGGATCGGTGCCGCGCGCCGGCCGGACCGGCGCCGTCACAGTGGGCACGAACACCATCGACGCCCCCGTCTGCCTGCATCTGATGGTCACCTGCAAGGGCCCGGGCGGGATTCGGTCAGTGGTGGCTTCGGCAGAGTCGGAGCGTTCAGGTCCGGGCCGGCGCGGTGGGTGGGCGATCGCGCTGAACGTGGCCGCCTTCGGTCTCCCAGCCGGCGACGTCGTCGTCGGCTCGCGCCGACCGTCCCTGGCGGGGGTGGGACGGTATGGACGTCTCACCAGTGGCGCGCGTGCTGTCGGCGGGACGCGAAGCCGCGAGCATGGTCGCCGTCGCCACGGCATGGGTGGCCCCAGGTGCGACCACGGCCAGGTCGACTCGCAGATCCCGTGGGCCTGTAAGAATCACCAGCTCGGCCGCGAGACTGGTGAACCAACCCACCCTCACCACGGCACCACCGACGCCGATCCGGCCGGGGTGCCGGTCCCAGGCATCGGGCTGAAGCATGATCCGTTCGATCACGCCGCCACGCCGGGCGGTGAGCGCTGTGACGAGGCTGCACAACTCGACAACCGGTTCTCGTGACGTCGGCCACCAGCCGCCGTCGAGCATCGACCGGCTGGACGGCGAGTCGGCCAGCCGCAGGCGTGCCACCGGCGGCTCACCGGTGCAGACCCACGTCATGCGGTCCTTGGCAGAGCGGACCATCAGATCCGCCTCTCCGGTACGCCGGCGTCCGGGCGGGCGCCGGGAAGGTCCGAACGGGTGGTGGTGCAGGGGGTGACGCGGTGCACGAGGGTCACCGGGCTCCCGGCACGGCCGTCCGGCGTAGGCCGTGGCCGATCGTTGATCTCGGGGCCGGACTGCACACCGGTGGGGACGGGACCGAACCTGACCATGCGCGGACCTCTTTCGATGGTGGTGGGCTCCTGGGGAAGGGAGCAGGGGGCGTCGACGGGCCGGCCGGTTGGTCAGATCGCTCTCGGCGGTCAGGCGGACGGTCCGAGCGGAGTACGAGGCGGGTCGACGAGATCGGCCGGGTCGAGGCGCAGGATGGCGAGCAGCCCGGCGTGCTTCTCCGGGTCTATCTGCTCCGGCAGTTCCCGCTCGACCCAGTCGGCCCTGATCCGCTGGCCGCGTCGGCGGAGAAGACTGACGATCCGCTGTCTGGCGATGGTCATAGGACGCTCTCCCCTGCGGAGCCGTCCGAGAGGATCGCACTCACGGGCGGCCGTGCGAAAGCACTGTCTGGATCGCACCACAGGCTTGCCACGATGAGAGTGACGGTCGGGACCGACCGGGCAGAGTGGTGGCGACGGCTTGGCGGCCACCGGGGACTCGGGTGACATCTTCACCGTACGCCTCGCGGCGTGCTTCCACACCCCCGGTCACCGGGTGCGGCACCCGGGGTGCCGGCCTGGGCGCGGACGAGCCCGGGGGCGCGGGTCGGCGAGCAGGTTGAGCTCTCGTCAGGACAGCCCTGGCCGGTGGGACGGTCGAGGCCAGCACGGCTGCGGGACATCGCGACTCACGATCGCCAGCCGGGTCGGGTCCGCCCCGCGTGCTTGTCGTAGCCGACGTGGTCGGTGATCTCGCCGCCCAGTGCCGATTCGAGGACCCGCTTCGTCATCTGCTGCAGCAGTCCACCCTCATCGGTCAGCTTCAAATCCGTCACCGCGAGCCCGATCGGCCAGCATCGCGATCAACTGCTCGTCCGTGACCGCATCCGCCGGCCTGGCGGCCGGCTCCTGCCCCGAGGTGATCTCGGCCGTCATCTGGCGCACGGGGGTCATTTTGAGGCGGAGCCGACAGAGCCAGGTGCGCGCACGCGTCGAGCCGCGATGTAGCGGCGGCCGTACGGCGTACCATCAGAATGGTGCGGGTCCGCGGCCTGCCAGCGACATCAATACCTGCGTGGCGAGTAGCTTGCGTATGCGGGTGACGGCGACTGTCCCTACCCGATCATAGGGCAGCTCCAATTGCAGCCCCTGGTCTGCGTTGCGAAGGTCTGTCGTGATCTCGTCCGGACGGAACGTGCCGCCCCAGCCGTTGAGTCCTCCGCGCTGGTTGGTACTGAGGGAAGCCATGCCGGAGATGCAGGCGCCGTCGACCAGGATCAGCCTCGCAGGGCCGGAGTAGGTCGTCGTCATTGTCATCAACCCTTCAGAATGTAGCGCCGTGCACAGAGGAAGGCGTCGAGTCCGACCATGGCGTGCTCCAACTGGACCGCGACCGTACGTGCCTCGACCGTCAGGGCGGCGGCAGTGCGGTATCCGGCTCGTGAGGGACAAGGGTCGATGCTTGGCCGTGGTGAGCGCATGAGACGCCGAACGGCGGCCCGCTGAATCAGTCGGGCCGCCGTTCGGCGGGTGTGGATCAGAGCGGGCGGATGTTCTCCGCCTGCGGGCCCTTCTGGCCCTGGGTGACGTCGAACTCCACCTTCTGGTTCTCGTCGAGGCTGCGGAAGCCGCTCGCCGAGATCGCGGAGAAGTGGGCGAAGACGTCGGCGCCGCCGTCGTCCGGGCTGATGAAGCCGAAGCCCTTGTCGGCGTTAAACCACTTCACGGTGCCTGTAGTCATGTCTGCTCCTTCGCAGGCTGTTAGAGACCGCACGGTGCGGACCCTTACGCCGCCGCGTTGATCACCCGCGTCGAAACGACACGAAAAACGAAAAGCGCCTGGATGGGTTTCAGATGCCCCATCAGGCGCCGGAAAACGTCTACGGAAATCAAAACTGCAACCCGGCCACCGTAGCACATGATCCGTCGTGGAGCCGATGGCGGTGAGTGGGTCTGGCACACGCCGATCCGCCGCGCGCGGGCACCGGCGGCCTACGGCCCGCCTCGGGCCGTAGGTCACGAACAGCAACATCCCGGCCGATCGCCGGGATGCGAAGAGGCGCGACAAGCAGGAGTACGGGCTACCAGGACCGAGCCGGGAGCGGGCCGGCCAGTCTGCCGCCGTGGCCCCACGCTACTGCTTCTCGTTCTGCCGCAGGGCTTCCTCGAGCTGGTCTTCCAGGATGATGATCCGACAGGCGGCTTCCAGCGCCGTGCCCTGATCCACCATCTCGCGGGCCCGGGCGGCCAGGCGCAACTGGTAGCGGGAGTAGCGGCGGTGCCCGCCGGCAGAGCGGTGCGGGTTGATCAGTTTCGCCTCGTCCAGGCGGCGCAGGAAGTCCTGCGTGGTGCCGAGCATCTCTGCGGCCTGACCGATGGTGTAGGCCGGAGTGTTCTCGTCGCCGAACATGTCATCGGGGTTTCGCCCCATGTCACCTCCACATCGAGGGCCCCGGCGCATAAGCGCCGGGGCCCAGGGTTAACGGGTCAGAACACCATCTACCGACAGGAAAGTCGGCTTGTCGTATCCGCACCAGCCATCGAAGGCTTCGGGTGCGAGGATCGCATATGCGTGACCGGAGACCACCTCTCGTTCGATGGAAACTGCGGTGTCCGCCGAGCCTGGAATGACAGCTGCTGGCGGGCGATCCAACGGTGTACGGCCCTCCCTTTCCTCTGCTACTTCTCACCCTTGCGGTCGTACGGTCCGCCGGCGCCGGAACCCACGCGACTTCATGGCCCCGACACGTGCGGCGAACATCAGCTGGAGCCCTGAGCAAGCCTTGGCCCCACCTGCGTGCCCCATCGTGCGTCACACGTTGGGGCTGACGTGCTCCTACTGCCGTTCCAGGCGGAACGAATTCCGCTTCTCACCGTCCGTCGTGACCTCACGGCCGGGCGGCCCCGTCTGCGTCTTGACGGATCTTCTCTCTCGACTCGAAGAAGATTATTCCACGCTGCAGAGGATGTCTAGTCGTTCCGACCCAGATTTTCTGGTCGACCGCCGTCAGGGTCAGCGGTGTGTCCCAGCAGGCACGTGCGGGCCGCGCCGGCGGCTGAGCCCACCGCGCACCTCATCGAAGACCACAACGGTCCCGGAAGTGTCGGCGTCGGCCGCTAGCCTGCCGGCGTGACGAAGATCGATACAGAGAAGGCCACGCTGTGCGAGTTCCTCGGATATCAGCGAGCCAGCGTCCGAGCCATCCTGGCTGATCTGGACCCGACCGCGCTGCGGACGTCCGTCCTGCCCTCCGGCTGGTCGCCGCTCGGCCTGGTGGAGCACCTCGGTCACGCGGAGCGCCACTGGTTCCAGGAGGTCTTTCGCGGTTCGGTGGAGCCACTGCCCTGGCCGGACGAGAACACACCGCTGCGCACGTCTCGATCGCCGGACCAGGTCTTCGACTTCTATCGCGACCAGTGCCGGATCTCCGACGCGATCATCGCCGCGGCGCCGTTGACGGCGGAACCAGTCGGCCGGCACCCGGAGGAGCCGCTGGCGTCGCAGACCACTGACCTGCGTCGGATTGTTCTGCACGTCATCGAGGAGACCGCCCGACATGCCGGCCACCTGGATGTCGTGCGCGAACTCGTCGACGGGCGAACCGGGCTGGGCCCGCGCTGAGCCGGGCGAGCACCGGCTCAGGTCACGACGCGGACGCCGGGCCAGCGTTCGGCGGGGCGGTGACGGGCCAGTCGCTGCCGGGAGACCTCCGGGCTGACCCGGGCCCGGTTGCGTCGCCACACGCCGTCGAGCAGGTCGTCGAGGCCGTGCGGCGCACACACCGCGATCTCGTCGTACGTGTCGAGGCGTACGGCCACGGCGGTGGCGTACTCGGGCCAGGTGGCGACCGCGTCGGCGATGGTGCGCAGCGGTGTCACCGGGCCACCGCCGAACTTGGCGGGATACCAGGTGTGCACGGCGGCCTGGTTCTTCGCCTCCCACGGCGGATCCGACCATCCCGCCACCAGTCGCCGGGTGGCCCGGTCGTCGTTGTCACGACTCAGGTCCGCCGGGTCGAGGAAGACCACGTCGACGTCGCGCACCGACGAGGGGTCGAACCCGTGGCCGTACCGCTCGCCCCAGACGAGGTCGCGGATGACGCCCGCGCCGATCCAGGCGTCCGGGAGGCCGCAGTCCCGAACGACGCCCAGCGCCCGGATCAGCCAGGGGCTGCGCCGCACCAGGTCCCGCAGTTCGTCCTCCCGCATCGGTTCTCCTGAGATCAGGTGGGGGTCGCCGGGCCGGGTACGAGGTTGAGCACCCGCATCGCGACGTCGACCGAGGCCTGGAGGTCTTCGCGGCTCGCGCCGGCTGCGGCGTGCACGGCGTGGCCCTCGCTGAGCGCCATCACGAACCGGGCGAGTGCCCGGCTGTCGACGCCTTCCGGGAGGTCGCCTTCCTTCGCCGCGCGGGAGAGCCGTTCCTCCAGGGCGGTCTCGGTGGCGGCCCGGCCGGCGGCCAGCATCTCGGAGATGCGGGTGTTCTCCGGGGAACAGGAGAGCCCTCCTTGGATGGAGAGGCAGCCGGCGGGGTGGTCGTCGGCGGTGAGCGCGTCGGCGCTGGCGCGCAGGAAGCTCTCCACGGCGGCGTACGCGGTGGGTTGTTCTAGTGCGGCGCGGGCGTTGGCCAGGTTGGTCTCGTGGTAGCGGGCGAAGGCACGCCGGAACAGCTCCTCCTTGCTGCCGAAGGTGGCGTACAGGCTCGGCCGGTTGATGCCCATGGCGCTGGTGAGGGAGCTGAGCGACGCGCCTTCGTAACCGTGCCGCCAGAAGACCTCGGCGGCCCGGTCGAGGACCGTCTGCTCGTCGAAGGCTCGCGGCCGTCCCGGTGTCGAAGTGCCCATGCACCCACTCTACCGCTCGGTACAGAAGTGACGCAGCGCACCAACCGATCGGTACAGAACCTTGCTACGGTGACGTCACAACCGATCAGTACAAAAGACCGAGGGAGACGCATGACCGTCACGTTGATCACCGGCGCGAACAAGGGCATCGGTTTCGCGACCGCCGGGCAGCTTCTGGACCTGGGGCACATCGTCTACATCGGGGCGCGCGACAAGCGCAAGGGCGAGGAGGCGGCGGCGACGCTCGGCGCGCGGTTCCTGCACCTGGACGTGACCGACGACGCCTCGGTGACCGAGGCCCTGTCGACCATCGACGCGGCCCACGGCCGGCTCGACGTCCTGGTCAACAACGCGGGCGTCGCCGAGGAAGGCCCCGTCGACGGACCCACCGCGCTGCGCGTGTTCGACACCAACGTGGTCGGGATCATCCGGGTCACCGAGGCGGCACTGCCCCTGCTGCGCAGATCCGCCAACCCCACCGTGGTCACGGTGTCGAGCAGCGCGGGCTCCTTCTGGGCGACGAACAACCCGGACCGGCCGGAGTTCGATCTGGGGTTCCCGCTCTACTCGGCGTCCAAGGCTGCCGCCACCATGATCACCGTCAAGTACGCCCGGTCCCAGCCGGGCATCAAGTTCAACGCGGTCGAGCCGGGCTTCACCGCCACCGACATGACCGCCGCGCTCGGCGGTGGCAGGTCACCGGCCGAGAGCGCCCGGATCGTCGTACGTCTGGCGACGCTGCCCACGGACGGCCCGACCGGGACGCTCCAGGACGAGTTCGGGCACCTGAACTGGTAGCCGCGACCGACAGCCGGGAGGGGAACCCATGACAACCATCGGCATCATCGGCGCGGGCGAGGTCGGCAGCCAGATCGCACGGGCGGCGATCGCGGCCGGGTACTCGGTCGTCATCGCCAACTCGCGCAGGCCCGAGACGTTGGCGGGCCTCGTCACCGAGCTGGGTCCGTCGGCGCGGGCGGCGTACGCCAGGGAGGCCGCGGCGGCGGGCGACTTCGCCGTCGTCGCCGTACCTCTGAAGGTCGTCAACGACATGCCGGCCGAGGAACTCGCGGGCAAGATCGTCCTGGACACGAACAACTACATGGTCTGGCGTGACGGGCACATCCCGGTCCTCGACTCGGGCGAGAAGACGGTCCACGAACTGCGTCAGGAGCAGCTCCCCACGTCGAAGGTCGCCAAGGCGTTCACCCACATCCAGGCGCCCCGCCTGCTCACCTCCGCCCGGCCCGCCGGCGCCAGTGACCGGCTGGCGCTCTCCGTCTCCAGCAACTTCCCGGAGGCGGTTGCTCTGGTGACGCGGCTGTACGACCAGTTCGGCTTCGACACCGTGGACAACAGCCCGCTGAGCGAATCGTGGCGCACCGGCCCGGGTCAGCCCGCGTGGATCCGGCACGCGCACCAGAACCGCGAGGAGCTGGCCCTCAACCTGAGGAGAGCGCGGCGCCACGCGCCGGCGTGACTCTCGTCGTCAGCGCGCGGTGGACTCCGGGCCCCGCTCGCGGGCGGGCTCCTCCGCGGCGAACGGGCTGCGCAGGCGGGTCATGGAGGCGGCGCTGATGTCCGCGGCCGGACTGCGCTCCTCGTCGGTGACCTCGGCCCCCTCGATGCTGAAGGGGTTCAGGGCGAACGTCTTGTCGGGCACGTCGTGCTCCAAGGGAATCTGCACGGCAGCACTCGACTCAGTCGTCGCGGCTGGGAAACCGTGGGAAGGGCAGGGGGTCGGCGATCAGCCGTCGATACCCCGCATCGACAGCCTAACCCTCGCCGGCCGCCTGGGCGAGCCGCGTCGACCAGGAGCACGGGGACGGGCCCGGCGCGGAGGAGTGTTCCTCCGTGCCGGGCCCGCAGGTGTCGTGCGGGTCAGGCGGCGCAGGTGGCCGTCGCGCCCTGACCGGTGCCGGTGCCCTGGAAGCCGAAGTTGGTCGTCTGCCCGGCGCCGACCTGTCCGTTGTAGCCCACGTTCGTGAACCGGACGGTGCCGCTGGTGCCGCTGGCCTGGGCGTTCCAGGTGCCGGTGATCGCCGCGCCGCTGGGCAGCGCGATGGTCACGGTCCAGCCGTTGATGCTCGCCGAGCCGGCGGTGACGTTCACGCTCGCGGTGAAGCCGCCGTTCCACTGGTTGATCGCGACCGACGCGGAGCAGCCGTTACCGGCCGGCGGCGGCGTGGTCGGGGGCGCCGTGGTCGGCGGGGCGGTCGTCGGCGGCGCGGTCGTCGGCGGAGCCGTCGTCGGCGGCGCGGTGGTGGGCGGCGGGTTGGGCGCGCCGTTGGCCAGGCTGAAGGCCAGGTCCGGCTGGAACGAACCGGCCGTGTAGCGGCAGCCGTCCGCCTCACCCGGCGGCTTCACCCAGAGGTACGCATCGATGTTGGCGTCGCCGGTGTTCGTCGTGGGGTACTGCCCGATGCGCCGGTCGGTGTTGTCGTCGGCGCACCAGTCCCCGGCCGCTCCGCCGTTGCGGCTGGTGTCGATGACCTGCCGCTTGCCGGAGATGCCCATGCCGTTGAGGGCGGAGATGACGGCCCGGCCGAAGTTCGCCTCGCTGGACGTGGGGTTGAAGTTCGACACGTTGGTGAAGAAGCCGTCGGCGTACTGCACGCCGGCCGCGCGGAGCCGGTTGGCCGTGTCGTTGGCGCTGTTCCAGGTGGAGTGGCCGCCGTCGAGGTACACCTTGGCGTTGGGGTTGGCCGACTTGATGGTCTGGGTCGCCGTGGTGAGCGCCTGGTTGCGGGCGTTCAGCTCGCTGGTGCTCAGGCAGGTCTGCAGGGCCAGCGAGTCGGTCTCCAGGATGATCAGGACGGTCTGGTTGCCGAGCCCGCGGGCGAAGTTGGACACCCAGGTCTGGTACTGGTTGAGGTCCGGCGCGCCGCCGGCGCTGGCGCCGCCGCAGTCGCGGTTGGTGATCTCGTACACCGACAGCACCGGGATCTGCTGTGCCGCGTTGGCGGCGCCGATGAAGCTGGAGACCTCGGACTGGATGGTCGACGGGTTGAAGTTGGCGTACCAGCGGGCCTGCGGCTGGCTGGCGATCTTGTCGCGGATGACGGCGGCGCGGGAGTCGCCCGGGTTGGCGGCGACCCAGCGGACGACTGCCGAGGACGGGTCGCGGTAGAGCGATCCGGACACGGTGCCGGCGGACGCGCCGCCGACGGCGAGGCCGACGCCGGCGGCGGCGAGACCCGCTACGGCCGCCACGCTGATGGCCGCTGACCTGCGGCGGGCGGAGAGGATAGCCACGACGTGTTTCCTCCTGATCACATCGACGTATCTAAGTTCGTGGGAGCGTTCCCACGACGGTAACGGAGGCGGACGTCGATGCCAAGATGTGAACGTCGGTCACTGACCCGTAATCTTGCGACGGTCGACGAAGCGGCGGGGAGGAAGACCAGGCATGACGGCGCTACCAGGCCAGGACCTGCCCAGGCCGGCGGACGAGGACCTGCGGACGCTGTTCGGCAAGTCCATCGCCGTCTTCGCGGCGCTCGCCGGGCCGACGCACGTGGTGGAGGCGGCGAACCCGGCATTCTTCGCCGCCATCGGTGAGGAACGCGCACGTACCGGAGTTCCGCTCGCCGAGTTGATGCCGGAACTGGACGGCCAGGGCTTCATCGCCCTGCTGGACGAGGTCTACCGGACGGGCGAGTCCTACACCGGTCACGACGCCCGGATCATGCTGGGCACCGGCTCGCAAGCGCGGGAGGCGTTCTTCGACTTCACCTACGAGGCGCGCCGTGACGCCGCCGGCACGGTGACCGGGATCCGCGTGATCGGAGTGGAGACCACGCAGGTCAAGCACGCGCAACGGCTGATGGCCGAGCACCGCGCCATGCTGGAGCAGATCGCCCGGCAGGCGCCCCTGACCGAGGTGCTCGACGGGATGGCCCGCTGCATCGAGAACCTCGCGCCGCAGGAGGTGCTCGTCTCCGTCCTGCTCGCCGACGCCGACGGCCGGCACCTGCGCCACGGCGCCGCGCCCAGCCTGCCCGACTTCTACAACGAGGCCATCGACGGGATCGCCACCGGTGAGGGCGTCGGATCGTGCGGCACCGCCGCGCACCGGCGGGAGCCGGTCGTCGTCACCGACATCGCCACCGACCCGTTCTGGGCCGACTTCCGCGATCTGGCCGAGCGGGCCGGGCTCGCCGCCTGCTGGTCCACGCCGATCCTGGCCCGCGACGGCAGCCTGCTCGGCACGTTCGCCATGTACCACCGCACCCCGCGCGTCCCGCGGGACACCGATCTGGCCCTCGCCCGGGTCTTCACCGGCACCGCCGCCCTGGCCATCGAACGTCACCACATCGAACAGGCGAAGTCCGAAGCGGACGCCCGCGCGCGAGCCGCCCACGACGAGCTGGCCCGGGTGGTGCGGGCGGAGCGGGAGCTACGGGCCGAGGCGGAACAGCGCGCCGCCGCGGCGGCGGAACTCACCGCCCGGCTGCGCGCCGCCGCCGCCGCGCAGGCCGCCACTCCCCGCCCCGAGCGGTGTCAGCTCGGCGGCAGCGACGGCTGCGCCGCGCCCGCCGAGATCAAGGTCGCCGACTCGTGGGGCGACTCGGCGTGGGGCTGCCCGGTGCACGTCGAGGAAGCCGTCATCAACGTCCGTTCGGTCTTCATCGCCAACGAGGAGCTCGGCGGCCTGTCCGCCTACCTCGACCGCTGACGCTCTCAGAGCTGCACGACGTGGCCCACCCGGGGCGGCGTACGGCCGGCGAGGACGTCGAGCCAGGCGTCCCGCAGCGCCTCCGGGCCGGCGCCGGCCCGCACGTCGAGCCATCCGCTCACCACCTGCGAGAACCGCTGCCAGGCGTCGGCGAACCGGGCGTCGAGGCCGTCGCGGCCCCAGTCCCGGCTGCGCTTGCGCATCTGGACCGGCGCGAAGAAGACCTCCTCGGCGGCGTCGGCGTTCGGCGTCTGCCGGGTGAGGCCGACGGCGATGTCCCGGACGAGCCGGTCGCCGAGGTGGGCCCGCAGGGCGGCCCGGTGCGCGGGCGCGCCGGACAGGTCGAGGTAGACCGTCGGCACGACGTCGAGCGCCGCGATGTCGTCGTACGCGAGGACATCGTCGTAGCAGCCGAGCGACCTGGTGAAGGCGAGGTTGCCGGGTGAGGTGAGACCGATCAGGCGATGGCCGCGGCCGTGCAGCTCGAACGCGGCGGCGTACGCCGTCTTGCTCGACGCCGACGACAGCACAAGCGATTCCGCGCCGTACCAGTCGTTGTCGACGACCTGGTCGGCGAGCATGAACGAGGTGAAGAACAGCGGCCGGAACAGGATCAGCAGGTCCTCCTGCTCCGCCCGGTACGCGGGGTCGCCGGTGGTCGACCGGTAGGAGTTGTACGGCGAGGGCAGCCCGACCCGGTGCGGGCTGGCGTCCCGGAAGCCGGTCCCGTCCACCCGCTCCGGGCGTACCACGAGGTGGCCGGCGGGCGGCAGGTAGCCGTAGACCCGCACGCCCGGCTCAACTTCTGACACTGTGGATGCAACCACCTCGGCGAAGCCCCACAGCGGCGGCAGTCCCCACCGCCGGTCGAGCCCGCGCGGCTCGGGCGGGAAGAACTCCCAGTAGCGCATCGCCTCGCCGAGCACCGCGTACGTCACGTTGTTGGCGGTCAGGCCGACCCGGTCCACGCGCAGCAGCACCTCCCCGTCGGCGAGGGCGGGCGCCGCGCCGTCGGCGAGCGTGGTGCGGGCGAGGTCGTCACGGGCCACAGCGAACGTCCACGAGTCAGCCATGGCCTGACGCTAGGCAGCAGCGAAACCGGAAACAAGTGCACTGGGAGTGCAAAATCCCACTCGGCGGGGTGCGCCGGCCCGACCGGCGCTCGGGTCACCGCGTCGGCCGGGCCGGGGCCGGGAGCTGGTGCCGGCGGATCAACCGCTGCCCGATGAACGTGCGCCAGACCCGGTCGGCGACCGCCGGTTCGACGATCCAGAGCCGACGCTGCGCCTCGGCGAGCGTGAGCGGCGTGCTGAACAGGTCCAGGAACAGACGGCTGCTGCGGTTGAGCGCGAACACCTGGCCGTCGGTGCGGCGGAACAGGTGCCGGTTCGCCGGCAGGTCGCCGGGGACGCCCTCCTGCTCGTCGGACCGGATCCGCCGGTACGCGTCCCAGACCTGCTCGTCGTCGCGGTCCACGAACGCGCCGTTGGCGAGGAACTCGGTCCGGTCGTCGGTGTCGTGCCGCACCCGGTCGTGGGCGAGCACACCACGTACCGCGGTGCCGTACCGGTCGTGGTAGAAGAACGTGTGCGGGGTGTCGGTGCTGCCCAGCCAGGGACGGTGGAAGTGTCCCGGGTTGAGGTCGGCCTTGGCCCGGGCGACCTCGGCCTGCGCCGCCTCGGTCACCGGCTCGTCGTACCGGAGCATCCGGACGATGTCCGAACCCTCCACCGGCCGTACGTTCGTGATGCCGAACCGGTCCGGCTCCTTGGCGACGATGGCGCCCGGGGTCAGCATGAAGTCGCCGAGCCCGCCGAGGGTCCACAGGTCGGGGTTGTCGCGCAGGAACGCGATGCTGTCCAGCGCCTCCTCGCGGGTCTCGGTGGGAAAGCCGGTGAAGCCCATCATCTGCACGCCGATGTTGGCCTTCGTCATCGCGGTCATGGTGCGCCGTACCTGCTCCGGTCTGGTGCCCTTGTCGATCAGGTCGAGGATGCGCTGGTTGCCGGACTCGAAACCGACCGACACGGCCACGCATCCGCTGCGCCGCAGCAGCTCGCAGCGCTCGTCCGACCAGTACTTCTCCAGCCGGATCTCGGCGCCCCAGCGGAAGTCGAGCCCGCGCTCCACGACCTGCTCGGCGAAGCGCAGGATGGTCGCGGGAGCGAGCACGTCCACGGAGAAGTAGATGAACTTGGCGAACTTCGACAGCTCGGTGACGTCCGTGATCATCTTGCCGACCGTGTCCTGCCGCCACGGGCTCGTCGGGCCGTCGGTGTTCAGGCCGTAGTCGCAGAACGTGCACTTGTTCCAGTAGCAGCCGCGGGTCGGCGAGTAGTAGACGAACCGTTCCGGGCTGAGGTAGAGGTCCCAGGGCAGACCGGAGAAATCCGGGACCGGCACCTGCGCCAGACGCTCGTAGCGCAGGGGCAGCTGGCGCTGGCGGCCGTACTTGGGGTGCAGGCGGACGTTGGGGTGCCCGGCCGGCAGGGTGCCGGCCGCCACCGCGTCCAGGATCTCCGTGTACGCGGTCTCCCCCTCCCCGACCACGATCGCGTCGAAGTCGGCGAGCACCTGGAAGACGTACTCGGGTCTGCTGGCGCACTTCCAGACGTCGGAGATCTCCGTGCCGCCCGCGACGAGGAAGACGTCCGGGCAGGCCCGGCGGACGAGCCGGGCGATCCAGAGCGCGAACGGAAGCTGCCACTGATAGGTGGCGCTGATCCCGATCACCTGGTGGCCACCGGCGGCCAGCCGCGGGATCAGCACGTCCTCGTAGTACGGCTGGAAGGGCTTGTTGAGCCGACCGAGCAGCGCCTCGTCGGTGAGCGCGGCCACCGAGCCGATCGAGATCATCGGCGGTGGCTGCAGCCGGAAGCCGGCGCGGAACTGCCCGGGGAACCCGACCGCGCCGAGCGCGTCCATCCAGGAGATCACGCCTTCGACCGCGTCCTGGTAGTGCCGGTAGTCGTAGAACAGGTTCGGATCCTGCAACACCCCGATCGACCGGCGCAGCCGCTCCGGATCGGGGTCGGGCAGGCCGAGGTGGTTCGCCCGGGCCATCAGCGCGTCCGGGCCGCTGAGGTCGTCGGTCGAGGACCGGGACAGCTCCCGTCGCAGCCACTCGTACGCCGACGGCGTGTACGAGTGGTGGAACGCCTCGATGTTGGCGTCGATGATCTCCGCCGGCCGGTGCCCCTGTGCCCGGGCGTACGAGTCGAGGTAGTTCAGGGAGTGGTACCCCGAGGTGGGGTCGGTCAGCGGGGGGTAGACCAGTGCCGCCTTCACCGTTCCGCTCATCGACGCCTCCTCAGCCGACCCGGGCCGTGCAACCGGCCGGAATGTCCTCCTGCGCGCCCTGCGCCACCGCCGGCAGTCGCGGGGCGCCGAACGCCTTGACGTACGCCACGAGCGGCTCGGCGGCGTACCGGAACGACGCCAGGCCGTCGAAGCCCCGGTCCCACGCCGCCGACTCCAGCCCGTCGGCGTCGCAGCCCCACAACCGCGCGAAGCACTCGTCGACCACCTCGGTGCGGAAGTGGAGCCGGCCGCCCGGGCGGCGGTGTCCCGTCGTACGCGGGACGAGCGTCTCGTTCAGCGACGCCGCGGTCGCCGCGACCTGCCGCGCCGCGGCGAGCAACGCGGGGGTACGCAGCGGCGCCGCGACCATCCACAGCGCCAGGCTGCGGTACGGCGTGGTGCCGAACGCCCGCACCAGCACCCGCAGCACCGCCTCGCGGTCGCCGATGCCCCGTTCCCGGTCGGTGAGCCAGTCCCACCCACCCGGCGCCGTGCCGGTCAGGCCGCGCTCGCACGCCGCCTGGTGGGCGCGTTCCTCGACCGCCGGGTCGGCGATGTCGACCTCGGCCAGCCCGGCCAGCACCCCACGCCGGTGCCAGGCCGGCGCCTCGGGGTGCAGCAGCATCAGCACCGCCGCGGCGTCCCGGTCGCTGACCCAGTGCCCACCGACCGGCTTCCCGGCGAACCGCGACCGCCAGCTGTCGAGGAAGCGGGTGTGGAGGTTGTCGATCGGCTGGTCGCCGGCGTGCGCCGGGCACAGCTCCGGCGCGTCTGCCGCCGCCATCGAAAGCAGCAGCCGCGCATCGGCGCCCTTGGCGTCCCAGGGGTCGTGCCGGCGCCAGGTCAGGAACCGGTCCACCACGGCCGCGGCCCCGGGTGGCGCGGTGCGCTCCAGCGCGCGGTACGACCGCCGCCGGAACGGCAGGTCCCGGGCGACGTCCAGCAACAGCGTGGCCTCGGCCTGGCCGAGCACCCCGGCGGCGACGGCGCGGCGCAGCTCGACCCGGATGTTCACGAGCGGCTCGCTCAACGTGCGGTGGCCCTCCTCGGCGGGCCCGTGCACCACCGCCACCTCGTCGTCGCCGGTGACGACACCGTCGCGGTAGAGCTGGAACACCTCGCCCACGCCACGCATGCCGAACGGCCACAGCTCGGCGGCGCGCAGCGCACCCATGCTGGCCGCGCCGGCCACTGTCACCCCGCGGTCGAGCAGGTCGAGGATCTCCCGGTGGCGTACGGGCGGGTGTTGCAGGAAGAACCCGTCGACGACGAGGACCCGGTCGCCGGGGCCGACGTCCAGGCGGAGCAGGTCGCCGTGCGCGACGGGCGGCAGCACCACCGCGTCGGGCAGCAGCCGGCCGACCTCGTCGGCCGGCAGGCTCGGACCGATGAAGACGACGTCAGTCACGGGGCACTCCTGGTCGGGTACTCAGGGCCCGCTCGTCGAACATCCGCAGGCCGGGGGCGAACACCTTGCTCACCGGGATGCCGATGTCGTCGTGCGTCAGGTCGACGCTGAACGGCTCGACGCCGGTTATCCGCTGCACCCGCGACGCGAGCTCGCGCAGCACCTGGGTCACGTCCCCGGCGGGCGGGGGGTCGCGGCGGACCGGCCGGACCGGCCGGTCGACGGTGGGTGGCGGCACCGGCGGCGCGCCGACGTCGTGGTACGCGGTGGCGTCGATGTCGTCCCGGGCCCCGGAGACCATGACCAGCCGCGACTGTGCCGCCTCCGACATGGCCCGGCCGACAGCGATCTCCGGATCCACGTGGCAGCCGAAGCCGCCGAAGGTGACCGGCAGGTCGGGGGACCAGATCGAGGCGGCGTAGCAGGGCACGCCGACCGCGTTCGTGATGTCGCAGACCTCCACCCAGCAGCCGGCCCGCACCAGCGCCTCGTGCACGGTGCGGGTCATCGCGTTCGTGGCGGTGCCCGGGTCGGTGTAGGTGCGCTCGGCGAGCGGCGAGGTGCAGTACGGGGCGATGCAGTCGCGCTCGACGACCTCCAGCAGGGCGTGCAGGCTGGCCTCGGCGAAGGTGTTGCCGGTGGCCAGCCCGTTGCTGCTGGGGGTGAACAGGGCGCGGTCCCAGCCCCGCCGGACGGTGAAGTCGAGTTCGATCGTGGCGCGCGGCACCAGGCAGGGCGCTCCGGTCACCAGCCCACGGCCGGCCACCCAGTCGAGTTCGACGGCGGGGGTCAGGGGCGACCGCTCCGCCAGGTGCAGCCACCGGACGTCGTACGGCAGGTCGAGCGCCTCGGCCGGGGACCGGACGGCGGTCCCCGGCCGGAGGTTCTCGGCATGCCAGGACTCGATGCTCTCCATCACCGCGCTGACCCGGGACTGCGTCGCCGTGGCGCCGGTGCCGACGCTCACCGCCATGGTGGCTCCGACCGGCCGGTAGGCGACGTGCACCGGTAGGCCGATCTCGTCGAGCCGGGTGATGTCGGCGACCCGGGTGATCCGGAACCGGTCGAGCATGCCGCCGACCCGTGCCCAGGTCTGCTCCACAGTGGCCGTCCGGTAGGTGCCGGATCGGAACGCGATGGTCTCGGTCGTGTCAGTCATCGAGGCTCCCGGCGGGGTGCGGAGGGGAACTCAGACGATGAGGACGGCGATGATGTTGACGTTGTTGTCGGCCGCCGGCGCCACGCCGCCGGCGACGGTCTCCAGCTCGGCCTCGGTCAGCTCGTTGAGGTCGACCAGCGGCACCTCGGGCACGTGCAGCACGTGCCGGCCGGGCGTACCGGACCAGTCGGCGACGATCTGCTCCTTGGTGTAGAGCGTGGCGGGCTGGGCGCGGTCGACCTCGACGGTGGCGCCGGGGGCGACCGGCAGGCCGGCCGCCGTCGCGTAGCCGGTCGGGTCGGCGAGGAGCCGCTGCAGTTCCTCGTCGCTGCGCCACACCGCGGTGACCAGTTCCGAGTACTTGGTCACGAATCTCGCGCCGTATTCCTGCTCGTCGTTGCTCATCGTTCGGTCCTTTCCTGGGGCTGCGGGCCGGGCGGTTAATTGCTGTGGCGAGAACGCTAGGAAGATCGAGGTTCGGCAATCAAGGATTTCCGCTGACTGCCATCAGAATCTGCCGTGCCGGCCGGCGGGCGGCAGACATCGGTGTCAGGTGCAGCAGCACGGGCAGCAGCACGCGCAGCTGGAGTCCAGGCCGGCAACGACGCTGTCCAGCTCGTCCTCGGCCAGCTCCGCCTCGGCCACCGGCAGCAGCGAGGGCACGAAGAGCACGAAGGCGCCGCTGGACTCCGCCAGCTCCCACGACTTGACCTGCACCTCGAGGTCCGGATCGGCGTCGGCGACGTCCCGGACCACCCGGACCTGCACCTCTTCGGGCAGGTGAAGGCCGTAGCCGGCGAGGAACCCCCGTGGGTCCCGGTCGAGCGCCTGCTCCTTGGCCGGGTCGGCCCAGACGTCGGCGACCAGCCGGCTGTACGCGGCCACGAAGACCGCTCGATCGACATTTGTCACACCCCTGCTCCCTTCGACGGTCGGCCGCCCACGACGACACCGGGGGCGGCGACAGGCAGCGCGGGAGGGTCCGGGCCGCCGGTTCCGATTCATCGTGGGCCACCGGCCGTTCCGGCCCGCCCGACGAGTGGGAATTTCATCGAATGCGGCCGCGACCGGTCCGCGCCGCGGCGAAAGCCGGGTAATGGAAATCAACGGCGTGACGCGGATTGGCGATTCTAATGATTGTCATCAGTGTGAACAAGTAGTAATTCCTCGCCTGTCACCCGCGCGGCGCCCGCACCTACGCTGCGATCGTCGGATCGCCCACCGTGACAGCGGTCCGGCGGCTGCCGTGTTCCGTCACCGAGTGCTGCCGGAGGCCACCGTGACCATCGACGAGGTGACGACGACACCCGGCGGCCCGGCCGGGTACAGCGTGGACGAACTCGCCCGCAAGGTCGGCATGTCGCCGCGCAACATCCGCGCCCACCAGGCCCGGCGGCTGCTGCCCCCACCGGTTCGGCACGGCCGGGCCGCGCTCTACGACGACTCCCACGTCCGCCGGCTGGACGCGATCCTCGCCCTGCAGCGGCAGGGCTTCAACCTGGTCTCGATCGAGGCCATGCTCGGGGTCCGGGCCGGTGACGAGGCGCCGGACGGGCTGACCGCGATGCTGCAGCGCCTGGCCGCCGACCGTCCCGCGCTGGCCCATGCGCTGACCCGGCACGGCGTGATCGGACGGGCCGACGACGGCACCGTCCGCACCTCCCGGCCACGTCCGCTGCGCGCCGCCCTGGACCTGCATCGGGTACGGGTGGGCACGGTGCCGGCGTTGCAGACCCTCAGCGAGGTGCTGGACAGCCTCCGGCCGGTCGCCGACGATCTGGTCGCCGCCGTCACCGCCCGGCTGCTGGCCCTCGCGCCGGAGCTGGTGCGCAGCGGCAACCGATCGTCCTGGGCCGACCTCGACCGGGAGACCCTGCTGTTGACCCAGGGCGTGGTCGGCGTGCTCACCGAGGCGTTCCGGCTGGCCGTGGAGAACCAGGCCGAGGCGCACGTCGCGGAACTGCTGGAGAACCACCTCGGCACGGACGTGTGCGTGGAGGACGGCGCGGTCATCGACAACGGCTGACCGGCCCTCAGCCCGTCGCGGGCTGCCCGTCCGGCTGCCGGCTCTCCACCACGGCGTCGGAC
Source organism: Micromonospora sp. C41 (assembly GCF_018070485.1). Taxonomy (NCBI): domain Bacteria; kingdom Bacillati; phylum Actinomycetota; class Actinomycetes; order Micromonosporales; family Micromonosporaceae; genus Micromonospora; species Micromonospora sp. C41. The sequence continues at coordinate 83,291 of NZ_JAGPXP010000006.1, read as the reverse complement.
CGTTCCGGCTGGTCCACGAGTTGCCGTCGCGCCAGCCGGTGGAACAGCCCGTCGGGCTGGTCCATCAACTCGTCGTAGGTGCCCCGCTGGACGATCCGCCCCGCTTCGAGCACCACGATGGTGTCCGCCGCGCGGACCGTGGACAGCCGGTGGGCGATCACCAGCCGGGTCGCGGCCAGGTCCGCGGTGCTCCTGGTGACCACCTCCTGGGTCCGGTTGTCGAGCGCGCTCGTCGCCTCGTCGAGGAAGATGATCCGGGGCCGGGGAGCCAGCGCGCGGGCGATCAGCACCCGCTGACGCTGCCCGACGGAGAGCGTCCCGCCGCCGAACGGCACCATGGTGCTCATCCCCATCGGCAGCGCCTCCAGGTCGTCCGCGAGGCCGGCCATCCGCGCCGCCTCCCAGACCTGGTCCAGCGGGAAGCTGCCGGCGCCGCAGATGTTGTCCCGCACCGAGCCGGCGAAGAGCTGGCCGTCCTGCAGGACCACCCCGCACTGCCGGCGGACCGCGTGCACGTCGAGTTCGGCGAGGTCCTGGCCGTCGTAGAGCACCGCGCCCTGCTGCTGGCGTTCGAAACCGAGCAGCAACCGGAGCAGTGTGGACTTCCCGCAGCCGCTCGGCCCGACGATGGCGACGAACTCACCCGGGCGCACGTGCAGGTCGATGTCGACGAGCACCGGCGGCTCGTCCGGCTGGTAGGCGAAGGTGACCCGGTGCAGTGCGACCTCACCGCGCAGCTCGCCCGGGTCCACCCGGTCCGGCCGGGCCTCGGGGTCGGCGCGCAGGATGTCCCGCAGGCCGCCCAGGCGGGGCACCGCCGCGATCACTTCGACCCCGGCCGACACCAGCACGAGCAGCGCGCCGAGCAGCATCGCGAAGCTGACGTTGAGGACGAAGAAGTCGGCCGGCGTGACCCGGCCGGCGAGCGGCCCCATCAGCACGGCGAACAGGACCAGTTGACCGGCGACCGGCAGCACCGTGGCGAACGCGACCAGGCCCGCCTGGCTCTGCCGGACCCGTTGCAGCGCCGCCCGGGCCACCGCGGCCACCTCCGACCAGCGGGCGTGCGCCCGGGCCTCGGCGGCCGCCACCTTGATCTTGACGATTCCCCCGAGCAACTGGTTGGTCATCGCCGCCGCCCGGTGCTCGGCCGGAAGCGCGATCCGTTGCCGGCGGACGATCAGGACGGCGAACGCGCCGAAGGCCAGCATGGTGACGGCGACGATCCCCGCCCCCCACAGCCCGAGCACGGGCTCGACCACCAGGAGCAGGCCGAGGGTCACCGCGACGGTCGCGGCCGCGGAGACGAGCTGCGGCAGCAGCGCGCTCAGCGCCTCGCCGACGAACGAGATCCCCAACATCGAGTTGGCGATCTCACCACTGCTGCGACCGGTGAAGAACCGGGCGGGCAGCCGCATGAGCCGGTCCCAGAGCGCCAGGTGCGCGCCGGACTGCAACCGGCCCTCCAACCGCAGCAACCGCAGGTTCTGCACCACGCCGACCAGTCCCGCGACCACAGCGGCGCTGAGCATCAGCGCGAGGAAACCGAACAGGCCGTCCACCTCGCCCTGCCGGGCCAACTGGCCCAGCACCTCGCCGGTGGCCAGCGGCACGCCCAGGCCCAGCAGCGCCACGCAGGCGGCGGCGACGAGCAGCCCGCGCACGTCGCGGGCCGCACCGACGAGCCCGGCCCGCAGCAGGTGGCGCATCCGGGCGGCCTGCGGCAGCGGCGCCTGCACCTGGGTCGCCTCGGCGGCGAACGTCGCGGCGACCGTCGCGTCGATCGGCCCGTACGCCCGGGTCTCCGGGTCGACGTGGTGGTAGCGGCCCCGGCGGAACACCAGCGGCACCGCGACGGCCCGGGACGGGTCGTCGCCGGTCCGCCACCCCACGAGCGGCCCCAGGTCCCGCCGCCACCACCGGTCCGGAAGCCGCACCTCGCGCAGGAACAGGCTGGACGCCCGGGACACCGCACGCACCGCCACCCGGTCGTCAAGTGGCGCGCCGCTGCGGTCGGCCGGCTCGTTGACCGGGCTGCCCATCCCCTCGGTGACCACCCGGACCACCGAGGCCGCCCGCCCGTACCTGTCGAAGCCGGCCTCGGTGTCCGGAACCGGGAGCGAACCGCCCGCGCCGATCACCCCGAGCGACCGGCGGGCCGCCGCGGCGAGCACCTCGGCGTCGATCTGCCGGCGCCGCTCCACGCCGCTCAGCAGGGCCGCGTCGGCCTCCTCGACGCGGGTCTCCACCATCCGCAGCAGCCGCACCACGTGCTGGTCGACCGCCGACCGGAGCTGACCGCTGACCAGCAGGTCCCAGCTGCCGTGGCTCTCCACCGCGCACGGCGACTCGGCCACCACCCAGTCCCGCTCGGCGACCAGCAACAGCTCCCGCTCCCCCGACATCTCCGCCGGACCGCCGTCGTTGCGGCGCAACTGCCCGCCGGCGCTGCGCAGCCACCAGGCACCGCCGGTGGAGACGAGGGCGCTCCCCTGCGCCAGCGACACGATCTCGCGCCCGCTCAGGGTGGACGCCTCCCGGGGCGCCTGCCCGCGGCGCAGCGCGTCGGCGACGGCCACCAGCACCAGGTCCACCGCCGCGACCAGCTCCGCCGCGGCGCGCCGCGCCCGCGGCGACACCTCCTCGTCCGCCGGGAGGCCGGGCCGTACCTGCCGCTCCAGCAGCGACAGGTGGGGCCGGGACAGTCCGCGCAGGTCCGTGCCGGGCAGCGGCACCAGGATCAGCTGCCACACACCGATCGCGGTGGACGTCGGCACCAGGCCACCCGCCGGCAGCCGGGCCACGTGGTGCCGGCGCGACGGGTTCGTCCCGGCCCGGCGCACCGCGAACAGGTCGGCCTCGCCGCCGGTCACCAGCCAGCCCGCCACCGTGTCGTCGAGGCGGCAGACCTGGCGTACGCCGTCGGCGCAGAAGCCGATCAGATTGCCGGGCGAGGGATTCTCCACCGCGCCGCTCATCAGCGTCTCCTCGGGTCGTCGTGGTCAGTGGTCCCGGACCAGGCGTGCGTACGCGCCGTCGCGGGCGACCAGTTGCTCGTGGGTGCCGCGCTCCACCTCCCGGCCGCCGTCCAGCACGACGATCAGGTCGCAGTCGCGGACCGTGGACAGGCGGTGGGCCACGATCAGGCAGGTCGCCCCCCGCCGCCGCAGGTGCCTGTCGATCTGGCGTTCGGTCTCGGCGTCCAGCGCGCTGGTCGCCTCGTCGAGCACGAGAACCCGGGGATTGCGGACGAGCGCGCGGGCGATCTCGAGCCGCTGCCGCTGCCCGCCGGAGAAGTTGCGGGCGTTCTCCCGTACCGGGCTGGCCAGGCCGCCCGGCCGGGCCGCCACCTCGTCGTAGAGGCAGGCGTCGGTCAGCGCGGTGACGACGTCCTCGTCCGCGACGGTGAGGTCCCACATGGTGACGTTGTCGCGCACCGTGCCCTCGAACAGCCGCTGGTCCTGGTCCACCATGGCCACCGTGGCCGCCCAGAGGCCGTCGTCGGTCCCCGGCCGTTCGAGGCCGTCCACGGTGACCCGCCCGGTCCACGGGCGGTAGAGCCCGGCCACCAGCCGGCCCACTGTCGACTTGCCGCTGCCCGACCGCCCGACGAGCGCCACCCGGGCACCCGGCGGCAGGTCCAGGCTGAAGTTCTCCAGCAGCGGCCGGCCCAGCGGGTTGTAGCCGAAGGTCACGTCCTCGATGCGCAGGTGCCCCTCCATCGGCGCCAACGGCCCGGCGGGCCGGTCCCCGGCCGACGGCAGCGGGTACCGCTCCACGTCCCGCAGCCGGTTGAGGTCGGCGCTCATGTCCTGCAGCCGCGAGCCCAGCGCGGTCAGGTTGCCCAACGGCCGGTTCATCGCGGCGGCCAGGCTCTGCATGCCGACCAGCACGCCGACGCTCATCGCCTCCGCCACCACCTGCCGGCTGCCCAGCCCCAGCAGCACGGCGGTGGTCCCGGAGGCGAGGAACGCGGGCAGGACGGAGAGCACAGCGGTGGGCACCCCCAGCCGCTGCTGGCGGGTGGCGACTGTGGCGTGGCGCGCCGCGAACCGGGCCACGGCGCGTTCCTCCTCGCCGCCGGCCTTCACCGTCTCGATCATCTGGACCGTGGTGTAGACGGTGGTCACCAGCTTGCTGCGGTCCGCCTGGAGCCCGGCGACGGCTGTCGACCGGGTCGAGGCGACGTAACGCAGCACGCTCACGTTCAGCCCGGCGAGGACCGCCGCGCAGAGTCCGAGCAGCAGGTCGTACTGGCAGAGCAGCGCCCCGTACGCCAGCACCAGGCCGGTGTCCACCACCGTGGTGGCCGCGCGGCGGGTGAGCACCTCGGCGACCACCTCGTTGCCCCGGACCCGCTGGCTGAGGTCGGCGGCCTGCCGCTGGTCGAAGAAGGCCGGCGGCAGCCGCAGCAGATGTCGGAAGAACCGGGCCGCGCTGCTCAGGGCGAGCGCCGTCTCCGCGCGTACGGTCAGGCGTTGCTGGAGCAGGCCGGCCAGGAAGGTCAGCACGGTGGCCACCGCCACCGCCGCCACCAGGCCGGCGAACGCGGCCCGGTCCTCCTGGAGCAGCACCCGGTCGACGAAGACCTTCGCCATCACCGGGATGGTCAAGCCGACCACGGCGATCAGCAGGCCGAGCAGCAGCATCTGCGCGATCGCCGAGCCCGGGCCGCGCCACCGTTCGGCCAGCGCCCGCACCAGCCGGTAGCGGGTGCCGCCCGGCCGGAACTCCGGGCCGGGCTCCATGGTGAGCGCGATGCCGGTGAAGGCGCCGTCGAACTCCTCCCAGCTCACCGCGCGGGGGCCGGTGGCCGGATCGTTTATGAAGACCTTGCGGCCGAGCCCCTCCAGCACCACGAAGTGCTCGAACCGCCAGAACAGCACCGCCGGCAGCGCCACCGTGGCCAGGCCGGCCAGGTCCATCTGGAAGCCCTTCGCCACCATCCCGTACCGGCGGGCGCCCCGGAGCACAGTGGCCGCTGTGGAGCCGTCCCGGCTCACCCCGCACACCCGGCGCAGCTCCTCCAGGGGTACGTGCCGGCCGTGGTGGGCGAGCAGGATGCCGAGCGCGGCGGCGCCGCACTCCACCGCCTCCATCTGGATCAGGGTGGGCGTACGGACCCGTCGACGCCGGATGCGGGGAGGCTCCGGCGTTCCGGTGGCGGCGGTCGGGGGCGCGCTCATCGTCCCAGCAACCAGTCGATCGGGTGTTCCTGGTCCACTGTGAACCAGGCGGTGACCTCGCTGGCCGAGTTGAGCTGGAACGGCGGCGGGGACTTGGTCCAGCGCAGGCCACCCGGGGCCGCCGGGTCGGGCTCCAGGGTGACTGTCACCCGGACCACGCTGCCCCGGGCGAGCAGCCGCCGGACGTCCGGCCCGGTGCCCAGGAAGGCGCGCAGCGAGGCCTCGGTCTCCGGGAAGGCGCCGATGGTGGTCACCCGGCCGGCCAGGGTGCCGAACACGTTGCGGGGCGCCGCCGCGGCGGCCACCTCGACGGGTACGCCCGGTTGCAGCAGGGGCGCGGCGACGGCGGGAGCGTAGACGACGGCCTGCAACGCGTCCCCGGCGGTGTCGAGCCGTTCCAGGTCGGCCAGGTGCGTGCCGGGGGTGACGATCTCGCCCTCCGAGACCAGCCAGGCCACGACGTACGCGTCACCCGGCGCGTTCTCCACCCGCACCTTGCCGTCCATGGTGCGCAGGCTGTAGAGGGGCGTGCCCTTCGTGACCCGCTGGTGCGGCGACGCCCACACCTTGGTGACCTGGCCGCTGTCGAGCGCGTCGAGGGCGGAGATCCCGTTGGAGTGGATCAGCACCCCGGCGGCCTCGACGGTCCGGGGCACCACGGTACGCACCGACCAGACCCCGGCGGCCACCACGACGATGACCAGCGCCACGGTGGCCAGCCAGTTCGGCACTGTGGTCAGCCGGACCGCGCGGTCGAGCTGCTCGGGCGCCTCCAGCTGACGCAGCGCCTGCCGCCGGAACTTCACGGCCGGGCCCCCGTGTCGGCGGGACGGCGCGAGCCGAGCAGGAAGTCGGCCACGCTCGGTTCGACGAGCGGATCGAGCCCGGACAACTCGGCGAAGGCCTGGGAGTCCCCGGCGCCGAGGGCGCACGGCGCCAGCCCCATGGCGGTGGCGACGAGGTACATCTGCTGGGTCAGCACACCCGCGTCCTTGAGAATCATGGCGTAGCTCATCCCTTCGTACTTCCACATCAGCCGCTGGACCCGGGCGGTGACCACCAGGACCGTCTGCGGCGGCCGGGGCATGGCGCCGGCCGCCCGGGCGTACGCCAGCAGCCGGTCGGCGGCCGCGCCCCAGCCGGCGACCGGCTCCAGCCGGTGCCCGACGCCGTCGTAGTGGTAGAGCCCGGGGTCGAGCCCGGCGCAGCGCGCGACAAGCGGATAGATCTCCAGCTCGTAGACACCGCCGCCGCCCGGGTAGGGCCGGTGGCCCACCTCCTGTCCACCGGCCTCGCCGACGACTGTGGTGTGCTGTGACCGGTACAGGAACTCGGCCAGCCGCTCCAGGGGCAGCGGCGAGGTGTCGTCGTGTTCGCGCACGCTGCGCCGGTCCGCGACGACCTGGCTGAACGCGGGATCCGCCTTGGCGATCGTCGCCAGGTCGGGCAGCGGCAGCTCGACCGCCCGGCCCCCGTCGTACGGGCGGCGCAGCGGCTGCGGCGCGAAGCGTTCCCGCATCCGGTAGGTGCCGCCCACCGGCAGCGCGTGCCGGCCGGCCCGGGAGCGGTGGTGCAGCCGCAGCTCCTCCGGCGACCAGTAGGCGAGCGGCGCGTCGTCGTGCTCCGCCTCGTACTCGGCGTCGGTGACCAGGATCCGGGCGGTGGCCAGCTCGTCGAGCACCCGCCCGGCGGCCTCCGGCGGCACGCCGAGCATGCGGGCCACCGTGTCGGGTCCGAGGCCCGGCACGGCGGCGGCCAGCACCGCGCCGACGGCGGCGTCGGCGCAACCGACGGTGAGGGTGCTCAGCGACGACGCGGCCATCAGCATCCCCCGATCGTGCTGGAGGGTGGCGAAGCGGGAGAGCCGGTAGCGGACCCCCGGGGTGTGCGGGCGGCTCTCCGGCAGGCTGCCCCGGCCCAGCCCGGTGGGCACGAGGTCGAGCAGCGCCCGGTCGTCGACCTGGACGCGGCGCTCCAGCCAGGAGTGGGCGAGCAGCCGGCGCAGCAGCAACTGCGCCGGCAGCACCCGGCTCTCCCCCTCCAGGCCGCTGATCAGCCGGCCGACCTCGACGTCGCCGACCCAGTCGGCGGCGAGGCGCAGCAGCAGCGCCCGCCGGCCCATGCCGGGTCGCTCCAGGGTGAGCCGGAAGCGGGTCTGCTGCAGCAGCAGCGAGCCGTCCTCACCGAGTCGCAGCTCCGCGTCACGGCGCAGCCGGTACGACTCCTGGACCGGAGGACCGCCGCCGGCGCCGTTCACGACGACCGCCGCCGACCGGTCGGGTCCGCAACTGTGGTCATCCCCCACCATCCCTTCCACGTTCACCGGCGGGCCGGGAGCGCCGGCTAGAAGAACACGTTCAGCGGGTTGGCCGACGTCTCGTCGGCGGCCAGCGGGTCCCGGCCGAGGCGGCCCGGCACGTCCCACAGCCGACCGGGGCCGAGCCGGCGCCAGAAGTGCCGCAGGCCCGGCACGACGACCTTCACCACGGCCAGGTCGACGTCCGGGCGGGACTGGTCGACGACGATCACCTCCAGGCCGGCCCGCTCCGCCCGGCGTACGCACCGGCGCACGTCGTCGCCCACGTCGCCGGTGGTCAGCGTCGGGTGGTCGGCGGCGGTGCGCGGCGGCCGGGTCGGATCCGGGGACAGCCACTGCTGTTCGGCGACCCGCACCGTGCCGAACCAGCGCGCGGTGTCCGGGTCGTCGCCGCCGTACCGGTTGCGCTCGGAGGTGGGTCCGGGCACGGCGGGCAGGAACTGGTTCACCTCGGTGAGCGCGCGGGTCAGCGCGACCCGCGCGTCCAGGTGCGCGCCGAAGCCGACCAGGACGTCCTCCGTCCCGCCGTCGGCCCGCCGGGACACCGCGGCGAACGTGGGTACGCCGAGGTCGGCGGTCAGATCGAGGGCCCACAGCTCGCGGCTCAGGGCGGTGGCGTGGTGGTCGACGCAGGCGGTGGTCCACGGGTCGGCGAACGAGGCGAGGTCCACGCCGGGCATCCGGGAGCGGTGGTACCACCACAGGGCGACGCTGTCCCGCTCCACGAGTTCGCAGAAGCCCTGCAGGATCGCCTCGGACAGGTTGCCGCCGGCCGCGCAGCCGTTCGAGTCGGCCGAGCACACCCCCAGCCCGGTCAGCTCCGGGTGGCCGTACCAGCAGTACGCGGCGGGCAGCTCGCGCGGCGTCTGCCGGGTCAGCGACCAGCCCGTCGTCCAGTCCAGCTCCACGTCTTCCGGCAACGGGCGGGGAACGCGGTGCAGGTGGCCGAGGTCGCGGTTGAGCCGGTCCCGGTCGGCGTACTGGCGGTCCGAGAACAGCAGCAGCTCGCGCAGGTGCACCGCGCGGTCCGGACCGAGCTGCCGGTAGGTCGCCCGGTGCACCGGTCGGTCGCCACGCCACACCCCGCAGTAGCGCTCCACCGCCTCCCCGATCGCGCTCATCCGGGCCTGGAGGTCGGTCCGGCCCTTGCCGCCGCTCTGCCCGCGCAGGTTGCGGCGCAGCCCGGCGAGCTCGCGGGGCTGGGCGAAGTTGTGCCCGGCGGAGTAGGTGTGGGTGACGCCGTTGTCGGTCGCCTCCAGCGGGGTCAGCCGGCTCACCACGCCCAGGTACCGGCTGACGTGGTGGGCGAGTGCCGCGTACGTCTCGGCGGGTTCCCGGGTACGGGAGTCTCCGGCCCGGCTGGGCTGGGCGCCGCTCGGTGGCAGGTCGATCCGGGGCTCGGCCTTGCGGACGAGGTCCGGGTCGCCGCACGCGGGGCACTGCGGTTGGCGTACGAGCTGGTGGCTCTCCGTGCTCAGGTCCCGGGTGTCCAGGGCCACCATCCGGCCGGTGAGGCGGGGCGACGTACCCCGCACGGCGAGCACGGCGAGTTCGGCGGCGAGCAGGCCGGCGGCGGTGGTGGCCAGTCCGGGCAGGACCGCCCGTCCGGGCTGCGGCAGCGGACCGGCCAGGTCCTGCCCGCCGAGGAACGCGTTCACCTGCTCGTTCTCCTGCCAGCGTTGCCGCAGGCAGGCCCAGCAGCCGGTACGGCCCGGCACCAGGTGCGGGCCGAGGAAGACGACGTTGCCGTGCGGCCGGGCCAGGGTCCAGGCGCGACCGGCGGCCAGGTGGCGGTCGTTCATCGACGCCAGCCGGGGGTCGAGCATCGACGACGGCAGCACCAGCACCTGGGCGTCGTCCGGGCCGGGGTCCGGTCCGTCCGGCCCGACCACTGTCACGGCGAGTCCGAGGGCGCGCAGCGCGTCGGCGGTCTCGGCCACCCGGGGCGCCCCGAGGTCCACGACGGTGACCGGGCCACCGGCCATCCACCGCCGCCCCGCCTCGGGCGGGACGCCCCGGGCGTCCCAGCCGGCGGCCTCGGCCGGCGAGGTGTGCGCCGGGCCGGACGTGAGCAGGCCGTGGTCACGCAGCCGGGCGAGGGCGGTGGCGACGGCGGCGACCGGGTGCCGGGTGGCCAGCCGGGCCACCACGTCGGCCAGCGGCGCGGCGCCGTCGAGCTGGTCGGCCAGGTCCGCGGCGACCGGATCGTCGACGAGCAGGCTGCGGGTCTCCCCCAGCACCACGAGCGGGCCGTCGGGCAGCCGCACCGGCACGTAGTCCGATCGGAAGCGCGGACGCCACATGGTTCCTCCCGAGCCTGGTGGCCGGGCCGCGGGTACCACCGGCCCCGCCGGCGATCACGGCTGCTGTCATCGTCGCGGTCCGCGGCCTCCGATCCCGAGTGATGCCACCGGTTTCTGCCGTCGGCGGGGTCGGTGCGCGGTCAGCCGGCGGTGACCGTCAACGCGGTGTCGTTGAGTCCCAGCACCGACGTGCCGGTGGTCTGCTCCGGTACGAGCAGCAGGAAGGTCTCCACCCGGTTGACCCGGATGGATTTTCCGCTCACCGCCGTGCGATGACCGGTGGCGATCAGGTCCGGGCTCTGCGGCACCATCCGGACGGTGGCCGGACCGCCGGGCGCCGGGCGCAGCGTGTCGGTGGCGTGGACGGTCAGGAAGGTCAGCGTGCCGGTCGGCGTCGTGACCGCGCAGTCCGACCACTCCGCCCGGTCCAGGGTTCGCCGGACCTCCGCGCCGACGCCGGCGAGTTGCTGCCCGTAGACCTCCCAGCCGCCGGCGAACTGGCCGTCGAGCAGCGGGCTGGACGCGATCAGGGACCGGTTGCCGGTGGTCGACCCGATGCTGCGGGCGAACACCTCGGCGGCGAGCGCCCGGCGGCTGGTCTCGTCCAGGGCGGTGCCGCCCTCGGTGGCCGGCCGGCCGTCGATGCTCCGGGCGGCCACCAGCGCAGGCTGGGTGACCTGGACGTTGTGGCTGAGCTTCCACTGGCCGTCCGTGCCGAGCACGAACTGGCTGACGTCGGTGGGGGCCAGCTCTGAGCCGGCCAGCTTGAGGGTGGCCGTGACGAGGAAGCACGCCGGGTCGCCGGGCGGCACCGCGAACGCCGGGTTGATGTGCTGGAACGACGGTTGCGCCTGCTGGTTGTAGGCGGCCCGGCGGACCGCGGCGACGCTGAGGTCCAGCGAGGGCGGAACCTCCTGGGTCCGCAGCGTCTCGATGTCGCCGGCCACCGAGGCGGCCGAGTCGGCCTGGTCGAAGGCGGTGAGCACCAGCGCGGCCCGGTCCCGGCCGAAGCCGGCCGAGCCCTCGGGCGCGGGGGTGGCCGCGTCCACCGGTTCGCCGCCACAGCCGGTCAGCATCAGCAGCGCCGCAGCGGCGGCGGCGAACGGCATCGCCGGCACCGGCGCGGCGAGGGTACGCGGGCTCCTGACGGATCTTCTGCCCAGCATCTCGTCCTCCATCCACAGCCGGTGCGCGGGAATCGCGCCCGATGCAGTCGAGTATGTGAGCGACCGTCGGCCCGGGCCGGTGGCGGCGCGGCCTCGTGCTACCCGGTCCGCGGGCGTTGCACGGAACGATGTCATCCGGCCCGGACAGCGGTCACCGATCGGTGTCGTCGAGCCGGGCGACCCAGGCGACCAGGCCCGACCGGGACGCGACGCCCGCTTTGCGGTAGATCCGGGTCAGGTGCGCTTCCACCGTGCGCGGGCTGATGTTGAGCTGCCGCCCGATCAGCCGGCTGGTGACTCCGGTCGTCGCCAGCCGCGCGATGTGCCATTCCCGGTCGGTCAGCGCGGCGGCCTCGCGCGGGCCGACCGGACGCGCCAGTCGCAGGGCGACCCGTTCCGTACCGCACCACCCGGCCAGTTCCAGCGCCCGGCGGCGGGCCCGCGCCGCCGGGCCGGGCTGGTCCGCGGCTTCGGCCGCCCGGGCCAGGGAGGCCAGCGCGAGGCTGCGCCGCAGCGCCATGCCGCCGGAGCGGAACAGGTCGGCAGCGGCCTCCAGGTGGAGCTGCGCCGCCGGGACCTCGCCGCGGGCGAGCAGCACCTCGCCGTACGCCGACTCGGCGAAGCCCCGCTGCCCCGGCAGGCCCACCTGCTCCGCCTCGGCCATCGCCTGCCGGGCCTGCTGCTCGGCGTCGTCCACCTCGCCCGCGGCGAGTGCGGCGGCGCAGAGCAGCTCGTGCCACATCGGACGGAGGGTGGTCTGGAGGCGGCTGAGCCGGCTGTCGCCGCCGGCCGAGCGCACGAGTTCGGCACAGGTCGCCGGATCACCGGCCAGCAGCGCCGCCGTCGCCAGCGCGGTCGCGGCGGTACGACCGCACCAGGTGGCGGGGTCGGTGGCGATTCCGACGGCGCTGCGGGCCAGCGCCACCGCCCGGTCGTCGTCCCGAGGACCGCCACGCCAGGCGGTCGCCTCCGCCTCGAACGCCAGGGCGAAGCTCAGCAGGTGGCGGCTGCCGATGCGCCGGGCGACGATGCCGGCCTCGGTGGCCAGTCCGATGGCCGTGCTCAGCCGGCCGGCGTGGTACGCCACCTCGGTGCGCGCGAGCAGAAGCTGACACAACCCGTCGTCGCGGTGCGAGGCGCGGACGAGCGTCAGCCCGCGGTCGAGGTGCCGCACCGCGTCGGCCTGCCGTTCGAGGTACAGCTCGGTCAGGCCGAGCGCGGTGAGGCAGTCGGGGTGGTCCCGCAGGTCCCGGTCCGGCAGCGAGTCGACGATCCGGGCGCCGGCGTCGAGCAGCCCACGGGCGTCGTCGAGCGCGCCGTCGTGCACGGCGGCCAGGCCGCGTACGGCCAGGAGGCCGGCCCGGTCCACGCCCGGGCCGCCGGGATCCGCGGTGAGCGCGTCGGGCAGCCCGGCCACGGGGCGGCCGGCCAGGATGCCGGCGACGCCGATCTCGGTGGCGAGCCGGTAGCCGCCGGTGGGCCCGGTGCCGGCCGGCAGCGCGGCCAGCTCGCGCCGGCTGATCGCCACCGCCTCCGCGTAGTTGCCGAGCAGGCGTTCCACGCGCGCCCACAGGGCTACCGCCTGGGCCCGTCGTCCCTCCGGGTCGGCGGGGAACAGCGGCACGATCTCCTGGAGCAGTGCCCGGCTCTCGGCCAGGTCGCCCGCCTCGCCGGTGACCTGGGCCAGCGCGAGTGACACGTCGCGGCGACGTTGGGCTTCACCGGCCGTCGGCCGCAGCGCCCGCAACGCCAGCCGCAGCCAGCGGATGGCCAGGTCCGGTGTCTCGCGCCGGATCTCCTGGGCGGCCCGGGAGAGCACGTCGACGCAGCGTCCGGCCCAGCGGCCGTTCGGCAGGGCGAGCAGGCGCTCGGCGTAGCGGGCCCGGTCCGCGGCTGGCGCGCCCAGGTCGACGAGCGCGGTGAGCGCTCGCGCGCAGGCGTCCACCCGCCACGCCGGGTCGGTGTCCTGGGCGACCGCCATCCGCAGCACCGGGTGCCGGAAGGCGAAGCGTCCGGTGCCGGGGACGCGGCGGATCAGGTCGAGCCGGGCCAACCGCCAGCCGGCCGCGACCGCCAGTGCCGCCGGCACCTGCGCGACCTCGGCCAGCAGGTCCGGGGCGAAGGGCGCATCCACTATCGCTCCGGCTCGCAGGCAGGCCAGTTCGACGGACGGCAGGTCGGCCCACTCGCGGCGCAGCACGGCCACCGCCGCGTCGGGCAGCCGAACACCAGGCGCCTCCCGGAGCGGGTCGCTCCCGGCCGGAGCGGGGCCGGCCGGGAGCGCCGCCAGGTAACCGGGGTTGCCGCCGGTCAGGTCGTACCGGGCTCGCAGCTCCGCCTGGTCGACGTGGGGGTGCAGGAGCGCGACCTCGGCGAGGCCGAGCGGGCGGAGTTCGATCCGGTCACGGGACGTCGGTTCCGGATCGGCGTTCTCGTCGGATTCCGGTGGGCCGAACGGCATCGGGGTCGCCATCTGGCGCGGGCGGTAGACGAGCACGAGCAGCAGCGGCGCGGGCACCGGATACCTCAGGAGGTGGGCGATCAGGCCGGTGGAGGGGGCGTCCGCCCAGTGCAGGTCGTCGAGGACCAGCACCAGTCCGTCCCGGGCGGCCAGGCCGATCAGCCGGCGGGCCGCCTGGTAGGTCCGGAACCGCCGGGCGTCCGACGCCGGTGGCACCGCGCCCGCGGGCTCCGCCCAGGTCGGTGCGGGTCGCCCGGCACGCAGTCCGCGGCGGGGTGGCTGGCCCTTCGTGAGGGCGTGCCGGAACACATGGAAGGGAACTCCTCGCTCGTCCGGCGCGCACGTCCCGACGGCCCACGGGACCGTGGGGGCGCATCGTTCCAGGGCCTCGCGGACGAAGCGGGTCTTGCCGATGCCCGGCTCTCCGACCACTTCGCAGACCATCTGCCGGCCGTGGCCGAGCGCGGCGGCCTGGGCTTTTCCGATACGCGCCAACTGTGCTCCCCGCCCGACGAAGCACGGGCCCGTTGGCGCATTTTCCAGCCCAGGTGTCATCACGCAGATCAGACGCTTTCCGGCACTCCATAGGGGATGGTCGCACTATACCGTCGGGAGCATCGGGAGATGTCGAAGATCTCGAATACGGCAGGCCTTTGTTTCACCGGATGTCGGAACGCCGATTCTTTCCGACATCGCACCACAACCCACAGAAAGGGACTGGTCACCACAATGACGGAACGATACCGACATCACTACGATTACGTGCGGCCGCGCGAACCACCCGAAGCGGTCAAATCTCTACTCAACCGTCGGCCGGCATTGTCACTTCCGCCAATCTTTGAAGGCGGATCAGAAATGGCGACCGGAAACGGATGCCGCGCCGTCGAGCCGCGCGCGACAGCGCCGGCCTCGGAACCCCGCCACCCGGAAGATCCACTTCCGGGTACCCCCGATGCATAGATCCTTCACCGTCGCATCGATAGTCGTAGACAACTTTCACCACCGTCGATAGCCTCCATTCAGTGACACATGTCGATAAGGAGGCTCCATGCGACGGCTCATGCTCTCCTGCGCCCTGGCGGCCATCGGCGCCTGGGCAGCAGCCCCGGCACCCGCGACCGCCGCTCCCCGCCCGGCACCCGGCCCCGTCGCCGACGCCGTGACCGCGAAGCTTCTCGGCTCGGCCGACGCCGCCGCCCGTACGGCGGACGCGCAGCAGGCCCGGATCAGCGTCACCCGCTCGAACGGGCGGTGGGCCTTCGGCACCGCGGTGCTGCCGGCGGACCGGTCCGCCGACGCGCACCCCACCGGCTCGGTCTTCCTCGCCCGGGCCGACGCCCGGGGCTGGACCGTCGCGTTCGACGGGGAGGCCGCGTTCGGCGACCTGGCCGCCGCGTCGCCGCTGGTGAGCGAGACCGAGAAGGCCGTCTTCACCACGCCTGTCACACCGACGTACGCGGGCAGCGACTTCCGCACCGGCATGGCGCTGCCGTTCGCGGTCGGGCAGACGTGGACGCTCACCTCCGGGCCGCACGGCTGGGGCGGCGCCGCCGCGCCGTGGAGTTCGGTCGACCTCGCCGGCGGCGACCAGGTCGTCCGCGCCGCCCGAGCCGGCACCGCGTACACGATGTGCACCGGCTGGATCCGGGTCATCCACGACCGGGGCTACTCGACGGACTACTACCACCTGTGGAACAGCATCTCCGTCAACGGCGCGGGCGTCGCCCAGGGCGCGTTCCTGGGCAACACCGGCACCGATGTCACCTGCGGCGGCTCCGCCACCGGCCGGCACGTGCACTTCGGACTGCGACAGAACTCGGCGTACGTCCCGATCGCCGGGCACGGCATCGGCAAGTGGGACTTCGTCAGCGGCGCGGCGGCGTACCAGGGCGGCGCGCGGCACGGGTCCGCCTACGTCGGCGCGGGCGGCGGCGTCTACAACTACGGCGCGCTCGGCTTCAACCAGGGCGTCGTCGACGCCAACGGCGGCGGCACGCTGACCCGGCGCTCCGGACCGGGCACCGGGTACGGCGTCCTCGGGTCGGTCGCCGACGGCGCCACCGTCACCGTCTCCTGCTCCGCCAACGGCACCTCGCACACCGGCCGCTACGGCACCACGGCGCTGTGGGACCGGCTCAGCGACGGCAGCTGGGTGTCCGACGCCTACCTCTCCACCGGTGTCAACGGGCCGGTAAACGGCTGGTGCTGACCCTGCGCGTGGATCATGGCACTGCTACCTTCCGGACGCATGGACGACTCCCCTCGCTGGTACCGCCCGGCCCCCGACGTGCTGCTCCTGGTCGGCAGCGCCACCGCGCTGCTCGGCTACCTGATCCCGTGGTTCCGCGCCAGCCGCATGCACCAGTGGTCGTACTCGGGCTGGGCCTATCTGGAGACCGAGGGCGGCTGGACCTGGCTGGTCGTGGTGGCCCTGGCGATTGCCGTCCTGGCCGGCCTCTGGGCCGGGCGGAGCGTGGCGTGCGCCAAGCTCTCGGTCGGCGCGGCGGTGGCCGGGATGTTCCTCGCCGGCGCGGTGGTCGCGGTGAGCCTGGGCGCGCTGCCGGAGCGCGACAGCATCAACTGGGTCGGTGAGCTGCCGTTCGAGATGGGGATGCCGCTCATGGCGGTCGGGTTCGGGACCGTCGTCGCCGGGGCGCTGGGCACCGTACGCCGCCCGGTTCAGGAGTGACGCGACGTCACGCCGCCGGCAGGTCCACCACCCGGGTGGCCCAGCGGGCCATGAGCGCCGGGTCGTGGGTGATGACCAGGACCCCGGCGCCCTGCCGGCGCTGGTAGTCGCCGATGACGGCGGCGACGTGCGCCTGGGTGGAGGCGTCGAGCATCGCGGTGGCCTCGTCGCAGAGCAGGTAGTCCGGCCGGTGGACCAGGGCCCGGGCGAGGCAGGCGCGTTGCAGCTGCCCGTCGCTGACCGCGTGCGGGCGGCGGGTCAGCAGGTCGGTTGTCAGCCCGACCAGGTCGGCCAGTTCCGCCGTACGGGCGGCGGCCTGCTCGCGCGGCGTGCCGGTGGCACGTAGCGGCTCGGCGACGATGTCGGCGAGGCTGAGCCGCGGGTCGGTGGCAGCGCGCGGGCTCTGGAACAGGATCGCGACACGCGTGCGGACGGAGGCGGGCAGCCGGTGCCGGGCGCCCCGGACGGGACTCCCGTCGAGCGTGAGGTGCCCGCTGTCCGGTGCGTGCAGCAGGGCGAGGACGCGGGCGAGTGTGGACTTGCCGCTACCCGACGGTCCACGTAGCCCGACCGTCTCGCCGGGGGCGATGCGCAGGTCGACCCGGTCGAGGACGCGCTGCCGGCCGTACGCGACGGAGACCTGGTGCGCGGCGAGCCCGGCGGCCGGCGCGGCGCCCGGGGCGACGGCGTCGGTGGCGTCCGGAGCCGTGACCGTCATGCCGGTACCTCCTCGCGCAGCGGATGGTGGCAGGCGACCCGGCCCGCGCCCTCGGCGTCGAGGCGGGGCACTGTCGCGCAGGTGTCGGTGGCGCGGGCGCAGCGCGGGGCGAAGGCGCAGCCGCCGGGCAGGTCGGTGAGCGCCGGCGGGTGGCCGGGTACCGGCACGAACGCGCGGTCGGGCAGCGCGTCGAGCAGCCCGGCGGTGTACGGGTGAGCCGGGGCGTCGAACAGCGCCCCGGCCGGGCGGTGTTCGACGATGCGGCTGGCGTACATCACGGCCACGGTGTCCGCGACGCGGCGCGCGGCGGCCAGGTCGTGCGTGATGAGCAGGACGGCCGCGCCGGTGTCGCAGCGGCGGCGCAGCAGGTCGAGCGTGTGGTCGACGAGCGGGCGGTCCAGGCCGGTGGTGGGTTCGTCGGCGAGCAGCACCGGCGGGTCGGGCGCGAGCGCGAGCGCGGTGGCGAGCCGCTGGGCCATGCCACCGGACAGCTCGTGCGGGTACCGGTCCAGGTCGGCCGGGTCGAGGCCGACGTCGGCGGCGATCCGGTCGGCGGCGGCCGGCGCGTCACGACGGGTGTGCCCGTGCGCGCGCAGCGTCTCCTCCAGCAGCTTCCGCCCGGTACGCACCGGGGTGAGCGCGGTGGCGGGACTCTGCGGGACCAGCCCGACGCCCCGGCCGCGTACGTGCCGGGCGAGGTGCCGCTCCCCCGCGCCGATCAGGTCAACCTCGTCGCGTCCCGGCGCGCGCAGGCGGGCGTGCCCGGTGACTGTGGCGTTGCGCGGCAGCAGGCCGAGCAGGGCGTGCGCGAGGACGGACTTGCCGCACCCGGACTCGCCGACCACCGCCAGCAGTTCGCCGGGCCGCAGCGTGAGGCTGAGGTCGGTGACGGCGTGCACGAGCGCGTCACGCAGCCGGAAGCGGACGGTCAGCCCGTCGACGGTCAGCAGCGCCGGGGCGGTCACAGCTGCAGCTCCGCCCGTACGCGCGGGTCGAGGCGGTCGCGCCACCGGCCGGTGAGCACGGCGAGCGCCAGCGTGGCCGCCACGAGCAGGAGGCCGGGGACGATGCTGGCCCACCAGGCGCCGGTGAGCAGCGACCGCTGCCCGTCGTTGATCATGTTACCGATCGAGGCGAGGTGCGGCGGCAGGCCGAGGCCGAGGAAGGACAGCGCGGTCTCGTGCCAGACGGCGTGCGGCACCATGAGCGTGGTCGCCAGCGCCAGGCGCGGCAGCACGTGCGGCAGCAGGTGCCGGGTGAGCACCCGGGCCCGGTTCGCGCCGCCGGAGATGGCGGCGTCCACGAACGGCCGGTTGCGCAGGCTGAGCAGCTCGGAGCGGACGATCCGGGCGGTGGACAGCCAGTGCGTCAGCGCGATGGACGCGATCACCGCGCCCAGGCTGGGGCGCAGCATCGCCACGATGAAGATGCCCAGCAGCAGGTGCGGCAGCGCGGCGACGGTATCCACGACGCGCATGAGCGCCCGGTCGACCCAGCCGCCGACGCTGCCGGCGAGCGCGCCGACCAGCCCGCCGATGACCGCCGCGACGAGCGCCGCGACCGCGCCGACAAGCAGCGAGACGCGCAGGCCGTAGAGGCTGCGCAACGCCACGTCGCGGCCGAGGTCGTCGGTGCCGGCCAGGTTGTCGGCCGACGGCGCGAGCCGGGTACGGGAGAGGTCGACGGCGCTCTGGTCCAGCGGCCACAGGACCGGGGCGAGCAGCGCGGCGGCCACCACACCGGCGAGCACCACGACGGCGACAGTCGTGCCCGCGCTGCCGGGGCGGCGCAGGCGCCGGACGCGCGCGGGGAGGGCGAGGTCAGTCATCGAGGCGTACCCGGGGATCGGCGGCGGCGTAGGCGAGGTCGGTGAGCAGGTTCGCGGTCAGCACCACGACGGCGGTGGCCAGGGTCGTGGCCGCGAGCAGCGGGAAGTCGGCGCCCAGCGCCGCCTCGACGGTGACCGCGCCGAGGCCGGGCAGGGAGAACACGGTCTCCACCAGGACCGCGCCGCCGACGAGTTCGGGCAGGTGCGTGCCGACCAGGGTGAGGAACGGCAGCAACGCGGTCCGCAGCGCGTGTCCGAACAGGACGACCCGGCCGGGCAGTCCCCGGGCGCGGGCGGCCAGGACGTGGTCGTCGCGCAGGCTCTCGGCGACCGCGTCACGGACGAACAGGACGAACCACGGGGCCTGGGAGATCGCCAGCACCGTCACCGGCAGCACCAGGTGCCGGGCCACGTCGGCCGGGTCGGTGCTCGTGGCGGTGATGTCGGTGAGCCCGCCGGCGGGCAGCCAGCCGAGGCTGAGGGCGAACACGGCGATCGCCGCGAGGCCGATCCAGAACACCGGCATGGACTGCACGGCGTACGCGACGGCGCGCAGCGCCCGGTCGAACCAGCCGCCACGCCGGTACGCGGCCAGCGTGCCCAGCAGCACGCTCGCCACCAGCACCAGGGCCAGCGCGGTGCCGACGAGCAGCAGCGTCCATCCGGCCCGGGAGGCCAGCACCGAGGTGACCGGCTCGTGCCGGCTCGTGGACCAGCCCAGGTCGCCGCGCAGCAGGTTGCCGACCCAGCGGGCGTACTGCACCGGCAGCGGGTCGTCGACACCCCAGTTGGCGCGGATCTGCGCCAGGTTCTCCTCGCTGGTGGTGAACGCCGCCGCGCCCGCGTACTGCTGGGCCGGGTCGATCGGGGAGGCGGCGCCGAGGGCGAACATGCCCATGCTGGTGGCGGCCAGCACCGGCACGGCGACCAGCAGCCGCCGCCGGACCACTGTGCCCGCCCCGGCCAGCCGCCGCCGTCCGGTCACGATTCTCTCGTCCAGGTGTGCACGTTCCACCAGATGCTGTTGGCGACGTCGTGCTCGTGCGGCTCGACCCGCGGCGTCACCCCGGTCACGGCGTCCTTCAGCACGTAGGTGTGCTGGAGGTAGGTGAGGAACACCCACGGCACGTCGGCGGCGAGCTGCTTCTGGAACGTGGCGTACGCGGCCTTGCGGGCGGCCGGGTCGGCGTTGTCCCGGCCGGCCTGCAACGCGGCGTCGGTGACCGCCGAGCGGTACGAGCCGGGGTTGAAGAAGCCCTGCCCGGCGAAGGCCGAGCTGAACAGCTTGTAGGAGACGAAGTCCGGATCGTACGGCGTGCCGTAGCCCATGATCAGCGCGTCGCGCTTCATCCGCGGCGTGATCGCGTCCCAGGTCAGGCCCTCGGGCGTGACTTTGATGCCGACCTTCTTCGCGTCGGCGGTGACGGCCAGTGCGAGTTCCTTGCGCAGGCTGTCGGTGGCCGGGTACAGGATCGTGAACGCGGCCTGCCGCCCGTCCTTGACCCGGATGCCGTCCGGGCCGGGCTTCCACCCGGCGGCGTCCAGCTCCGCCGTGGCGGCGGCGACGTCGGCGCCGGGCTTGCCGGCGATCGTCGGCTCGGCGTACTCCGACGTGGGCGGCACCGGCCCGAACGCGGGCTCCCCCGCGCCGCCGAGCACGCCGGTCACCATGGCCTGCCGGTCCACCGCGACGTTCAGCGCCTTCCGGATCGCGGGGTCGCCGGTGACCGGGTTGCCCATCGGCAGCATGACGCCCCGGTAGTCGGCGGTCGGCACCTTGTGCACCCGGTAGCCGTCGCGGCTCTCGAAGCCGGAGGCGAGCTTCGGCGCCAGCTCCGCCGCGTCGAACTCGCCGGCCCGCATCCGCTGGGCGCGGACGTTGTCGTCGGCGACGAACGCCACCACCACGCCCGAGTTCGCCGGTTTGCCGTCCCAGTACGTCTCGTTCGCCGCGAGCACGAGCCGGTCACCCGGGGTCCAGGAGGTGAACCGGTACGGGCCGGTGCCGACCGGCTTGCGGTTGAAGGTCGCCTTGTTGATGTCCTGCCCGGCGAACGCCTTCGCCGGGACGATCCCCAGCGCCAGCCGCTGCAGGAACGGCGCGTACGCGTACTTCAGCGTGAACACGACCGTCGCCGGGTCGGGCGCGGTGACGGAGGCGAGCATGTCCAGATCGGACCGCAGCGTGGAGTCGACGGCCGGGTCGAGCACCGCCTGGTAGGTGAACACCACGTCCTGTGCGGTCAGCGGGCTGCCGTCGTGGAACAGCACGCCTTCGCGCAGCTTCGCGGTGACTGTCTTCCCGTCCGCTGAGACGGTGGGCAGCTCGCGGGCCAGGGCGGGCACCAGGTCGTTGCGGGCGTCCCGGGCGACCAGCCCGTCGAAGATCAGCGACGCGCCGTCGACGCCGTAGTTGAGCACCGGGTTGAGCGTGTCCGGCTCGCCCGCGGTGGCGACCACGAGCGTGCCGGAGTTGCCCGGGCCGCCGGTCGACGCCGTGGGTGACGAGCAGCCGGCGGCGACGAGCAGGGCGGCGGCGAGCACCGCTGCCACGCGTACGGGCTTGGGTCTGATCGCCACCGGCAACCCCTCGAACACTCGTCTGCGGATGGCAGCCGGGCGGGCGCTCCGGCGAGGATCGATCATCGCGTGCCCGAGCGCCCGCTACCGCCACTCTTCTGTAGTTGCCAACTATATGCAATACCGGCCGGTCGATGGCGGTGACCCGCCGGCCCCCGGTCTCGCTCACAAGGCGGCCGCGCTGCCCGCTGAATATGCTCGAGGGGTGGAGGACAGCGAGCAGGCGGTGCTGACCGGGATGTTGCAGTCGGCGGAGGACGCCGCCCCGGTGCAGGCGGTCGAGGCCGTCACCGGCGTCATCGCCACGGCGCTGAACGCGCGCGGCGTCTCGCTGCTGATCGCCGACCTCAGCGGTCGCGCGCTGGTGCGGCTGACCCACCAGCCGGACGGCGGCGGCGCCGGGCGACGCCACGGCGAGGAGGAGGCCGAGGTCCTCCCGTTCGACGGCGGGCCCCACGAACGCGCACTCCGTCAGCAGGCCCCCGAGGTCGTCCCCGGCGACGGCACGTGGACCGTGCTGGCGCCGGTCACCGACCGCGGTGAGGCGATCGGCCTGCTGGAGATCGACCTGCCCGACGAGCCGGACGGCGACGTGGTGAACTGGGTCGCCCGTACCGCGCACGCGCTGGCGTTCGTGGTCATCGCCAACCGCAGGCACACCGACCTGTTCGAGTGGGGACAGCGCACCACCCCGTTCACCCTCTCCGCCGAGATCCAGCGCCGCCTGCTGCCCGCCTCGTTCACCTGCGAGGCCGGCGCCTTCGCTCTCTCCGGCTGGCTGGAACCCGCCGCGAGCGTCGGCGGCGACACCTTCGACTACAGCCTGGCCCGGGACCTGCTGCACCTCAGCGTCACCGACGCGATGGGCCACGGCGTGGCGAGCGCGCTCACCGCCACCCTCGGCGTGGGCAGCCTGCGCAACACCCGCCGGCGCGGCCTCGGTCTCGTCGCGCAGGCCGAGGAGGCCAACCGGGCGGTCGCGGAGCACGCCAACGTACGCGGCGCGTACGTCACCGCCGTGCTGGGCCGTATCGACCTGACCACCGGGCGCTGCGAGCTGCTGAACGCGGGGCACGTCCCGCCGCTGCTGGTCCGGGACGGCCGGGTCGTACCCGTGGAACTGCCGGGCAACTTCCCGTTCGGGATGTTCCCCGGCGAGAGCTACCGCAGCGCGGAGCTACCGCTGCTGCCCGGCGACCGGCTGGTGGTGGTCACCGACGGCATGCGCGAACGCAACGCCGCGGACCTCGACCTGGCCGCCGCCCTGCTCCGCCTCGCCCACCTGCATCCCCGCGAGGCGGTCCGGGCACTGTCCGACGCGATGCTGGAGATCGCCGGGCCGGCTCTGGCCGACGACGCCACACTGCTCGTCGTCGACTGGTACGGCGGCCACGGGCCACGCCGCAGCACCGCCGGCGCGGACAGCGCCCGCGTCAGCCCGGACGAGGAGCGCTCAGCGCACCGCCGTCGGTGAGCCGTCCTCGGCCTCGCGGACCGTGCCGAAGAGCGGGATGACGCGGTCCACCGAGGTGATCGAGAAGACGTTGCGGATCGACTGGCGTACGACGGCCAGACCGAGCCAGCCGTCGCGCTCCCGCAGGTTCTTGTAGACGAGCACCAGCGCGCCCAAGCCGCTGGAATCCACGAATCCGACCTGGGTCAGGTCGACGACCACCGTCCGCGCACCGGTCTCCACCACCTCGAGCAGCCGGTCACGCAACTGAGGCGCACTGGCCATGTCCAGATCGCCGACGACCTCGATCACCGGGCCGACGCGCCCCTGCCGGGTCGTCACCGAGAACTCCACCACGCCCCCTCAACCGCGCCACCGACGGCACCACACTTCTACCCACCGTGCCAGATATCCGCCCTGATCGCCTCCCGTAGGTGCGCGACGGCTCAGCGGCCGCGCCGCGACGTGGTGGAGGACACCTCAGTGCCGGTCGAGCCCGGTACCGGAGCGGGGATCCACACCTCGGCGGCGGCCCGGCGGCGCTCGGCGAGGCGTACCGCCGGCCGCATCGCCAGGCCGGCGAGCACGAACAGCCCGCCGAGCACCAGCCAGCCCGGGGTGCCCCAGCCGAGCAGCAGCGAGGTCAGCAGCACCGGGCCGAGCATCCGGGCGAGCTGCGGCGCCATGCCGAAGAAGCCCTGGTACTGCCCCTGCCGGTCGGGTCGGGCCAGGGTGAAGCCGACCTCCCAGCCGCTGGCCGCCTGCACCATCTCGCCGAACACCTGCACCAGTGCCGCGCCCAGCAGCACCGCCGAGGCCACCCACGCGCCGCCGACCATCCCGGAGACCGCGTACGCGCCGCAAGCGACAAGCAGCACCCAACCGGCGTGCCCGCTGGCCCGCGCCGCCGTGCCCGGATCGGTCACCCGGCGGGCCACCCGGACCTGCCACAGCACCACGCACAGCATGTTCACGGTGAGCACGATCGCGCCCATCGGCGCCGGGGCGTCGGTCCGTTCCGCGATCCACAGTGGCAACGCCAGGCTGAGCAGCGGCATGTTCAGGCACATCACCGCGTTCAGCAGGGTGATCAGCGCGTACGGGCGGTCGCGCAGCACGGCCAGCCGGCCCGGCTCGGGTCCGGCCGGGACCGGCGCCGCCGCCTCGGGCAGCCGGCGCACCAGCAGGGCGGCGGCCAGGAAGCTCGCCGCGTCGAGCGCGAAGGCGGACAGGTACGCCGGGCGGCTGTCCGCCCAGAGCACGAGCGCGCCCAGCCCGGCCCCGGCGGCCAGGCCGGCGTTCGAGACCGACTGCAACCGGGCCCGTACCGCGGTGCGCCGCGCGGGCTCGATCAGCCCGACCAGCAGCGCCTGCCGGCTGGCGGTGAGCCCGGCTTGGCAGGCGGCGTAGCAACATGCGAGCAGCACGAACAGCGGGAAGGAACGGATCACGAGGAAGCCGCTGAGTGCGGCGGCGGTGGCGACGGCGAAGACGACTGTCATCCGCCGCGCGCCGTAGCGGTCTGCCAGCTGGCCGGCGGGCACCCCGGCGAGGATGCCCGTCGACCAGCCCACGGTGAGGGCGATCCCGACCTGCGCCGGGGACAACCCGACCACCCGGATGAAGAACAGCGCCGAGCAGGCGTAGAACGCGCCGTCACCCACCGAGTTGGCGAGCTGGGCCAGGGCCAGCACCCGGACCCGGCGGCCGGTGTCGACATCGGTCATTGCTCGTCCCCCGTTCGCCGTGCTCCTTCCTCCATCCAAGACCTGCGGATTGGCTCACAGAAGCGCCGATTCCAGGCGATTCGATTGGGCCAATGTAGGGTCGTCGCGGTGGACGTACACGTGAGCCTGGCCGGCCCCGGCGACCGCGCCACCCGGATCCACAGGCAGTTGCTGGAGGCGATCCTGGACGGCCGGCTGCGGCCCGGCGAACGGTTGCCACCCAGCCGCGAGCTGGCCCGGCGGCTCGACGTCTCCCGCAACACGGTCGCCGTCGCCTACGAGCGGCTGACCGCCGAGGGCCTGCTCACCGCCCGGGTCGGCGCGGGCACGTTCGTCGCCGGCGAGCCGGTCGCCCGCGCCCGGCCCCGTCCGGCACCGGCCGGCGGCGTACGCCCGCGGGGGTTCTGGGCGTCCGCCGCGCCGGCCCCCACCGCCGCGCCCCGACCGGGCCACGACTTCCGGGCCGGCACCCCTGACACCGGGCTGTTCCCGCTGGCCACCTGGCGGCGGCTGGTCGCCGGGGAACTGCGCACCGCGACGATCCGGGGCGGATACGCCGACCCGGCCGGGCACCAGGGCCTGCGTACCGCTGTCGCCCGTTACGTGGGACTCGCCCGCGCGGTACGGGCCGCGCCCGAGGACGTCGTCGTCACCCACGGCGCCCAGCAGGCGTTGGACCTGATCGCCCGGGTGGTGCTCGAACCGGGCGACCGGGTGGCGGTGGAGGAGCCCGGCTATCCCCCCGCCCGGCGGCTGTTCACCGGCCACGGCGCGCGGGTCGTGCCGGTGCCCGTCGACGACCAGGGCCTCGACGTTCGCGCGCTACCAGGCGACGCGCGGCTGGTCTACGTCACCCCGTCCCACCAGTTCCCGCTGGGCGTCCGGATGTCCCCGGCCCGCCGGGCGGCGCTGCTGGACTGGGCGGCGGCCCGGGACGCGGTGGTCGTGGAGGACGACTACGACACCGAGTTCCGCTTCTCGGCCCGCCCGCTGGACCCGTTGCAGACGCTGGACCGGGCCGGGAAGGTCGTCTACGTCGGCACGTTCTCCAAGACCCTGCTGCCCATGCTGCGCCTCGGTTTCCTGGTCGCCCCGGCGTCGCTTCGCCCGGCGCTGCTGGCCGCCCGGCAGCTCACCGACTGGCACGGCGACCACACCACTCAGGCCGCGCTGGCCCGGTTCATCGACTCCGGCGAACTGGCCCGGCACATCCGCAAGGCGACCCGGGTGTACGCCGAGCGGCGCGACCTGATCGACGCCGCGTTGCGATCCGACCTCGCCGACTGGCTCGACCCGGTGCCGTCGACGGCGGGCCTGCACCTGTGCGCGCGGCTGCGCCCGGAGACCGGCGTCGACCTGCCGGAAGTCGTCGCCCGGGCGGCGGAGGCCGGCGTCACGGTACGCGAGATCGCCGGTTACCGGGCGGGCCCGCCCGGCCCGACCGGTCTGGTGCTCGGCTACGGCGCCGTCGGCACCGCCGACGTGCCCGACGGGCTCCGGTTGCTCGCGCGCAGCTTCCGTGGCTGACCGTCGGCGACGCGGATTCCTCCGGGCTTCGAGCAACCCCGGGAGCCTCACCTGGCGTGACTATCCCGAATCTGATCGGAGGTCCGGATGAGTGATCGCGACACGGCGTTCGCGGAGTACTTCTCGGCGAGGCACCGCGCCATGCGCGCCACCGCGTATCTGCTCTGCGGTGACTGGCACCGCGCGGAGGACCTGGTCCAGACCGGGTTCACCAAGCTGTACCTGGTCTGGAACCGGGTCGACCGGCACGACGCGCTCGACTCCTACGTGCGCCAGATCATCGTCCGGTCCTTCCTCGACGAACGGCGGCGGGGCTGGTGGCGGCGGGAACGGGTGGGCACGCCCGACGCCGATCCACCGGCGCCCGCGAGTCCGTCCGAGGACCGGCTCGTGGTGCTCCAGGCGCTCGCCGCCGTACCGCCCCGGCAGCGCGCCGTCCTGGTCCTCCGCTACTGGGAGGACCTGCCGGTCGACGAGGTGGCGGCGCTGCTGAACTGCTCGCCGGGAACGGTGAAGAGCCAGTCCGCCCGGGGCCTGGACACGTTGCGCGGCCTCCTGTCACCCATGCACTCATCGAGCGAGAAGGGGCAACGATGAACGGAGACCAGCTGCGCGAGGCGCTTCGCGACGAGATGCTCGGCGTCGCCGCGCCGCCGCGACCGAGCACGGACGGCATGCTGCGCTCCGCCCGCCGGGCACGCAACCGGCGCCGGGTCATCCGGGCGTGTGCCGGATCGGCGACGGCGGTACTCGCCGTCGCGGGTGTCGTGGCCCTCGCCACCCCGGACGGCGGCGACCGGCGCCCGCCCGCCGCGCTGCCGCAGACCGCCCCGTCGCCGGACGACAGCGCCGAGCCGATGCCGACCGGGCCCGACGGCCTGCCCCAGGAGGACCGCACCGCGCGGGCGGGCACCCGGTACCACAAGGCCGTCCTGCTGCTCGACCAGCTCGTCACAGTGGTGCCCGCCGGCTACACCACTGAGAAGACCGTCTCCAGCAAGACCGGGAAGGAGACGCTGGGCACGCACGAGGCCAACTTCATCGGACGGGCCGACGGCGCCGAGCTGTGGAGCTACACGGCCTCGGTCGACGTGGCGAAGGGGACGTGGAGGGGACGCCTGCTCACCGAGGTGCACACACCGGGGAACCCGCTGCCGACCGAACCGTGTGGCCTGGCGCGCGCGTTCTGGGGCATGGGGGGCATGGGGGGCGAGTGCCAGCCGATGACCGTCGGCGACGCGACTGTGGGTGTGGTGGTTCGTCCCGGCGCGGACGACCGGTTCGACCAGTGGGCGGCCTACCGGCACCCCGACGGCATGGTGGTCTTCGTGGCGCAGGGCGCGTACAACAGGCAGACATCCGCGTCCCCGCTGCCGTTCACCGCGCGCGAACTGGCGACGCTCGCCGTCGACCAGCGGCTGCACCTTGGGTAGCCCCGAGGTGGGCGCGGCTGAACTACCCTCGCGCCCGTGAACACTGTGGAGATCGATGCGCCAGTCGTCGGTGTGACCGTCTACCCGGACCGCGCGCGGGTCACCCGCCGGGGTGGCCTCCGGCTCGCCGCAGGGGAACATCGGGTACGCGTCGCGCCGCTCCCGCTGGGCCTGCGGCGGGACTCGATCCGGGTGGGCGGTCACGGCCCGGCCACCGTGCTCGGTGTCGACGTGACCGCCCACCGGCAGGCCCGCAGCACCGACGCGCAGGTCGTCGAGCTGGAACGGCGGCGGCGGGAACTCGCCGACGAGGTGGCCGAGGTCGAGGACACGGACGCGATCGAGGCCCAGCGCGGCGAGTTCCTCACCCGGCTAGCCGAGCGCGCCGGCGGCACGTACGCCCGGGCCCTGGCCGCCGGCGACGCGGCCCCGGCCGACGTCGCGGCCTTCACCGAGTCGGTGTCCGGTCAGCTCGCCGAGTCCCGGGCCCGGCGGCGCGGGCTGGCCCGGCGGCGCACCGACCTGGCGGAGGAGCTGGCCGCCGTCGACCGCGAGCTGGCGGCGGCGCGCGGCAAGCGGACGCCGGACCGGCTGGCCGCCGAGGTGTCGGTCTCGGTGGACGCCGACGACGCCGAGGTGGAGCTGGAGCTGACCTACCTGGTGGACGGCGCCCGCTGGACCCCCTCCTACGACCTGCGGCTGGTCGGCGACACCATGACCGTCACCTGGTTCGGGCTGATCAGCCAGGGCACCGGGGAGGACTGGCCGGAGTGCGAACTCCTGCTCTCCACCGCCCGCCCGGCGGCGGCGAGCGGCGTACCCGAACTGTCGCCCTGGTATCTCGACCGGCTCCGCCCGCAGCCGCCGATGGCCGTGTCGGCCGCGTCGTTCGACGGGACGTTGCCACCCCCGGCGCCCGGCGCGGCGCCGCCGGCGGGCCGGGCCGGCGTGGCCCGATCGGCGGCGGTCCGGCCGGCCGTGCGGGAGAGCGTGGCCGAGGTCGAGCAGGGCGTCACGGCGGCGACCTACCGGCCCGCCCGGCCGGTGGCGGTGCCGGCCGACGGCAGCGCGCACCGGGTGACGGTCGCGGCGCTGGAGCTGCCGGCCCGGCTGGACCACGTCAGCGTGCCGGTACGTGCCGCCGAGGCGCACCTGCGGGCGACGGTACGCAACACGTCCGACCACACGCTGCTGCCCGGCCCGGCGTCGGTGTTCCACGGCGCGGACTTCGTCGCGGCGACGCGGTTGACCATGTGGGCGCCGGGCGAGGAGACCGAGCTGGCGCTGGGGGTAGACGACCGGGTACGGGTGGAGCGGAAGCTGCACCGGCGTACCGAGAGCAGGGCGACGCTCGGGTCGACGCGGCGGCGGGAGGTGGAGTACCAGATGACTGTCGCGAACCACACGCCCCGCCCGGCGACTGTCGAGGTGCGCGACCAGTTGCCGGTGTCCCGGGACGAGTCCGTGGTGGTACGCGAGACGACGCTGACGCCGCCGCCCGCCGAGCGTACGGAGCTGGGCGAGCTGACCTGGCGGCTGTCGCTCGCGCCGGGCGAGAGCGGCGAGATCGCGCTGGGCTTCCGGGTGGAGCTGGCCAAGGGCGTCGAGCTGACCGGCTGGCGGGAGTAGCCGCACGCAGGCGTTAGGAAGGGCCCCTTCTTATGCAGAATGCGTTAAGAAGGGGCCCTTCCTTCGGTCCGGTCAGACGCGGCGACGACCGTACAGGCCGGCGAAGATCGCGACGCCGATGGCCGCGAAGCCGACCTGGAGCGCCAGCTCGATCCAGTCGATGCCGGGAGTGTCGGCGACGCCGAACGCGCCGGCCACCAGGGTGCCGACGAGCGCGGCGACCACACCGATGAGCAGGGTCAGCCAGATCGGGATGTTCTGCTTGCCCGGCACCACCAGGCGCCCGAGCGCACCGATGACCAGGCCGATGATGAGCGCGGTGAAGAAGCCCGTGATCTCCACGAGAGGCGTCCCTTCCCTCGGATGTGTTGGCGCCTCGCTGGTTGCCCCGATCAACCGTCCGGCCAAACGTACGGTCCGATTTCGTCACAGAACTGTCATGACCGGGCCGGTCAGTGCTCCGAGTGCTGGCGGCGGCGCGGCGCACCGGGCGGCTCGTCCCGGTCGATGCGCAGTTCCCGCTCCAACTCGGCGATGACCATGCGCAGGTCGTCCAGGCGCTGACTGATCGCGATCCGGTCCACCTCGTCCGGTATCCCGTCGCCGTCTTCGTCGTAGTCCGGCGCCAGCCCCTCGGTCATCTCCAGCCGGCGCGCCTCCTCCATCGAGTTGACGATGACCGCGATGAGGATGTTCAGCAGCAGGTTGACCGCGATCATCACGAAGCTGACGTAGTAGAGAAGCGTCCACGGTGACACCTCAAGGCCCTGTTCCAGCAGGTCCGGCAGCGTCTCCAGGGACAGCAGCACGAACAGCGTGACGAGGGAACGGCCGATGTCGCCGTACTGCTCGGGGTAACGGTCGCCGAAGATCAGCCAGCCGGCCATGCCGTACACGTAGAGCGTGACGGCGGCGAGCGCGAGGAACCCGGCGACGCCGGGCAGGCTGCGCCACAGCGCCGTGACGATGGTCCGCAGGCCGGGCGAGAAGCGGACCAGCCGCAGCACCCGGGCGACCCGGATGAACCGCAGCACGCCCGAGTCGCCGTGCAGTCCCGGGATGAAGATGGCCGCGGTGACCAGCAGGTCGAAGACGTTCCAGCCGTGCCGGAAGAAGTCCTGCGGGCGGCGGCCGTACGCGAGGATCCGGATGGTGATCTCCACGACGAAGGCGGCCCGGAACATCAGCTCCGTCCACCGCAGCACCGGCCCGGCGGCGCCCAGGTTCGGGTACGTCTCGATACCCAGCACCACTCCGTTGGCCATGATGAGCACCACGATGGCCACCTCGAACGGCCGGGACGCGACGAGCCGGGCACAGTGGCCCGCCAGCCCTCGCCTCCCCGTGCTCGTCCGGCGACCGCCGCGCGGGGTCGGCACCGTGTCCCCGATCAGCGCCTACCTCCACGACACGAGGTCCGGGCAACGTACGGACGACGGGGGGTAGTCACCCGGACACTTTAGTGGATCACCGACGGCGCGCGGTCACGGCCGAGGCCCGGCCGGCCCGGCTCACAGCCAGCCGCGGCGCTTGAACAGCAGATAGAGCGCGCCGCAGACGGCGAGCATCAGGGCGAGCGCGAACAGATAGCCGTACCGCCAGCCCAGCTCCGGCATGTGCCCGAAGTTCATCCCGTACACGGTGCCGATCAGGGTCGGCGCGAACAGGATGGCGGCCCAGGCGGAGACCCGCTTGACCTCCTCGTTCTGCTCGAAGCTGGCGGCGGTCAGGCTGCGCATCTCCTCGTTCTGCGCCTGCGATAACAGCGTGGCGTTGACGGTGAGGATGTTCTGGAGCAGGTGCCGGAACCCGTCCACCCGCTCCACCACCTGGGTGAGGTGGTCGGCCACGTCGCGCAGCCGACGGCGCAGCTCCTCGTCCGTGCCGTACTTGTCGAACCCGTGTGCCAGCTCGTCCACCACCTTCAGCAGCGGGCGGGCGGCCCGCTGGAACTGGATCACCTCGCGGCTCAGCTCGTAGATGCGGCGGCTGGCGTTCGGGTCGCCGCCGAACACCTCGGTCTCGACCTCGTCGATGTCGTTCTCCAGCCCGGCCACCACCGGCGCGTAGCCGTCCACCACCCGGTCGAGCACGGCGTAGAGCACCGCTTCCGGGCCGAGCGCGAGCACGTTCGGCTCGGCCTCCAGCCGCCGTCGTACGCCGGCCAGGTCGGGCGTGCCGCCGTGCCGCACGGTGATCACGAATCCGGGCCCGAGGAACAGGTGCAGCTCGGCGAACTCGACCGCGTCCCGCTCGTCCAGGTAGCGGGCGGCGCGCAGCACCACGAACAGGGTGTCGCCGTAGCGTTCCAGCTTGGGGCGCTGATGGGCGTTGATCGCGTCCTCGACGGCCAGGTCGGGGAGCTGGAACTCGGCGGCGAGCGAGGCGATCTGCTCGCGGCCCGGCCGGAGCAGCCCGATCCAGGCCATCGCGTCGTCGAGCTGCTGCAGGCAGCGGTACGTGTCGGCGAGGCTGACCGGCGACGCCCGCCGTACCCCGCCGACGTAGACGCCGCTGTCGACCAGCCCGTCGGGGCGCTCCGGCTCCGCCGCGCCGGCGTCGATGGCGTGTTCGTCCAGTTGCCGGCCGAACCCCTCCGAGGACCGGTTGCCCGCCATGCCCCTCCCCCGCAGCCCGACCGGCTCGCCGAGTCCCCCGCCGAGGCGGTCGCAAACGTCAGGGGCGGTAGCGGTAGCCCATCCCCGGCTCGGTGATCAGGTGCCGGGGCCGGGCCGGATCGTCCTCCAGCTTGCGCCGCAACTGGGCCATGTACTGCCGCAGGTAGTTCGTCTCCTGGTGGTACTCCGGCCCCCACACGTCGTGCAGCAGCTGACGCTGGCTGACCAGCTTGCCCGGGTTGCGCAGCAGCTTCTCCAGCATCGCCCACTGGGTGGGGGTCAGCTTGACCTCGACGCCGTCGTCCCGGGTGACGGTCCGGTCGGCCAGGTCGACGGTGTTGCGGCCGATCCGCAGCGCTGGCACGGCGGGCGTGGCCGGGGCGAGCCGCCGGGTCACCGCCCGGATGCGGGCCAGCAGCTCGTCGACCCCGAACGGCTTGGTGACGTAGTCGTCGGCGCCCGCGTCGAGCGCGGCCACCTTGTCCTCGCTGCCGGCCCGGCCGGAGAGCACGATGATCGGCACGGTGGTCCAGCCGCGCAGGCCCCGGATCACCTCGGTGCCGTCCAGATCCGGCAGGCCCAGGTCGAGCACCACCAGGTCCGGCGGGTGCCCGGCGGCGGCCTTGAGCGCGGCGGCGCCGCTGCCTGCGACCTCCACGTCGTAGCCCCGGGCGCGCAGGTTGATCCGCAGGGCGCGCAGGATCTGCGGCTCGTCGTCGACGACCAGGATCCGGGTCATTCCTGCGGCCCTTCCGCGTGCGGGGCGGCCGGCAGCCGCAACACCATGGTGAGCCCGCCGCCGGGCGTGGTCTCCGGGGTGATGCTGCCACCCATCGCCTCGGCGAGGCCCCGGGACAGCGCCAGCCCGAGGCCGACGCCGGTCTGGTTGTCCCGGTCGCCGAGGCGCTGGAACGGCAGGAAGACGTGCTCCCACTGGTCCTCCGGGATGCCCGGCCCGGTGTCGATCACCCGCAGCTCGACCTGCCCGGCGTGCGCGCTGCCGGTGATCGTCGGCGGGCGGCCGGGCGGGCTGTGCCGCAGCGCGTTCGACACCACGTTTACGAGCACGCGCTCCAGCAGGCCCGGGTCGGCCAGCGCCGCCGGCAGGTCGGCCGGGATGTCCGTGGTCACCTCGGCCGCCGCCGGGCCCAGTTCGTCGAGGGCCCGGGGTACGGCGTCCTCCAGCCCGATCGCGGTGGTGGTGACGCCCAGCGCGCCGGCCTGCAGGCGGCTCATGTCGAGCAGGTTCGCCACCAGCCGGCCCAGCCGGTCCAGCGACTCGTCGGCGGTGGCCAGCAGTTCCTCCCGGTCGTCCGGGTCGAACTCGACGTCGTGGCTGCGCAGGCTGCTCACCGCGGCCTTGGCCGACGCCAGCGGCGTACGCAGGTCGTGGCTGACCGCCGCGAGCAGCGCGGTGCGCATCCGGTCGGCGGCGGCCAGCGGGCGGGCGGTGGCGGCCTCCTCGGCCAGCCGTTCCTGGCGCAGCGCGACGGCGGCCTGCGCGGCGAACGCCTCCACCACCCGGCGGTCGGCCGCCTCCAGCCGCCGGCCGGCGAGCACCACGCTGAGCCGGTCGTCGACCGGCACCACCGTCTCGCCCGCGCCCGGGCTACCGGGCGGCCGCTCGCCGACGCTCGCCACCACCCGCCAGGCGTCCGCGTCCCGGGCGCGCGCCGGGCGTCCGCCGGCCTCGTCGGTCAGCTCCAGCACGCTCACCGCCCGCAGCCCGAACGTCTCCCGCAGCCGGTCCAGCAGGGCGGGCAGCGGCCGCTCGCCGCGCAGCACGCTGCCCGCGACGGTGGCCAGGGTCTGCGCGTCGGCGGAGGCCCGGGCCGCCTCCCGGGTACGCCGGGCCGCCACGTCGACCACCCAGCTCACCGCGATGGCGACACCGACGAACACGCCGAGAGCGAGCAGGTTGTCCGCCTCGGCGATGGTCAGCGTCCGGTACGGCGGGGTGAAGAACCAGTTGAGCAGCAGCGAGCCGCCGAGCGCGGCGACCAGCGCCGGCCAGAGCCCGCCGACCAGCGCCACGCCCACCACACCGGCGAGGAACAGCAGGATGTCGTTTGTGAGCGTGAGGTCGGGCAGCGTCCGCAGCAGCAGCGTGAGCAGGGGCATGCCGAGCAATGCGAGCGCGTACCCGATCAGTCGCCGGCGTCGCGACAGCGCGGCGGGCACCGACGTGCCCCGGCGCCCGCGGCCCGCCTCGGGGTGGGTGACCAGATGCACGTCGATCGGGCCGGACAGCGCGGTGGTGGTCACCCCGACGCCCCGGGCGAACACCTGCGCGAACCGGCCCCGGCGGCTCGCGCCGAGCACGAGCTGGGTGGCGTTGACGCCCCGGGCGAAGTCCAGCAGTGACGCCGGGATGTCGGTGCCGAGCACCTGGTGGTACGTGCCGCCGAGGCTCTCCACCAGCACCCGCTGCCGGGCCAGCTGGGCCGGGTCGGCGCCGGCCAGCCCGTCGCTGCGGGCGACGTGCACGGCGAGCAGGTCGGCGCCCTTGCTGCGGGCGGCGATCCGGGCCGCCCGGCGGATCAGCGTCTCGCCCTCCGGGCCGCCGGTCAGCGCGACGACCACCCGTTCCCGCGCCTCCCAGGTGTCGGAGATGCCCTGCTGGGCCCGGTACGCGTCGAGCTGCTCGTCGACCTTGCCGGCCAGCCAGAGCAGCGCCAGCTCGCGCAGCGCGGTGAGGTTGCCGACCCGGAAGTAGTTGCCGAGCGCGGCGTCGATCTTGTCGGGCCGGTAGATGTTGCCGTGCGCCATCCGGCGGCGCAGCGCCTCCGGCGTCATGTCCACCAGCTCGACCTGCTCGGCGGCGCGGACCACCTGGTCCGGCACGGTCTCCCGCTGGGTGGTGCCGGTGATCTGCGCGACCACGTCGTTGAGCGACTCCAGGTGCTGCACGTTGACCGTGGACAGCACGCTGATGCCGGCGTCGAGCAGCTCCTGCACGTCCTGCCAGCGCTTCTCGTGCCGGGAGCCGGGCACGTTGGTGTGGGCCAGCTCGTCCACCACGACGACCTCGGGCCGCCGGGCCAGCACGGCGTCCAGGTCCATCTCGGTGAACTCGACGCCCCGGTACGTCATCGGGCGGCGCGGCACCACCTCCAGGTCGCCGATCATCTCGGCGGTGTGCCGGCGCCCGTGCGTCTCGACCAGGCCGATCACCACGTCGGTGCCGCGCTCGGCCCGGCGCTGGGCCTCCTCCAGCATCGCGTACGTCTTGCCGACGCCCGGGGCGGCCCCGAGATAGATCCGCAGTTCACCCCTGCCCACGCCCCCATCCTCCCTGAGTGCAAGGAAGGGCCCCCTGTTAACGCCTCGCGAGGTGAAGGGGGCCCTTCTTAACACTTCCGTCAGCGCGCCGGGAACGCCTCGTCCAGCGCGAGGTTGAGTTCCAGCACGTTCACCCCCGGCTCGCCCATGAAGCCCAGCGCCCGGCCGGTGGTGTGCTCGGCGACCAGCCGCCGTACCGCCGCCGGGTCCGCGCCGCGCTCCCGCGCCACCCGGGCCACCTGCCTCCGGGCGTACGCCGGGGAGATGTGCGGGTCGAGGCCGCTGCCGCTGGCGGTGACCGCGTCGGCCGGTACGGCGGGCCGGGCCGGGGCGTCCCCGCGGACCGGGGTGACGATGCCGCCCTCGGCCACGTAGTCGTGACCGGGCTGCGCCGCCTCCACCGGTACGCCCTGCCAGGTGGTGACGAACGGCGTCGCGGGCGCGGCCTGGTTGACGCTCACCACGCGGGTGATCCGGCCGGTGAGTCCGTCGGCGCGGAACACGGCGAGCACCGCGCCCACCCCGTCCGGCGTGCAGTACGGGCGCCGCCCGTCCACGCCGTCCAGTTCGCCGACCGCCTTGCTGCGGGCGCAGACCTGGGTGAGCAGGCTCGACGTGGAGTCGGCGGGGTCGGCGGAGAGCGTGTCCACCACGCTCTCCGGGCCGAGGTTGCCGGCCGCGGTGGCGGTCGGGTCGTAGCCGTCCCCGGCGGCCGACGGGCGGGACTGGAAGTAGCGCGGGATCGGGTTGCCGTCCGCGTCGGTGAACGACTGGCCGATCAGCGAGCTGCCGACGGTACGGCCGTCGACGGTGAGCAGTGACCCGTCGGCCCTGCCGTCGAGGCCTGGGAGCCGGCCGGCGGCGACCAGGGCGAGCGGGTAGAGCAGGCCGAGCAGCACGGTGAAGACGAGCACCGCGCGCAGGGCGGCCAGGTGCTGGGAGAGCCAACTGGGAAGGCGCATCACGAGATCCCCGGGACGAACTGGACGAGCAGGTCGATGAGCTTGATGCCGACGAACGGCACCACGATGCCGCCGAGGCCGTAGAGCCACAGGTTGCGGCGCAGCAGCGCGGACGCGCTGGCCGGGCGGTACCGCACACCGCGCAGGGCCAGCGGGATCAGCGCCACGATGACTATCGCGTTGAAGACGACGGCGGAGAGGATCGCCGACTCGGGGCTGGCCAGCCGCATGATGTTCAGCCGGTCCAGCGACGGGTAGATGCCGGCGAACATGGCCGGGATGATCGCGAAGTACTTCGCGATGTCGTTGGCGATGCTGAACGTCGTCAGCGCGCCCCGGGTGATCAGCAACTGCTTGCCGATCTCTACGATCTCGATCAGCTTGGTCGGGTCGGAGTCGAGGTCGACCATGTTGCCGGCCTCCTTCGCCGCCGACGTGCCGGTGTTCATGGCCACGCCGACGTCCGCCTGGGCCAGCGCGGGCGCGTCGTTCGTGCCGTCGCCGGTCATCGCGACCAGCCGGCCGCCCTCCTGCTCCTTCTTGATCAGGGCGAGCTTGTCCTCCGGCGTGGCCTCGGCGAGGAAGTCGTCCACGCCCGCCTCGTCGGCGATCGCCTTCGCGGTACGCGGGTTGTCGCCGGTGATCATCACGGTGCGGATGCCCATCCGGCGCATCTCGTCGAAGCGCTCCCGCATGCCGGCCTTCACCACGTCCTTGAGGTGGATGACGCCGAGCGCCCGGGCCGGTTCGCCCGCCACGTGCTCGGCCACCACCAGCGGCGTACCGCCGGTGCCGCTGATCGCGTCGACCAGCTCACCGACCTGTTCGGTCGGGTGGCCGCCGTTGTCGCGTACCCACTTCATCACCGCGGCGGCGGCGCCCTTGCGGACGTGCCGGACGCCGCCGCCGGCGTCGAGGTCGACGCCGCTCATCCGGGTCTGCGCGGTGAACGGCACGAACGTGGCGTGCGGGATGAGGCCGGGCTCGCGCTCGCGCAGCCCGTACCCGTTCTTCGCGAGCACCACCACCGAGCGGCCCTCGGGGGTCTCGTCGGCCAGGCTGGACAGCTGCGCCGCGTCGGCGAGCGTGGCCGCGTCGACCCCGGTCACCGGCAGGAACTCGGCGGCCTGCCGGTTGCCGAGCGTGATCGTGCCGGTCTTGTCCAGCAGCAGCGTGTTGACGTCGCCCGCCGCCTCGACCGCCCGGCCGCTCATCGCCAGCACGTTGCGCTGCACGAGCCGGTCCATGCCGGCGATGCCGATAGCGGACAGCAGCGCGCCGATGGTGGTCGGGATGAGACAGACCAGCAGCGACACGAGGACGACGCCGGTGACGCCGGAGTCGGTGATCGCCGCGGTGTCCGGCGCGGCGGCCTGGTAACCCTTCGCGAAGATCGCCATGGGCTGGAGCGTGACGACGGCGAGCAGGAAGACGATCGTCAGCGCGGCCAGCAGGATGTTCAGCGCGATCTCGTTCGGCGTCTTCTGCCGGTTGGCGCCCTCGACCAGCGCGATCATCCGGTCGATGAAGCTCTCGCCGGGCTTCTGGGTGATCCGCACGACGATCCGGTCGGAGAGCACCCGGGTGCCGCCGGTGACCGCGCTGCGGTCGCCGCCGGACTCCCGGATCACCGGGGCGGACTCGCCGGTGATCGCCGACTCGTCGACGCTGGCGATGCCCTCCACCACGTCGCCGTCACCGGGAATGACCTGCCCGGCCTCGACCAGGACGACGTCACCCTGGCGCAGTTGCGGCGCGGGCACCGCCTCGTCCCGGAACGCGTTCGCGGCGGCGCCGGGAGTCCAGCCGACCAGGCGGGTGGCGACGGTGTCCTGCTTGGCCCGGCGCAGCGTGTCGGCCTGCGCCTTGCCACGCCCCTCGGCGACCGCCTCGGCCAGGTTCGCGAAGATCACCGTGAGCCAGAGCCAGACCGTGATCGCCACAGCGAACACCGACGGGTCGGTCACCGCGAGCACAGTGGTGAACAGCGCGCCGATCTCCACGATCAGCATCACCGGGTTGCGCCACAGCGTGCGCGGGTCGAGCTTGCGCAGCGCGTCCGGCAGCGACGCGATCAGCTGGCGAGGGTCGAGCAGCCCGCCGCCGACCCGGTCGTCGCGGCGCCCCGGCGTACCTGCCACCGGCGCTTCGACGGTCTGCACAGGTGCTGTCATGTCCTTGTCTCTCATGGTGGTCACAGCCCTTCGGCCAGCGGGCCGAGCGCGAGCGCGGGAAGGAAGGTGAGCGCGACGAGGACCACCGTGACGCCGACGACCATGCCGACGAACAGCGGCCGGTGGGTCGGCAGGGTGCCCTCGGAGGCGGGTGTGGGTTGCTGGCGGGCCAGCGAGCCGGCCAGCGCGAGCACGAAGATGATCGGCAGGAACCGGCCGAGCAGCATGCAGAGCCCGAGCGCGGTGTTCCACCACGGCGTGTTAACGGTGATGCCGGCGAACGCGGAGCCGTTGTTGTTGCTGGCCGAGGTGAACGCGTAGAGCACTTCGGACAGCCCGTGCGGCCCGACGTTCAGCGCTGTCGAGGCGTTGCCGGTGGCGAACGCTGCGGCGGTGCCGGTGAGCACCAGCGCCGGGGTGATCAGGAAGTACATCGAGGCGAACTTGATCTCGCGCGAGCCGATCTTCTTGCCCAGGTACTCCGGGGTGCGCCCGACCATCAGCCCGGCCACGAACACCGTGATCACCGCGAGGATCAGCAGCCCGTACAGGCCCGCGCCGACGCCGCCGGGCGCGACCTCGCCGAGCATCATGTTGCCCAGCGTCATCATGCCGCCCAGCGCGGTGTACGAGTCGTGGAACGAGTTGACGGCGCCGGTCGAGGTGAGCGTGGTGGCCGCCGCGAACGTGGCCGAATTCGACACGTCGAAGCGCACCTCCTTGCCCTCCATCGCCGCGCCGACCGCCTGCGGCACCGTGCCGTCGCCGGTCAGCTCGAAGACGTTGGTCAACGTGATGCTGGCGAGCGCCAGGATCGCCATCACGGCGACGATCGCGTAGCCCTGCCGCTTCTGCCCCACCATCCGGCCGAAGACCCGGGGCAGGCTGAACGGGATCACCAGGATCAGGAAGATCTCCAGCCAGTTCGTCCACGCGGTCGGGTTCTCGAACGGGTGGGCGCTGTTGACGTTGTAGAAGCCGCCGCCGTTGGTGCCCAGCTCCTTGATGACCTCCTGGCTCGCCACCGGTCCGCCGGTGACGGTCTGGGCGCCGCCGGTCAGCGTGGTCACGTCGGTGCCGCCGGAGAGGTTCTGCACCACGCCGCCGAGCATCAGCGCGAGCGCGCCGAGCACCGCGATCGGCAGCAGGATCCGCAGCGTGACCCGGGTCAGGTCGACCCAGAAGTTGCCCAGCTCGCCGGTGCGGCTACGGGCGAAGCCCCGGACCAGCGCCACCGCCACGGCGATGCCGACGGCGGCCGAGACGAAGTTCTGCACCGCCAGCCCGGCCATCTGGACCAGGTGGCCCATCGTCGACTCACCCGAGTACCACTGCCAGTTCGTGTTGGTCACGAACGACACAGCGGTGTTCCAGGCGCCGTGCGGCACCACCGGGTCGAAGCCCAGCGAGAGCCACAGGTGGTTCTGCAGCCGCTGGAACGCGTACAGGAACAGCAGGGAGACGGCCGAGAAGGCCAGCACCGAGCGGGCGTACACGCCCCAGGTCTGCTCGGCGGCCGGGTCGACCCCGACCAAGCGGTAGATCCCCCGCTCGACCCGGGACGACCGGGTTCCGGCCACCACGCGGTACATGTGGTCGCCGAACGGCCGGTGCACGGCGACCAGCGCCACCACCAGCGACAGGACGAAGAGCACGCCGGCTGTGGTCATGCTCATCAGAAGCGCTCCGGGAACAGCAGGGCGACGACCAGGAACACGCCCAACCCGATCGCCAGCACCAGCCCGACGGCGTTGACGGCGCTCACAGCTTCTCCACGCCCCTCACCACGAGGGCGAGAGCCGCGAACAGCCCCACCGTCAGCAACACGAACAGCACGTCAGACACGGCTGATCTCTCCTAGCGGAAGATGTCCTCGCGACCGCCTCCCGGCCGCGCCGGGCAATCACAACGCCGTATCCGCCGGACCGACAGGGGTCTTGACGCGACCATCACGCGCGACGGCGGTTTCTTGACGCGCTTTTCACGCCGCCTCCGTGGGCGGTGATCCGGGTCACCGGACGGGCCTCGGCCCCGATCGACCGGAGGTGCCGGTAGCCGGTGCCGAGCACCGCGGCGAACCCGATCGGCACGGCCTGGGACCAGGCGTCACCCGGGCCGGTCAGCTCGCCGTAGCGGTGGGCGAGGAACCCGACGAAGACCGCCGCACCCAGCGCGGCCACCGCCGCGACCGCGCGCAGATCGGCCACCACAGCGGCGTACGCCCCGACGACGCCCGCCATCACCAGGACCCGCCCGGGCCGCTCGTCGGGTGTGAACACCCCGGCCGCCACCAGCGCCGCGCCGACCACCACGACGGCGCCGGCGGCCACCCGGAATCCGGTGCACCCGTCCGCCCGTTCTCGTCCCATGTCCGCCTCCCGCGTCGGTACGTCCCTCGCGGGCCATACCAGCCGGGCCGGGTGGGCACGGTCGACGGCTTTGACGGATCCGGTACGGGCGGGCCGGGACTTTTCACGCCGCCTTCACGGACCGCCCGGCGCGGGGACCGTGACGGGCCGGTCCGCCGCCTACGCTGGCCCGGTGACCACCGAACTGACAGAGCTGTCGGACGAGCTGGGCGCCGACCTGATCGTCCGGACCGCCACCGGTTACCGGCTGGCGCTCACCGACGCGCAGGTGGACGTGAAGGCGGTGCTGCGGGTGCTCGACGACTGCGAGCAGGGTGGTGCGAGGCGTCGCGGAGCCCGTGACGGCCGACGGGATCAGCGCGGTTTCACGACGGTTTCACGCCGCCGGGCCACCCGTCGATCGCGCGGTGCACGGGCCTCGTGACTGAGCGCGCGGTCAGCGGGGCATCGCCCGCCAGCCGGAGCCGCTCGCCCGCCACGCCCCGGCGAGGATGCTCGCCGAGCCGCGGCTCGGGCACTGCTGGATGCGGGACCGGCCGCTGGCCCCACCGATCTGCGCCTGGACCTGCCACTGGCTTCCGTCGGTGCGGATGTAGACGTCGCGCCGTCCGCGAGGGTTGCTGACGCCGTTCCACCAGTGTTCCTCGACCACCATGCCGTGACCGTACCGCAGGAGACCCGGAGCAGCACAGACGCAAATTGGTTGCCACCGCCGGCCGTACGGCGGGACGCTCCCCGGATGACAGCACCGGACCTGCCGCGCCAGTTCACCATCCGCGAGGGCGACCTGCGGATCCTCAACCCGTTCGACGACGTCAAGCTGGCCACGCTGGGCCGCGCGATCCGGCTGCGCCCCGGTGACGAGCTGCTCGATCTGTGCAGCGGGAAGGGCGAGCTGCTCTGCACCTGGGCCCGCGACCACGGGATCACCGGCACCGGCGTCGACATCAGCAGCGCCTTCACCGCCGCCGCCCGGGAACGCGCCGCCGGACTCGGCGTCACCGACCGGGTACGTTTCGTGCACGGCGACGCGGCTGCGTACTCGCCGGAGCGGCCGGTCGACGTGGCCGCCTGCGTCGGCGCCACCTGGATCGGCGACGGGGTGCCGGGCACGCTGGAGCTGCTCGGCCGGGCGCTGCGGCCGGGCGGCATGGCGCTCGTCGGGGAGCCCTACTGGCGGCGTGACCCGCCGGACGAGGAGGCCGTCACCGGGTCGCACGCCCGGTCCCGGGACGAGTTCCAGGATCTGCCCGGTCTGGTCCGGCTCTTCGGCGAGTGCGGCTGGGACCTGGTCGAGATGGTCCTCGCCGACCAGGACAGCTGGGACCGGTACGCCGCCGCGCACTGGCTGAACCTGCGTCGCTGGCTGGACGCCAATCCGGACGACGAACTGGCCCCGGAGCTGCGCCGGGAGCTGACCGAGGACCCGCTGCGATACGTCCGTTTCCAGCGCGAGTACCTGGGGTGGGGAGTGTTCG
This sequence comes from Micromonospora sp. C41, assembly GCF_018070485.1. Classification (NCBI taxonomy): domain Bacteria; kingdom Bacillati; phylum Actinomycetota; class Actinomycetes; order Micromonosporales; family Micromonosporaceae; genus Micromonospora; species Micromonospora sp. C41. Next base: position 41,391 of record NZ_JAGPXP010000006.1, on the reverse strand, counting down.
CGCTGCTGCGCCGGTGAGCTGCTTAACGAACGGCTACGCAGGGTAAAGACAGATCATGGGACAGTTGCGCACCTCGCCTCCACCGCCGGAGGCCACTGAGCTGGAGCAATGGGTGCTGGACAGTCCCGAGGATCTACGCGGTCTGCGCGCCTCGCTGCGGGACGCGCTGAACCGGCACGGGCTGGTGCAGGGCGAGGACCTGGACGAAGTCCCGCACCTGGTCGTGCTGGTCGCCACCGAGCTGGCCAGCAACGCGCTGCGGCACGGACGGCCGCCGACCATCGTCACGCTGCTCGCCACCGACGACCGGTTCCTGCTGGACGTCGCCGACCACGACGTCAGCTCGGTGCCGGAGCTGACCGACATCAGCCCGACCGACTCGGGCGGGCGCGGACTGTTCCTCGCCCAGTCGGTCTCGCTCGACGTCGGCTGGTACGCCACCGACGCCACCAAGAACATCTGGGCCGCGTTCTCCCGCTGACGGCCCGCCGCCGGTTCAGCGGTCGCCGGCCGGGACGGGGTCGTCGTACTGGCCGGGCGGTCCGGTCAACGGTTCGGCGCCCACGATCGGCCACGGGTTCGGCGTGCACCCGTGCAGCCCGAGCGTCTGCTGCACCATCACCGGCGCCGGACCGCCGGCCCGGGGGCACAGCTCGTGTCCCCGGCCCAGCCGGTGGCCGACCTCGTGGTTGAGCAGGTACTCCCGGTAGCGGGAGAGGTCGGCCACGTGCGGCACCCCGTACACCCAGCGGGCCACGTTGATCACCACCCGGTCGCCGTTGCGGCAGGACGTGTAGCTGTCGCTCGGGTCGCCGCAGAGCCGCCCCCGGGTCACCGGCGTGGTGAGCAGCACGGTGAAGTCGGCGCGGTCGTCGCGGCCCACCCGTTGCAGCCGCCACCGGCCGTCGCCGGTCCAGCCCCGCCGGTCGGCGAGCGTCGCCGCGACCTCACTGGCGAAGCGTTCCACGTCCACGTTGCGGATACCGTCCTCGACGGCGACCCGGTAGCGCAGCAGTTCGCCGGAGCGCCCGGCCACCGCGCCGACCGTGTCGGCGGTGCGGAAGGTGCCGCCGCCCCGGGTCGGGTAGACGATGCCGGGTACCACCCGCCCGGCCGCCGGAACCGGCGTCGGCACCGTCGTCGGCGCGGGACGCGCGTCCGGCGGGGTCGGTGCCGCCGCCTGCACGGTCCGCCGCACGTCCACGCGGTCCAGCAGGTCCGGGTGCCGGGCGGCGTACCCGCCGGCGGCGAGCGCGGCCCCGACCAGTACCACCGCCAGGATGCGCAGTGATCGCGGCCTCCGCCGTCGCCGGTGCAGCCCTCGGTCGTACCCGCCCACGTCGATCTCCGTCCGTCGCCCCCACGCGCTCGGGCAGGAGTACGGACGGCAGCCCCGGACGGTTGAACGGACCGGCCGGGTACCGTCGGTGCCGGGGTGAGCGAGAGGCCGCCTGCCGGAGTTCAGGGAGAGCCACCCGTGTCACCAGCCGACCGACTGCTCGACGACGCCGTCGCGACGGCGCGCGGCACCGACGTACGCGCCGCCGAGCGGGCCCTCGACGGGCTGGTGGTGGCCGACGGCGCGGCGGTGGACGCGGCGCTGCTGGCCCGGCTGACCCGGGACGTGGGCCGGCTCTGGCCACGCGGCTGGCAGCCCGCCGACCTGGACCGGCTCGCCACCCGGCGGCTGACCCCGCGCGGTGCCCGCCTGCTGCGCGACGCCATGGCCGCACAGCGGCGCACGCTGCCCGCGCCGGTCCCGGAGTGGTTCGACGCACAGCTCACCGACCTGGGCGCGACCTGGGACGGCGACGCGGGCTGGCTGGACCGGCGCGCCGACGGCGACCGGATCACCACGTTGCGCGACGCGGTGGACGCGATCGTCCTGGTGGCGGGGCTGCCGCCGATCGCGGCGCTGCGGCCGCCGCCCGGCTCGGCGGGCACCGCACTCGCCGCCGCGACGCCGAGCGGCTCCCGGATGCTCGACCGGGTACGCGCGCTGCTCGCCAAGGCCGAGTCGACCGCCTACCCGGCCGAGGCGGAGGCGTTCACCGCCAAGGCGCAGGAGCTGATGGCCCGGCACAGCATCGACGCGGCGCTGCTCGACGCCGCCGCCGAGCGCTCCGGCGGTCCGGGCGGCGTCCGGATCGGGGTCGACGCCCCGTACGCGGCGGCGAAGGCGCTGCTGGTCCAGGAGGTGGCGGCGGCGAACCGGTGCGAGTCGGTCTGGTCCGACGACCTGGGCTTCGCCACAGTGCTCGGCTTCCCGGCCGACCTGGCGGCGGTGGAGTTGCTGCACACCTCGCTGCTGGTGCAGGCCACCGCCGCGATGCTGCGCGGACGGCGCGAGCGCGGAAAGGCAGGCGGGCGGCGCACCAAGGGCTACGACGAGTCGTTCCTCAACGCGTTCGCGCTGCGGATCGGCGACCGGCTGCGGGAGGCCAGCGCGGCGGCGGCCGGACAGAGCGACGACGACCGCCTGCTGCCGGTGCTCGCGGCCCGCTCGGACGCCGTCCGGGAGCGGGTCGACCAGCTCTTTCCCGGCACCACGCGGCACCGGCTCCAGGTGCGCGACGAACAGGGCTGGGTCTCCGGCACCAGCGCCGCCGACCGCGCCTCGCTCGATCCGGGCCGCCCGGCACGCCGCCCGGTGCGCGGTTCTCGCTGACTTCCTGGCCGATGATGTCGGTTCGGGCGGACCGGCTCCGACCCGTCTGCGAGGCGCCACCGACGGTGGCCCGAACCCGAGGAGTGCACGGTGAAGTACATGCTGCTGATCTGGAACCGGCCCGGCTTCGTGGAGGAGCTGTCCGAGGCGGAACGCAACGCGATCTTCGGCGAGGTCGACGAGATCATGAAGGAGCTGTCCGAGTCCGGTGAGCTGGTCGGCGGTGAGGCGCTGGCGCACCCGTCGCAGGCCCGTACGGCCCGTCCGGCCGCCGGTGGCGGCACCGAGATCACCGACGGGCCGTTCGTGGAGAGCAAGGAGCAGTTCGCGGGTTACCTGACCGTCGACTGCGAGACACCGGAGCGGGCTGCCGAGATCGCCGCGCGCTGGCCGGACGTGCGGCACGGTTTCGGCGTGCTGGAGGTGCGCGCGGTGATGGAGCAGGCCGGGACGGAGATGTGACCTCACCTGCGGTCGAGGACCTGCTGCGCACGCTCGCGCCGCAGGTCCTCGGCGTGCTCGTGCGCCGGCACGGCCAGTTCTACGCCTGCGAGGACGCGGTCCAGGAGGCGCTGCTGGCTGCCGCCGTCCAGTGGCCGGAGCAGGGCCTGCCGGACCATCCCCGAGCGTGGCTGGTCACCGTCGCCACCCGCCGGCTCACCGACGAGTGGCGCGGTGAGCACGCCCGCCGGGCACGCGAGGTCGCGGTGGCGGTCCGGCAGCCCGCGTACGCGACTGTCGCGCCGCCCGCCGACGAGGAGCCGCCCGGCGGGGACGACACGCTGAAGCTGCTGTTCCTCTGCTGTCATCCGGCGCTGCCGGTCAGCGCGCAGGTGGCGCTCACGCTGCGTGCGGTGGGCGGGTTGAGCACCGCCGAGATCGCCCGCGCGTACCTGGTGCCGGAGGCGACCATGAGCCAGCGGATCCGGCGCGCGAAGCAGCGGATCGAGGCGGCCGGCGCGCGTTTCACGCTGCCCTCGCCGGCCGACCGGGACGAGCGGCTGGGCGCGGTGCTGCGCGTGCTCTACCTGGTCTTCAACGAGGGGTACGCGGCGTCGAGCGGCGAGGCGCTGCACCGGGCGGAGCTGACCGCCGAGGCGATCCGGCTGGCCCGGGAGCTGCGCCGGCTGCTCCCGGACGACGGCGAGGTGGCCGGGCTGCTGGCGCTGATGCTGCTCACCGACGCGCACCGGGCGGCGCGTACCGGGCCGGACGGCGAGCTGGTGCCGCTGGCCGAGCAGGACCGCGGCCGGTGGGACCGGGCTGCGATCGAGGAGGGGGTGGCGCTGGTGACCGAGGCGCTGACCTGGTCGTCGCCGGGCCCGTACCAGGTGCAGGCGGCCATCGCGGCGGTGCACGCGGAGGCGCCCACCGCCGGGACCACCGACTGGCCGCAGATCGTCTCGCTCTACCGGGTGCTGGCCCACCTCGCGCCGAACCCGATGGTCACGCTGAACCAGGCGGTCGCGGTGGCCATGGTGGACGGCCCGCGCGCCGGGCTCGCGCTGCTGGAGCCGCTCGACGCCGACGGCCGGACCGCCGGCCACCACCGGCTCACCGCTGTCCGCGCGCATCTGCTCGACCTGGCCGGGGACCGGGCGGACGCGCGGGCCGCGTACCTGGCCGCCGCCCGGGCCACCACGAGCCTGCCGGAACGGCGGTACCTGCAGGCCCGCGCCGCCCGCCTGGCCGGTGACGGGCCGCGCTGATCCGCGCCCGGACAGCACGCCGGGCCGGCCCGTGGGCCGACCCGGTGGGTGTGCGTCGCGTACGTCAGCTCTTGAAGGCGTCCTTGATCTTCTCGGCGGCCTGCTTGAGCTTGGCGCCGGCCTGGTCGTTGCGGCCCTCGGCCTCCAGGCGCTCGTTGTCCGTGGCGCGGCCGACGCCCTCCTTGACCTTGCCGGAGACGTCCTGCGACGTGTTGTCGATCTTGTCGTCGAGACCCATGATGACCTCCACTGATGCGATTGCCTGACGACAACTGGTTACCCCGTCGACCGCCCGCCCAATCCCCTCACCCGATCGGGCGGAAGCGCCGCAGCCGCAGGCTGTTGCCCACCACGAAGACCGACGAGAAGGCCATCGCCGCCCCGGCGAGCATCGGGTTGAGCAGCCCGGCGGCCGCCAGCGGCAGCGCCGCGACGTTGTAGGCGAACGCCCAGAACAGGTTTCCCTTGATGATCGCCAGCGTTCGCCGGGAGAGCCGGATGGCGTCCGCGGCGGCGGTCAGGTCACCCCGGACCAGCGTCAGGTCGGCGGCCTCGATGGCCGCGTCGGTGCCGGTGCCCATGGCCAGCCCGAGGTCGGCCCGGGCCAGCGCGGCGGCGTCGTTGACCCCGTCGCCGACCATCGCGACCACCCGGCCCTCGCCCTGCAGCCGCTCGACCACCGCGACCTTCTCGGCGGGCAGCACCTCCGCGATCACCTCGTCGATGCCGACCTCGGCGGCCACCGCCTTCGCCACCGTGGCGTTGTCGCCGGTGAGCAGCACCGGGGTGAGCCCCAGTTCGCGCAGCCGCGCGACGGCCGTCCGGCTGGTCGGCTTCACCGCGTCGGCCACCGCGAGCACGCCCCGGGCCCGCCCGTCCCAGCCGGCCAGGATCGCCGTCCGGCCGGCGGCCTCCGCGCCGGTCGCGGCCCGCGCGATCTCCTCGGGTACGTCGAGACCCCGCTCGCGCAGCAGCCGTGCCCGGCCGACCACCACGGTCCGGCCGTCCACGGTGCCGGTCACGCCCAGCCCTTCGGCGTTGGCGAACCCGCCGACCGGCGGCAGCGGTCCGGCTTCGGCCGCGGCCTCGGCGACGGCCCGCGCGATCGGGTGCTCGGAGGCGGCCTCCAGCGCGCCGGCCACCCGGAGCAGTTCGTCGGCGTCCTCGCCGTCGGCGGGCAGCACCTCGGCCAGCGCCATCCGGCCGGTGGTGACGGTGCCGGTCTTGTCCAGCACCACGGTGTCGACCCGGCGGGTGGACTCCAGCATCTCCGGCCCCTTGATCAGCACCCCGAGCTGCGCGCCGCGTCCGGTGCCGACGAGCAGCGCGGTCGGCGTGGCCAGGCCGAGCGCGCACGGGCAGGCGATGATCAGCACGGCCACCGCGGCGGTGAACGCGGCGGTCGCACCGGAGCCGGTGCCGAGCCACCAGCCGAGCGTGCCGGCGGCCAGCGCGATCACGATCGGCACGAAGACGCCGGAGATCCGGTCGGCGAGCCGCTGCACCGCCGCCTTGCCGGTCTGCGCCTGCTCCACGAGCCGTGCCATCTGGGCGAGCTGGGTGTCGCCGCCGACCCGGGTGGCCCGGACGACCAGCCGGCCACCGGCGTTCACGGTCGCGCCGGTCACGGTGTCGCCCGTCCCCACCTCGACCGGCACCGACTCGCCGGTGAGCATGCTGGCGTCGACGGCCGAGGTGCCCTCCTCGACCACGCCGTCGGTGGCGATCTTCTCGCCGGGCCGGACCACGAACCGGTCGCCGACCGCGAGCCGGTCGACCGGGACCCGGACCTCCTGGCCGCCGCGCAGCACCGCGACGTCCTTGGCCCCGAGTTCGAGCAGGGCGCGCAGCGCCGCCCCGGCGGTGCGCTTGGAGCGGGCCTCGAAGTACCGCCCGGCCAGGATGAACACCGTCACCCCGGCGGCGGCCTCCAGGTAGATGTTGCCGGCGCCGTCGCCCCGGGTGATGTCGAGGCTGAACGGGTGCTTCATCCCGGGCATGCCGGCGTCGCCGAGGAACAGCGCCCAGAGCGACCAGCCGAACGCGGCGAGCGTGCCCAGCGAGACGAGCGTGTCCATGGTCGCCGCGCCGTGCCGCAGGTTGACCAGCGCGGCGCGGTGGAACGGCAGCCCGCCCCAGACCACCACGGGGGCGGCCAGCGTGAGCGAGGCCCACTGCCAGTAGTCGAACTGCCAGGCCGGGACCATGGCGAGCACGATCACCGGCAGCGTGAGCACGGCGGAGACCCAGAGCCGGGTACGCGCGACGCGCAGCTCGTCCGCCGGCTCCCCGGCCGCTGCGGCCGCCTGCTCGGGCGGGGGCGGCACCACGGCGGTGTAACCGGTCTTCTCGACGGTGGCGATCAGGTCGGCCGGCGCGATGTCGTCGGCGTACCGGACGGTGGCCTTCTCGGTGGCGTAGTTCACTGTCGCCTCGACGCCGTCCATCCGGTTGAGCTTCTTCTCGATCCGGGCGGCACAGGACGCGCAGGTCATCCCGCCGATCGCCAGTTCGATCAGGTTCGGCGCGGTGGGCAGCGTCTTTCCCGTGGCAGTCATCGCGGCACCTCCGGCGCTCAACTGTGCCCGTGCCCCGGCGTGCCGTGTCCGGCGTCCGGGGTCGGTGCGGTGGTGGATACCGGCGCGGTCGGGTCGCCGGCCAGGACGGTGAATTCGGCGGTGTGCACCGCGTCGCCGTGCCGGAAGTCCAGGTAGAGACGGTACGCCCCGGCCGAGGGCACCTCGGCGGCGAACGTGATCGCCGGACCGGCGGGGGTGCGCCCGTCGCCGGGTGTGCCCTCCGGGTGCACGTGCAGGTACGCCAGGTCGCCCTGCCGCAGCGCCACCAGGTGCCCGTACGCGCCGAGGTAGGGCTGAAGGTCGGTGACCGGTCTCCCGTCGCGGCTGACGGAGAGCGTGAGCCGGCTGGTCCGGCCCGGCTCCGGCGTGCCGGTCAGCGTGACTGTGTAGCCGTCGACGGTGGTGCTGGTCACCGGCGCCGGCAGCGGCCGGGCGGCCAGCTCGCCGGGGACCGTGACGTCCAGGCCGAGGGTCAACGGCTCGCCGCCTTCGGGCGTGAAGTCGGCGAACGCCCGCCACACCCCGGGGCCGTCGAGCGGGGAGGCGACCCGCCAGGTGCCGTCGCCGGCCATCTCCGGGTGGACGTGCCGGAAGCCGGACAGGTCCCGGCGCGCGACGATCAGGTGCATGCGCTTGTCGTGGGCCACCTCGAAGCGGGTGACCGGCGTGCCGTCCGGGCCGGTGATCCGGAAGGCGAACTGCCCGGCCGGCGCGGTGGCGGGCTGGAGCGTGTAGCCGCCTTCGGAGACGAGCAGCCCGCCGGGCAGGTGCGCGTCGGCGCCGTTCTCGTCACCGTGACCGGTGTCGCCGGTCCCGTGGTCGCTGCCGCTGTCGTCGTGGCGGGTCTCGGCGGCCGGGGCGACGGGATCGGCCAGGTTGCCGATCCCGTACGCCGCGCCGAAGACCGCCACGAGGCCGAGCGCGAAGCCGCTGAGCTTCGTCGCCGTGTTCATGGTTTCTCCTCGGTTCTGCGGGTCCCGTGGACCCGTCACGCACCGACGAGGTCGTAGCCGGCCTCGTCGACCGCCGCGCGGACGGTGTCCGTGTCCAGCGGGTTCTGACTGGTGACGGTGACCCGGCCGGTGGCCAGGTCGACCTGGACGCCGGTGACGCCCGGAAGCGCGCTCAGCTCGGTGCTCACCGAGTTGACGCAGTGGCCGCAGGTCATACCGCTCACCTGGTAGGTGCTCTCCATGTCGCCCTCCGATCTCATACCCCCTGGGGGTACAGCCGGAACGTTAGCATACCCCCGAGGGGTACGCTATCCTCGTTCTCATGACCGCTCCGTCCAGCCCGACCCGGGGCTACACCGCCAGCAAGGACCAGCTCCTCGCCCGGCTCCGCCGGATCGAGGGTCAGGTCCGTGGCATCGAGAAGATGGTCGAGGACGACCGTTACTGCATCGACGTGCTGACCCAGATCTCGGCCATCCAGGCGGCGCTGGACAAGGTCGGCCTCGGCCTGCTCGACGGGCACGCGCGGCACTGCATGCACGAGGGCGCCGCCGAGGGCCGGGCCGACGAGATGGCGACCGAGATGATGGCCGCCGTCGGCCGCCTGATGAAGCGCGGCTGAACGGGACCTCCGCCCCTCCGAGCAGGGCACATCGACCCGCGCCGACGCGCCCGTGCGGCCGTACCGTCGAAGTGGCGGGCAGGCCGGCCCCGGCGGACCCGCGGTGACGGACGGAGGGCGGCCCGATGATGTGGCAGAGCCCGATGATGGGCTGGATGTGGATCTGGTCCCTGGCGGTGCTGGCGGTGCTGGCAGGGCTCCTCTGGCTGGCCGTACGGTGGACCGGCCCGCAGCGGTCCGGGCCGACGGCGGCCCGGCGCATCCTCGACGAGCGGTACGCCCGCGGCGAGATCGACGAGGACGAGTACCGGCGACGCCGGGCCGGACTGGCCTGACCCGCGCGGGGCGCGCGTCACCGGTCACGGTGTCCGGGAGCACCCAGCCGGGCTGCCTACCATGTCGGGGCGACGACCCGGACGTGGTCGACACGTCCGCGCCGGCCCGGTGACCAGACCGGTCCGGCGGACCAGGCGTCGCCGCGACCGTTGGGAGAGACGCCTTGGGTGCCGACCACACCCGCCCCGCACCGCCCACGCCACCGGGCGTACGGCGGCTGCTCGTCGCCGTGGTGGTGCCGCTGTTCGCGCTCACCGTGATCGCCGCGCTGGTGCTCTGGCCCCGGCAGGACCGGGAGCCGGTCGGCGGCGCGGACGTCCCCCGCTACCACGGCACCGTGACCCGGGTGGTCACCGAACCCTGCCCGCCGACGCCGGAGGCCCCGGAGGGCGCGGGCGGCCCCTGCGGCACCGCGACCGTCGCCGCCGAGCAGGGCCCGGACGCGGGACGGCAGGTCGAGACGCCGCTCCCGGCCGGACCGGGCGCGCCCCGGGTCGAGGTCGGCGACAAGATCGTCCTGGTCGAGCTGATCGACCCGGCCGACCCTTCGATGAAGTCCTACAACATCGCCGAGCACCAGCGCGGCACACCGCTGATCTGGCTGCTTGTGCTCTTCGCCGCCGCGATCGTGGCGTTCGGCCGCTGGCGCGGGCTCGCCGCGCTCGGCGGCTTGGCGGCCAGCTTCGCCATCCTGCTCGGCTTCGTGCTGCCCGGCATCGGTGGCGGCCAGCCGCCGCTGCTGGTGGCGATCGTGGGCGCCGCGTTGATCATGTTCGTGGTGCTCTATCTGACGCACGGGATCACCGCGCAGACGTCGGTGGCGGTGCTCGGCACGCTCGGCAGCCTGGTGATCACCGGCGTGCTCGGCCTGCTCGCCACGTCCGCCACCCATCTGACCGGCTTCGGCAGCGAGGACGCCACCACGCTGTCCATGTTCCAGGGCGACGTGGACCTGCACGGGCTGCTGCTGGCGGGCATCATCATCGGCTCGCTGGGCGTGCTGGACGACGTCACCGTCACCCAGGCGGCCACCGTCACCGAACTCGCGCACGCCAACCCGGGGCTGTCCCGGCGGCAGCTCTACCGGGCGGCGACCCGCGTCGGCCGGGCCCACATCGCGTCCACCGTCAACACCATCGTGCTGGCGTACGCGGGCGCGTCGCTGCCACTGCTGCTCCTGCTGGTCGCCGACTCCCGCCCGGTGAGCCAGATCCTCACCAGCGAGTTCCTCGCCCAGGAGATCGTCCGCAGCGCGGTGGCCACGCTCGGCCTGATCGCCGCCGTACCGCTGACGACCGCACTGGCCGCGATCGTGACCACCGCCGGACGGCGCGCGCCCGGTCCGGAGCCGGCGTCGCCCGTGCCCCCGCCGCCCCGTCCGCCGACCGGACGCGACGACGCGCTGGAGGCGCTCGGCGGCGGAAAAAGTACGGAGGCGACATGGTGACACTCCGCACGGTGACCATCGATTTCAAACGCGACGCTGGTCACGGTGCGCCACGGCGAAATCTCGCTATTGGTCGGCTTCCGGACGTAGATCCGCAGGAGTGCTGTCGGGTAACCTCGCTGCCGGTCACCGCCGAAGGCGCGCACCGGCGCCAGCGGTGCCGCCGCCCAATCGCCTGCGGGCGAGCCGGGGAACCAGGTACATGGGGTGAATCCGCGCGAGCGGTAGGGGCCACTTCCGTCCCGAACCCGTCAGCTAACCCGGTCGGCGGCCGACGGAAGGGAACACTGTGACGCCACCCCTGCGCCGCTGGCTGACACCCCTGGTGGCCGTGCTGGCCTCGCTGGCAGTGCTGGCCGGGCCGAACTCGGCGACGGCGGCCCCCGCCGCGGCGGCCCCGAAGCCGTCCGGGCACGAGGAGGACGGCGAACCACCGCTCATCACCGAGGCGATCGACAGCGCCAACCGGAACTTCCTCCAGGCGAAGGCGAAGCTGGCCAAGTCGCAGGACCGCCAGCGGCGGCTGGCCGCCGAGGTACAGGCGGCACAGGCCGAACTCGAGGCGCTCAGCCCGCAGGTCAACCAGCTCGCCGCCCAGTCCTACCGGACCGGCCGGATGGGCGCGATGGCGATGCTGCTGGAGAGCAACTCGCCCGACTCGTTCGTCCGCCGCGTCAACGCCCTGGACGAGCTGAACCTCCTCAACGCGCAGCGCCTGGCCGCCATCAACGCGGTCAAGAACCGCGCCGAGACGGCCAAGATCGCGCTCGACGCCGAGGTGCGCGAGCAGGAGAAGCAGAAGAACGCGATGGAGCGCGAGAAGGTGCAGGCCGAACGCGCCCTCAAGCTCGTCGGCGGCCTCGGCTTCACCGGCGGCCTGGTCGACGCCACCTCACCGGTCGCCAAGATCGGCCCCGGCCGCACCGCCGACGGCGGCTGGAAGGCCGAGTCGTGCAGCGAGAACGACCCGACCACCTCGGGCTGCATCACGCCGCGGACGCTGCACGCCTACAAGGAGGTCCGGCGCGCCGGCTACACGCGCTTCGTGGGCTGTTACCGGCCGGGCGGGCCGTGGGAGCACCCCAAGGGCAAGGCGTGCGACTGGTCGCTGCAGAACAGCGGCTTCTCACCCTGGCACAACAACGACACCCGCAAGTACGGCAACGACGTGGCCGCCTTCCTCATCCGCAACGCCGACCGGCTGGGCATCTACTACGTGATCTGGAACCGGCAGATCTGGTTCCCGGCCACCGGCTGGAGGTCGTACAGCGGGCCGTCGAACCACACCGACCACGTCCACATGTCGATGCTCTGACCTGGACGCAGCAAGAAGGGGCCGCCCCCGTGGGCGGCCCCTTCGTCGTCCGGCGCTCCGGTCAGCCGGCCAGCGCCGCGTCCGCGTCCGCCGGCGACGAGGGAGCGGGCAGTGACGCCGGGACCTGCGCCACTGTCCGCACCTCGCCGCCGGAGAGCCGGTACGACATCCCCGCCACCGTGCACCGGCCCGCCGCGACCCGCTCGGCCAGCACGGAGGACCGGGCCAGCAGCGTCTCCACGGTCTGCGCGATGTGGACGTCGATGATGCCGTCGAGGTCGTCGATGCCCTGCCGGGCGGCGCGCAGCAGGCTGGGCGAGACCGCGTCCACCACCGCTCCCAGGTGCCCGGCCGGAGCGGCGCCGGTCCGGACCCCCTCCCGGGCGGCCTGGACCGCGCCGCAGGAGTCGTGCCCGAGCACCACCACGAGCGGCGTGCCCAGCACGGTGACCGCGTACTCGACGCTGCCGAGCACCTCGGGCCCGGCGGTGTGCCCGGCGGTACGCACCACGAAGAGGTCACCGAGACCCCGATCGAAGATGATCTCCGCGGCGAGCCGCGAGTCGGAGCAGCCGACGATCACCGCGAAGGGGTGCTGGCCGTCGGCCACCGCCGCCCGGTGCCCGGCGTCCTGATTCGGATGCTGCGGCACACCGGTGACGAACCGGTGGTTGCCGGCACGCAGCTCGGCGAGCGCCTGCTCCGGGCTTCTCGGCGTCATCTGCCTCACCTCGTCTACCTGCGGAACGACCAGGCCGGACGGCCTCGCGACTTCACGGTCACACGGCGTCAGGGGCACGTCAAGATTCGTGATACGCATTTCATACTTTCCCGTGCCGGCCCGCGTCCGATTCGGGTCGGCAGCGTCGATGGCCATAGCATGGCCACCATGGCGACGACACCAGGTGAGGACGGGAGCCGCCGCAACTGGACCTTCCTCACCAATCACGGACATGTGCTGCTGGCGATCGCGCGCAACCCCACGGCGCGGCTGCGGGACGTGGCCGACGAGGTGGGCGTCACCGAGCGGGCGGCCCAGGCCATCGTCGCCGACCTGGAAGCCGGGGGATACCTGCGGCGCACCCGCGTGGGGCGGCGCAACGAGTACACGATCAACCCGAAGGGACGCTTCCGGCACCCGGCGGAGGCCGACCAGCAGGTCGGCGCCCTGCTGGCCCTCTTCGCCGCCGAGCCGGCCGGGGACGTCACCGCCGACCGGTGACCGGTTCCCGCGACCGCGTGCGCCCGCGCGGGCCGGCGCGACGGTAATCTCACCGCGTGCGCGACAGCTTGCGGCCGGGCGCGACAAAAGGGCGCGCCCGGGCCGGACACCCGATCCGGACCGTCCTCTCGGCAGCGGCGGCAGCCGCTCTGCTCGGCGGCGCGCTGGCGGTGCCCGCGCCCGCCGTGGCCGCCCCGAAGTGCGGGCCGACCGGCGGCCCCGCGCCCACCGAAACGCCGTGGGCGCTGAGCCGCCTCGACCCGGCCTCCGCCTGGCGGGTCGGCAAGGGCGCGGGGATCACCGTCGCCGTGATCGACTCCGGGGTCTCACCGTCGCATCCCCTGCTGCGCGGGCGGGTGCTCCCCGGCGAGGACTTCAACCAGCTCGTCCGGCTTCAGGGCCAGTGTGACCTGGTCGGGCACGGCACCATGGTGGCCGGCATCATCGCCGGGCGGGAGGGCACCGGCTCGCCGTACACCGGCATCGCGCCGGAGGCCCGCATCCTGCCGCTGCGCGTACTGGCCGAGAACAAGGAGAACTTCGACCCGGACGTGCCGGGCGAGATCGGCAAGGCGATCCGCTGGGCGGTCGACAACGACGCCGACGTGATCAACCTGTCCCTGGTCACGCTCGACGACCCGCAGCTGAAATCGGCGGTGCAGTACGCGCTCGGCAAGGACGTGGTGGTCGTCGCCTCCGCCGGCAACCGGCAGGAGAACCGGGAGGACCGGCCGGCCTATCCGGCCGCGTACCCGGGGGTCATCGCCGTCGCCGGTGTGGACGAGCAGGGCGGCCACGTCGGCAGCTCGGTCAGCGGGGACTATGTGGACATCGCCGGCCCCGGGCTGAACATCCTCGGGCCCGCGCCGCAGGGGTCCGGCTACCGGGCCGAGCCGCAGGGCGGCACGAGCTTCGCCACCGCGTACGTCTCCGGTGTCGCCGCGCTGGTGCGGGCCGCGCACCCCGACATCAGCGCCGACGAGGTCGCCTACCGGCTGACCCGCACCGCCGACAACCCACCCGACGGGCACAACGCCGACGTCGGCCACGGGATGGTCAACCCCTACCGGGCGGTGACCAGCCTGCTCGGCACCCGCACGGACCCGCCGCTGGGCGCCATGCCGCCGCCGGCGCCGCCCACCGATCCGCTGGCCTGGCAGCGCACCGTCGCGATCTGGGTCGCCGTCGTCGGCGGGCTGCTCGCCGGGGTCCTGCTGACGCTGCGGCCGATCCTGACCCGCGGCCGGCGACGCGGATGGCGCCCCGGCCGGCGGGACGTCCCGCAGGACGCCTGACCGGCCTCCTCGCGCCGCACGGCCGGGCCGGAAATACACGAGACAGGGCCGGAATACACGACGGCTCCGCCCGGCACGAGCCGGAGCGGAGCCGTCGTGGACCGGTCGGGGGTCAGCTGCCCCAGACCTTGGAGTTGCTCATCTCCGTGGTCATGTAGTTCTCGCGCGCGATGCCCACCGCGCCGCCGATCTCGTTCAGGACCTTGTTGATGTCCCGCACGGCGGCGTCCCACTGGGCCTGGTGCTGCTGGTAGGCGGCCCGGTCCTGGCCCTCCCACTCGAGCTTGGTCAGCATCGCCCGCAGCGTGTCCAGCTTCTCGTCGATGATCCGCGAGATGGCCTGCATCTGCTGGTTGCTGCTCTCCAGAACAGCGTAGTCAACCTTGATGCTCATCGATTCCTCCTCTGCCTGTCTTCGCGGATCACGGGTTGAGAGCAGCGTGGAACTTGTCCAGCATCTGCTGCTGCTCTTCGTCGTTGACCTGGTGCGTGGTGCCCGACTTGTCGAGCAGGTCCGCGATGTTGTCCATCGCGGTCAGCAGCTTGTTCGTGTCCTCGGTCCAGCGAGTCATCAGGCTCTGGAAGCCCGTGGACGCCTGGCCCTTCCAGGCCATCGCGAGGTCGTCGACCACGTTCCACAGCTTCTTGAGCTCACCGTCAACCTCGCTGCGCGTGGACCGCACGTCACTCGCGGCGGTGTGCAGAGTCGCTGCACTGACCTCGAACGCCATGCTTCACACCCTTCCGTCTTTTGTGGCGGCGGTTCCGCCGCGCCCTCCCCCGCGGCAAGGCGAACACACCCCACCGACGGACACTTCATCCGAACCGTAGCGGACGATGTCCAACCCGCGCAGCCCTGCCGGCCCATCGACGTACTCCGACAGCCCGGAATCGGCAAGGCGATCCGGCGCTGTCCGTACGAGTTGGACGGTCCGTCCCGAGGTCAGGGCCGCTCACGTGCGGCTTTGACGATCGTCGACACACCGAAGGCCAGCACCGCGACCAGCAGTACCACCACGATCCACAGCAGCGGCTTCTCGAACGCGCGCTCGAACGTCAGCACCAGCAGCGCCGCGCAGGCGCTCAGCGAGACCACCTCGGCGGCCCGCCGCAGCCGCGCCGAGCGGGTCAGCACGGCGAACAGCATCAGGAGCACGAAGACCGGAATGGTCAGCAGGACGTACAGGAACAGTACGAAGATCAGAGTGTCCATGCCCCGCTCCCGTCACCTGTAGAACGCGGAGTCCCGAACCCAGTCGATCTTGATGTCCTTGATGTCCGGGTCGGAGCCGGCGGGCGCCCAGCCGGGCCGGGAGTCCGCGGTGAACGTGAACCGGCTGTCTGTGTGGAACGCGGCCATCAGCGCGTGCAGCAACGCGCTGATCTCGCCGAAGACCAGGACCAGGATCGCGGCGGTGGCGGCCAGGCCGGCGATGCCGATGGCCTGGGCCAGCGCGGTGGTCGCGGGGAAGAACTGGAGCGCGATCGAGGCGATCACCGCGACCAGGATCGGCATGAGCGCCTGCGCCAGGCCGGACACCGCGTCGTTGTACGCGTCCCGGGCCGCGGTGAGCGTGTCGCGGTTGGCGGCGAACGCCTCGGCCAGCGAGTTGATCTCCGCGCCGAGCTTGCGCATGAACTGGTCGAACGCGTCCCGGTCGTCGAAGTCCCACTCCGACGCCTCCGGCGGGACCGCCGCCATCGCCGCGCCGAACTGGTCCGCGCCGAGCAGGCGGGCCGCCTCGTCCCACTTCTTGATGGACTCGTTCACCTGCTGGTTGTCGAAGGACTCCAGGTAGAGGATGGTGCCGATCAGCGCCGCCGAGGCGGCGATCCAGACCAGGTTGCCCCGGGCGATGGCCGCGGCCGACCGCACCGGCGCCGTGGTCTGGGCGACCGACACCGAGCCGGTCACCGTCCCCGAGGCGTTGGCGATGAGGATCTCCGGTGGCATCAGGCGTCCTTCCCCTGGCGGGCCCGGCCGGTCACTTGACCACCCAGGGCTGATCCGACTTCTCCCAGTTCTGCGCGCTCTGTTCGAGCTGCGCGGCGGCCTTGCGCAGATGCTCCGCGCCGGTGCGGACGTTGTCGAGGTGCCCGTCCACGGCCGCGTTGTGCCGCTCCACCGCCCCGGTGCCGAACCAGCTCAGTGCGCCGCCGGGCAGCTTGACCTCGGCCAGCAGCGCCTCGACGTTGCGCAGGTACTGGATCGGCCCGTCCGGGGCGTCGAGCATCCGGCTCGCCTTCCGGATCGCGTCGACGTCGACGGTGTTCGGCATCGTCGTCCCCTCTCGCTCAGCGCCGCAGATTGCGGGTCGGGTCGGACAGATCCACCCCGAACTGACGGAACCAGTCCTCCGGGGTCAGCGTGCCGTCCTGCGCCCGGCGGACCGTCTCGGAGTCGCCGAGCATCTCGCCCAGCATCTCCCGCTGCCGCTCCTCGAAGGCCACGTACGCGGCGTCGATCGCGGCCTGCATCGACTCGGCCAGGGAGAAGCTGTCCAGCCGCATGGCCCGCGCGTTCAGCTCGATGCCGCCGACCTTCATGTCGCCGTCCACGGTCACCCGCACCAGCCCGTCCGGGCTCTCCCCGGTGACCCGCAGCTCCGCACGCTGCCGCTGGAGCTCGGCCAGCCGCCGCTGCTGCTCCTGCGCCTGCCGCAACAGGCCCTCCAGGGCTCCACCGATACCCGACGGGCTGCTCAACTCCGGCTCTCCCCGTAATCGCGACGATCGATCGGGCCGACGCTACCGGAAGTGACGCCCGCCGTCCGTCCCGTCAGACCGGTTCCGTCCAGGCGGTCTGGATCAGCTGCTGGCCGTCGCGGCGGCGCACCAGCGTGCCCCGGCCCGGCGGCTGCGGGGTCGGCCGCAGGTTGCCGAAGACCGCGCCCTCCTCCCGGCTGCCGGACATGAGCAGTCCCGGCGAGTCCAGCTCACGCAGACGCTGCAGCACCGGCTCGTACAGCGCCCGGGCCACACCACCGACCCGCCGCGTGACGATCAGGTGCAGGCCGATGTCCCGCGCCTGCGGCAGCAGCTCGTGCAGCGCGCTGAGCGGATTGCTGCCGCCGGAGGCGACCAGGTCGTAGTCGTCCACCAGGATGTAGAGGTCCGGCCCCTTCCACCAGCTCCGGTCGCGCAGCTGCGCGGTGGTCACGTCCGGGCCGGGCAGCCGGTTCTGCAACGCGCTGCGGATCGAGCCGAGACCCTGGCTGAACACCTGGTTCGACGGCGCGTAGTCGAGCAGGTGGTCCCCCTCGACCGCGCCGAGCAGGCCGCGCCGGTAGTCGGCGATGACCAGCCGCGCCTGGGCCGGGGTGTACCGCTCGGCGATCCCCCGGGCGATCAGCCGCAGCAGGTTCGTCTTGCCGCACTCGGCGTCGCCGAACACGGTCAGGTGCGGCTCGCTCGCCAGGTCCAGGTAGACCGGGGCGAGCGCCGACTCGTTGACGCCGATCGGGATGCCCGGGACGGACCGGTCGACCACCTTCGCCAGCTCGGTGACCGCCAGCTTGCGCGGCAGCAGCCGGACCTTCGGCGCCGGACGGCCCGGCCAGTTCGCCGCGACGTGCCCGGCCAGCGCCACCGACGCCTCGGTCAGGTCCTCGATGTCGCGCTTGCCGTCGATCCGCGAGATCGCGGTCAGGAAGTGCAGCTTGTCCCGGGTCAGGCCGCGACCCGGCGCGCCGACCGGCACGTTCTGCGCGGCCCGCCGGTCGATCTCCGACTCCGACGGGTCACCGAGCCGCAGCTCCAGCTTGGTGCCGAGCAGGTCCCGCATGTTGATCCGGATCTCCGCCCAGCGCACCGCCGTGATCACCACGTGGACGCCGAAGCCGAGGCCCCGGTTGGCCAGGTTGGTGATGGTCTGCTCCAGCTCCTCGTACTCCTGGCGCAGCGTGTTCCAGCCGTCCACCACGAGGAAGACGTCACCGAACGGGTCGTCGGCGAACTCACCGGCCGCGCGGCGGCGCCGGTAGCTGGCCACCGAGTCGATGCCGTGCTGGGTGAACCGGTTCTCCCGCTCGTCGATCACCGCGACCACCTCGGCGACCGTCCGCCGGACCGCCTCGGTGTCCCGCCGCCCCGCCACGCCCGAGGTGTGCGGCAGCCCGTCCAGGCTGCGCAGCGCGCCACCACCGAAGTCGAGGCAGAAGAACTGCACCTCGCGCGGCGTGTGGGTGAGCGCCAGCGAGGCCAGCATCGAGCGCAACATCGTGCTCTTGCCGCTCAGCGACGCGCCGACGATCACCACGTTGCCGCCGGCCCCGGCCAGGTCGACCATCATCGGGTCGCGGCGCTGCTCGTACGGGCGGTCCACGATGCCGACCGGCACGGCGAGCCGGCCGCGGCCCGGCCAGTCGGCGGTGGTCAGGCCGTACGTCGGGTGCACGCTCAGCTTCGGCAGCAGCTCGGCCAGCCCGGACGGCTCGGCCAGCGGCGGCAGCCAGACCTGGTGTGCCGGCTTGCCGCGGCCCTTGAGCTGGTCGATCAGCACGTCCAGCATGGCCACCGCCTTGCCGTCGCCCGACTGCTCCGGCTCCGGCGTGGCCTCCGCCGGACTCGGCAGCGCCGGCGCCGGTACGTAGTCGATGCCGTACGGGACGATCCGCCGCTGCACCTGCGCCCGGGTGGAGCGCTGCGCCTGCCCCGGCGCCTGGTACGGGCCGGACACGTACGCCGCACGGAACCGCAGCATCGTGGCGGTGTCGGTCTTCAGGTAACCGTGACCCGGCGCGCTGGGCAGCTCGTACGCATCAGGCACGCCGAGCACGATCCGGCTCTCCACCGCCGAGAACGTGCGCAGACCGATCCGGTACGACAGGTGCGTGTCCAGGCCGCGCAGCTTGCCCTCCTCCAGCCGCTGCGAGGCGAGCAGCAGGTGCACGCCGAGCGACCGGCCGAGGCGGCCGATCATCACGAACAGGTCGATGAAGTCCGGCTTGGCCGCCAGCAGCTCGGAGAACTCGTCACAGATGATCAGCAGGCTCGGCATCGGCTCCAGCGGCTCACCGGCCGCCCGCGCCTTCTCGTAGTCGTAACGGGAGACGTAGTTGCCGGCCGCCCGCAGCACCTCCTGCCGGCGGTTCATCTCACCGGCCAGCGCGTCCCGCATGCGGTCCACCAGCGGCAGCTCGTCCGAGAGGTTGGTGATCACCGCGCTGGTGTGCGGCAGCGCGTCCAGCGAGGCGAACGTCGCACCGCCCTTGAAGTCGACCAGGACGAAGTTCAGCTCCTCCGAGGAGTGCGTCACGGCCAGCGCGGCGACCACCGTACGCAGCAGTTCGCTCTTGCCGGAGCCGGTCGCGCCGATCACCAGGCCGTGCGGGCCCATGCCCTCGTGCGCGGACTCCTTGAAGTCCAGCTCGACCACGTTGCCGTCCGGGCCCAGGCCGAGCGGGATGCGCAGCCGGTCGCGGTGGCTGCGCGGCCGCCAGGTCTGCCGGACGTCCACGGTGGCCGCGTCGCCGACACCGAGCAGGTCGGGCAGCTCCATGCTGCGGGCCAGCGGCTCCTCGGTGCTCGCGCCCTGCTGCTGGGAGAGCCGGAACGGGGCGATCTGCCGGGCCAGCCCCTCGGCGGCGGACAGGGACAGCCGGTCCGGGCTGCCGAGCCGGGACGTGGCGGTGCCGCGGACCAGGTCCAGGCCGGTGCCGTCGCCGGCGTCCAGGCAGAGCAGCCAGCGCCCGGCGTCGCGGGGCACCGTGCCGGACAGGTCGACCACAGTGGTGCCGAGCAGGCCCGGCCCGGTCAGCGCGCAGGTCGCCGAGACCTCGCCGCCGTCCAGCACCACCACCACGTGCGGCGCGGTGGTCAGCGGCTTCGCCTCCGGCGCGAACCGGGGCCGCCCGCCCAGCTCCTGGGCCAGCGCGGTCTCCGCCTCGTCCAGCGCGGCGAACACCATCCGGCGCGCGCCCGCCGCGTCGGTACGCCCCGGGTGCTGGGCGTGCGGCAGCCACTTCACCCAGTCCCAGA
The DNA here is from genome assembly GCF_018070485.1 of Micromonospora sp. C41. Classification (NCBI taxonomy): domain Bacteria; kingdom Bacillati; phylum Actinomycetota; class Actinomycetes; order Micromonosporales; family Micromonosporaceae; genus Micromonospora; species Micromonospora sp. C41. Next base: position 21,266 of record NZ_JAGPXP010000006.1, on the reverse strand, counting down.
CCGGTTGCCGGTCCGGCGCGGCCACGACGACGACCAGCAGGTCCTCCGGGGCGTGGAACGTGACGAGCTGCCCCAGCGCGGCCCGGGCCAGGTCGAGCACCGGCTCCCGGTCGCCGCGCAACGCGATCCGGCTGAACGCGCGCAGCGACAACGCGGTCGGCAGATCCGGCACGCTGGAGTGGGCCCGGACGAACCGGCGCAGCGCGATCGCGCTCATCGGCTCCAGGTCCTCCACCGGCTTGGTCTCCGGCGGCACGATCTCCACCGCCAGCCGCTGCGGGCCGAGCGCGATCCGCACCTCGCCGAAGTCGTCCTCGGTGATCCGCCGCTCCCACAGCCGGCGGGAGGCGGCGATCGACCAGAGCGCGTCCGGCTCCGGGTGCCGCCAGGTCATCGCGGCGCGCTGCTGCTCGGCGGCCCGGCGGGTGCGCTTGCGCATCTGCGCCAGGTAACGCATGTAGTCGCGCCGCTGCGCGTTCAGCTCGGCCTTGTCGTTGCCGCCGTTGCCGAGCGTGCCGATCGCCATGCCCAACATGGACACACCGAACAGGCCACCCGCGACGTACGTCATCATGCCGCCGCCGCGGCCGGCGTAGAGGAAGGCCATCGCGCCGACGCCGCAGAGCATCGGCAGGATCATCAGCACCTGCCCCATGCCCTTGGCCTTCGGCTCCGGCAGCTCGGGCGGGGACTCCAGCAGCACCTCGCCGCGCGGCAGCGCGGGCCCCGGTTGACGCGGAAGCCGGCGGAACACCACCGTACTCACGGCTCTCCCCTCCCCAGAAGCGGCCCTGATCGTGGTCTGCCACCGCCGGTGAGCGTCGGGTGGGCAACCTGTGCGACCGCCATCGTAGGTAATCTCCCGGAGGCGTCGTGGACCCGTGGGGGCGACGCCGTGGGCCGAGCGGATCGTTTGCGAGCAACGAGGAGGCCACTGTGGCGACGAAGACGGCGACCGGTGGGCTGAGCCGGATCACCATCGTGGCGCCACGTACCAGGATGGATCTGGCGCTGCCGTCCGACGTGCCGCTCGCCGACCTGCTGCCCACGCTGCTGCGCTACGCGGGCGAGGACCTGGCCGACGAGGGTGTGCGGCACGGCGGCTGGGCCCTGTCCCGGCTCGGCGGCCAGCCGCTCGACGGTGGCCGTACCGCCGCGCAGCTCGGGGTCCGCGACGGCGAGGTGCTCTACTTCAACCCCCGTGCCGCGACCGCCCCGGAGATCGTCTTCGACGACGTGGTGGACGCGGTCGCCACCTCCACCACCCAGCGGGCGGGCGCCTGGCAGGTGGGCACCACGCGGGCGTTCGCGGTCCTCCTGGCCGCCTCCGCGCTTGCCGGCGGCGCGGTGGCGGCGCTGTTCACCGGCCCGCCGCACCTGCCCGGCGCGGCGGCCGCCTTCGTGGTCGCGGTGGCGCTGCTGGTCGGCGCCGCGGTGCTGTCCCGGGCGGCCGGAGACAGTCGCACCGGCGCGGTGCTGGCCCTGGTCGGGATCGGCTACGCGGGCGTCGGCGGCCTGCTGGTGCTCGCCGGTGAGCGGACGCTCGGCGAACTGGCCGCCCCGCACGTCCTGCTCGCCGGCACCGCCGTGGTGGTGTTCGGCGCGATCGCCGCGCTCGCCGTCGGCGACCGCCTGCCGCTGTTCCTCGGCGCGGTCGGCGTGGGGGCGGCGGTCGGGCTCGGCGCGGTGCTCAGCCTGGCCTTCGGCATCGGCGCGGCGGCGTCGGCGGCAGTGGTGGCGACAGTCGCCTTCGGCGCGCTGCCGGCGCTGCCGATGCTCGCCTACCGCCTCGCCCGGCTGCCGGTGCCGTCCATCCCCACCGGGCCGGACGACCTGAAGACCGACACCGAGTCGGTGGACGGGCCGTCGGTGCTGCGCAACAGCGAGCGCGCCGACGGTTTCCTCACCGGCCTGCTCTGGACCGTCTCGCTGCTGGTGCTCGGCGGCGAGGTGGTGCTGGCCGAGGACGGCCGCCTGCCGGCGGTCCTGCTCTGCCTGGTCCTGGCGCTGCTGTCGCTGCTGCGGGCGCGCCCGTTCCTCGGCCGCGGGCAGCGTACGCCGGTGCTGCTGTCCGGCACCGTCGGCCTGGGACTGGTCGCCGCCGCCACGTTCGCCGCCGGTTCGCTGGCGGTCCGGCTCGGGCTGGTCCTCGGCGGCCTGGCCGTGGTGGCCGTGATCAGCCTGGTCTACGGCCTGACCGTGGCCGGCAAGCGGATCTCGCCGGTCTGGGGCCGGACCCTGGACATCGTCGAGATCCTGCTGATCATCGCGCTGGTGCCGCTCGCCGTGTGGGTGTGCGGCATGTACGGCTGGATCGTCAACCTTCGACCGTGACGGTCCCCATCGCCGTGCCGACCGGCGCGGTGGCGTAGACGCCGGGACCGTGCTGGCCGTCCAGCGGGCGGGCCGGCACACCCGCGCGCCCGGCCATGTCCCGGACCGCCTTCACCAGCGCCTCGGCGTGCCCGTCCATGGCCGCCACCCGCAGCAGCGGCGGAACCCGCCGGCCGCCCGGGAGCACCACGGCGGCGACCGTGTGCGACGGCGCCGAGGTGGCGGTGACCGCGTCCACGAGCGCGCCGAGCGAGCCGTTGGGGCGTACCCGCAGGGCCAGGCAGCGCTGCGTCCAGCCGCCCCCGCGCACGCTGGTCCACGTCTCCACCGGCGCCTCCGGCGCCAGGTCGAGCCCGGCGCCGGACACCACCGCCGCGTGCAGCTCGTCCCGCCCGAGCACGCGGTGGCCGAGACCGGCGGCGTTGAGCGCCTTGCCGAGCCGGCCCACCCCGGCCGCCACCGTCCGGTGCACGCCGCGCAGGCCGCCGCCCCGGCTCACCGTTTCGGCCCGCGCGTCGGCCACCGACAGTCGCAGCGCCACCCACACGGTCCGGTACGCCGACGGCGGCGCGCCGGGGGCCGGGTACCAGACCAGCGTGTGCGAGACGACCTGGGTCTGGGTGACCGGGCCGGAGAAGTCGGCGAGCACGGCGAGCGCGCGGTCCACCACGGCGGCCTCGATCGAGCCCGCGGGCGCGCCGGGCCGGCCGGTGAGCGCCAGCGCGGCGAACCAGCCCCGGTCGTCCTGCCCGATGCCGAGGCGGGTGCCGCGCTCGGTCAGCTCCACCACTGTCAGTTCCGGGGCGAGCGCGGCCAGCCGGGGGTCGCCGCCCGGCGTCGCGCCCCGGGCCCGGTCGCGGCGGCGGCGCAGCCGGCGGCGGAGCATCAGGTCCTCGTACCACCATCGGCCGCCTCGGCGCGCGAACGCGGCGACCACTGCCAGCAGCGCCAGCCCGCCCACCACCCCGAGCAGCCAGGGCGGGCCGGCGGTGGCGAACCAGACCGCCAGCGCGGCGCACTCCACCACGACGAGCTGCCCGACCACGACCGGGCCGAGCCGGCCCCGGCGGCGCTTGTCGGCCGGGGTGACCGGCCGGTCCACCGGTACGGCGGGGGCGGTGGCCGTACGACCGGGTGGCGCCTGCAGCTGCGTCATCGGTGCGTCCCTTCTGGACATCCTGGACATCCGCCGGCGGGGTGCGGCGTTCGGGCGGCGGACGGGGTCCGGCGCACCCCCGGTGGCCCCTTATCGTAGGGAAGCCCGCGACGCCGCTCGGCCCTGTCGTCGTTGGACCCACCCCGCCGGAGGTTAGTCATGCGGACCCGCCGCGATCAGGTCCAGGCGTACCGCTTCGTCACCCGCCGCATCGTCTCGGCGCTGCTGTCGGGCGACCCGGAGACCAACGACCTGCCGATGCGCCGCCTCGGCATGGCGGTGTTCGGCAGCGTGATCGCGGCCGCCGTGGTGCTCGGCGGGGTGGGCGCGTACGGGCAGCTCACCAGCAACTCGGCGCCGCTGGAGCCGAACACGCTGGTGATCGAGCGGGAGACCGGCGCGACGTACTACTTCGGCGAGGACCGGGTGCTGCGCCCGACGCTCAACTACGCCTCGGCGCGGCTGATCATCAACGACGCGGCGGCGAAGCCCCGCACCATGTCCCAGGCGTCCATCAAGGACCGGCCGCGCGGCCGGCTGGTCGGCATCGTGGGCGCCCCCGACGACCTGCCGGACCGCAAGTCCCTGGTCGGGCTCCCCTGGTCGGTGTGCGACGTGCCCGACCCGAACGACACGCAGCGCTCCACCACGCACCTGGTGATCGACCGGACGCTGCCCGGCGGCACCGCGCTCACCGACCGGGCCGTCGTGGTGCGCACCGGCGACGCCCGCTACCTGCTCACCGGCGGCTCGCGGCTGCGTGTCGCCGGCGACGACCAGGCGCTGGTGGCGTTGAAGATGGCCGGCGTCACGAACCTCACCGTCGGGCAGCAGCTGCTGAACGCGGTGCCGGTGGGGCCGGTGCTGCGCAAGCCCACGATCGACGGGGACGGCGGCGCGAGCGGGCTCACGGTGGGCGGCCGGCCGGCCCGGATCGGCCAGGTCTACCAGGCGGCCGGCCAGTACTACGTGCTCACCCGGCAGGGCCTGGCCACGCTCCGGGAGGTGACCGCGCTGCTGCTGCTCGGCCGGGGTGGCGAGGTGGCGCAGATCACGCCGGACGAGGCGGGCCGGCTCCTCACCGACCAGCGGCTGGAGCCGGACGGCCTGCCCGCCCGGCTGCCGACGCCGCACGAGGTCCGCCCGGGGCGCACGGTGCTCTGCGCCACCTACCGGCCCGGCCCGGCCGGCCAGCCGCCGACCACCACGCTTGAGGTCTTCGACTCCCCGCCGGCCGAGCTGACCGAGGCGACCGCGATGCCGTCGCGGCAGGGCGGCCGGGACGCGGTACGCACCGCCGAGAACGTGCTGCTGCCCGGCGGCAAGGGCGTGCTGGCGCAGGCCACGGCCGGAGAGAGCGGCAAGCCGGCGGCCGGGTCGACGGTCTACCTGATCACCGCCCAGGGCATCCGCTATCCGCTCGGCACCGCCGGGGGCGACGCGAAGAGCGCCCTCGGGTACGGCGACGTGACCCCGCTGGCCGTACCCGCCTCGCTGCTGGCGCTGGTGCCGACCGGCCCGACGCTGTCGCGCCAGGACGCGATGGCGTACTTCGATGCCTCGACCCCGGCGGCGCCCACCGCGACCCCCTCCACCGGCGGAGCCGCGGCCCAGGTCCAGGGCGGTTGACCGGCCCCGCCCGGGTCCGATGTGGATGGGGCCTGTCACGGGTCGCCCGGGTTGGCGCGTTTCGACTAACCTGAGTGCGGCGAAGGTTATCGACGATGACTACGGGGATGCAGCCATGACGGGGCGCACGACAGTAGACGTACTGTCCCTGGAGGACTTCCACCAGCGACTTGAGCGGCGGCTGGACGAGGCGGAGTCGGTGTTGCGCAAGCTGAACACCCAGATGCAGTGCCGCCCGCCCGCGCTCGGCACGTTCACCGACGCGACCGACAACGCACGTCGCTACTCCGAGACGCACCAGAGCTACGTCAACCACGTCGACCGGCTGCGCCGGGCGATCCTGGCCGCCCGCGAGGCGACCCACAAGATCATGACGAACTACAAGACCGCCGAGGCCCGCAACGCCGCCGCCGCGGCCGACATCGCCGCCGCCCTCTCGGGGCTGAACGAGGCGATGAAGCAGCCGAAGGAGGACCCGCGTGTCTGAGTACACCCGGCGCTACGAGCACGTCAGCCACGAGGAGCTCTACCAGGGCGTCAACGCCGGCGACCCGAAGCAGATCGAGGCGCTCAGCGCCCAGTGGACCTCCCTCAAGAGCACGCTCGACGACCTCGGCCGCGACCTCACCGCCGACCTGGAGGCGCTGTCCAAGAGCTGGACCGGCGACGCCGCGCGCGAGTTCACCAGGCGGCTGGACATGGTCGTGCGCTACTCCGGCAACCTCGCCGAGGGCATGACGGGCATCCGGCAGGGCCTCGACATGATGTCCAGCGAGCTGCGGGCCGCGCAGTCCAAGGCGGAGAGCCCGGAGAAGACCGACGACAACGACAAGCTGCTCTCCGGCGCCGGCAAGGGCTTCCTGCTCGGCGGCGCCCCCGGCGCGGTGATCGGCGGGATCGTCGGCCACCAGCAGGACAAGGCCGAGCAGGAGAAGGCGCACCAGCGGATGGTGCAGGTCGTGGCGAAGCTCGCCGAGGGCTACGACTTCTCGGCGTACGGCCGGATCGTCGTGCCGGACCCGCCCGAGGTCGAACTGCCCGGCAACACCAGCAACGGCGACCCGACGCTGCAGAACGGCCCCTCGGTCAAGACGCCGTCGTCCGGCCCGAACCTGGGCAGTTTCGGCCCGGGAGCGAGCGCCACCGCCACCACGTCGGGCGTGCACCACACGGCGCCGACCAGCGGCACGCCCGGTGCGGGCGCCCCGGGCGCGGGCACACCGGGCGGCAACCCCGGCGCGGGCGCTCCGGGCTCGGTCACCACCGGCGGCACCGTCGACCCGGGCGGCACCTCGCTGGCCGGCGCCGGCCCGTTGACCGGCACCACCGGCGGCCCGACGATCGGCGGCAGCGCGGGCTTCGGCTCCGGCGGCGGCCCCGCCACGATGACGGCCGGCGGGGGCAGCGGCGGGCTCTACGGCGCCCCCGGCGTGCTCAGCACCGGGTCGCTCGCGGGCACCGGTCCCAACTCTGCGTCCTCGGCCCGGTTCGGCGGCGCGCCCGGCGCGGAGAACCGCGCGGCGGCCGGCACCGGCCGGCTCACCTCCGGTCGCGGCCTGGTGGTCGAGGCCGGGGGCAGGTCCGGCGAGCGGGCCGGCGGCACCGGGCGGCCCGCGATGGCCGGCCGTGGCGGCGTGCTCGGTGGTCGCGGCAGCCACGGCGACGACGAGTCCGACGGCCGGCTGACCTGGCTCACCGAGGACGAGATGGTCTGGGGCGACGGCGACGGCGCTCCGCCGCCGGTGCTCGGCGGCAACTGACAGCGGCATCGAGGCAGCGGTCCGTCCACAGCGACCCGTGGGACGGCTCACGTAACCAGCAAGATCTTTGAGCTGCGAAATCGTCCGCTGACCGATAGGTTGAATTGGTGCTGCCCGTAGCGTTCGCCCCGTCCACCTGGACGGCGACGCTGCGCCGGATCGCCCGCACGGCCGTGGCCGGCCTGGTGCTGATCGTCGGCCTCCAGGGCATCGCCGCCGCACCCGCCCATGCCACCGTGACCGAGCAGTCCGTCGCGGTCACTGTCGCCTCCGCCGCCGCGCCGAGCGTGATCGCGTCTCCGGTTCCGGCCGAGGTCGGCCTGACGACGGTCGCGGCGGGCGGCACGACGGCCGACGGCGCGCCGCGGTCCACCTCCGGTCCCGCCGCCGACGCGGCCGGCACCGAATCCACAGCCGCCGGGCGGGTGCCCGGCGTCGAGGCCGTCGCCGTCGCCGACCCGGCTCGGGCAGCCATCGCCCGCCGCGGTCCGCCGCGCGCCTGACCGGGCCACCTTTCCGGTACGCCCCGGCGCGGCCACACCTGCCGCACCCGCGCGCCCTGCCGCGTCTCCGTAGCGAGACGCACCCCACCCGGATGACCGGGCCACAAACCGTTGTTCGTCAGTCGTTCCACCTTGAGGTGCTGGTGATGCAGACCGTCTTCTCCACCGTCCTGCCCGACGTCCCCGCTGCCGCCGTGATCTGGCTGGCTCTGCTCGCCGTGGCCGCCACAGTGGTCGCCGCCCTGATCGTCCGCCCGTCCCGGTTCCGCTCGGAGCTTGTCGACCGGATCAGTGACGCCGCCCGGCCGAGCAGCATCGATCAGGCCGAGCGGGCCCGCGTACAGGATCGGGAGCGGGACCGGTACGCCGACGAGGTGGCGGTGGCCGCCGCCCGCGCGGCGGCGACCGCCGAGCGGAGCCGGACGGAGTGGCTGACCGCCCAGGAGGAGGCCGAGGCGGCCTGGCAGGCGTACCAGGCGGCGGAGGACGACGTGCGGCGCCTGGCCGCCGCCGCGGCGCTGCCGCTGCCCCGGACCGCCCGGACCCCGGCCGAGTACGCGGACCGGGAGCGCTGGCTGCACCGGGCGGCGATGGACGCCCAGTGGCGCAACGAGATCACGGTGCGGCAGCTCAGCGACATCCTCGGCGGGAACGGCTGGGACCCGAGCCGGCACCCGGTGGAGCAGGAGCTGCTGCTGCGCCGGCTGGTTCGGGACAACCTCGCCGCCCGGCACCGGGCCGCCACGCAGCGGGAACAGGCCGCCTGGCAGGCCGCCGAGCGGGCCGCGGCGGCGGCGCAGAGCCTGCGCGACGAGGCGTTCGCGGCGCTGCACCCGGCCCCTGAGCCGCAGGCGGAGCTGTCCATCGTCGGGTTCGCCGGGCCGGAGACCACCCGGGAACTGCCGACCGGTTCGGCCGCCGTCGACATCACCCGCGAGCTGACCCCGGTTGCCCGGGGACGGGCGGCCGTGGCGGCCTGAGCGCCCCGGGCCACGACCCGGGGCGTCACGGCCACGACCCGCGGGCGGCATCGACCCGGCTCGGCTAGCGTGAGGGCGTGTCCCGTGAAGCCTGGGTGCTCGTCGTACTCGCCGCCGTCGTCGCGGCGGCCATGCTGGCCGGGGCGGTCGTCCTCGCCGTCCGGCTGGTCCGCACCCGCCGCATGCTCGGCGCGCTCGGCGCCGGCGGCAAGGTCGCGTTCTACGGCGCGCTGATCTACACGATCCTGCCGGTGGACCTGCTGCCCGACCCGATCTACCTGGACGACATGGGCGTGCTGGCCGGCGCGCTGTTCTACCTGGGCCGGCTGGCCGTCAAGCATCGTGCCGCCCAGGTGGAACAGCGGGCCACCGGGAAGTCCCCGGCGCTGCCGCCCGGCGCGGCGCCCCGCCGATGAGACACGCGAACGAGGAGACGGCATGGCGGGACGGCACCGGTTGGATCCGCACGACGGGCGGGTGGCCCGCTTCTTCGCGGACCGGCATCTCGCCACGCTGACCACGCTGCGCGCCGACGGCACCCCGCACGTCGTACCGGTGGGGGTGACCTTCGACCCGGAGGCCGGCCTGGCCCGGGTGATCACCTCCGCGGGGTCGGCCAAGGCGCGGCACGTCGCCGCGGCCGGACCGGACGGCACTCCGGTGGCGGTCTGCCAGGTCGACGGCCGCTGGTGGCTGACCGTGGAGGGCCGGGCGGCGCTGCGCCGCGGCCCGGCTTCGGTGGCCGAGGCCGAACGGCGGTACGCCGAGCGTTATCGCACCCCGCGTCCGAATCCGGAGCGGGTGGTCATCGAGATCGCGGTGACCCGGCTCCTGGGCAGCCTGCCCGACTGAGGCGCTCTGTCCGGTTTCGCGGTGGCCCCGGTCACGCCCGGAAATGAGGCCCGGAAGCAGGGCGGTTGAACTCTCCGTACGCCGAGCGCCACTCCTGGTGCCGCGTCTCCCGCACGGAGCCGTCGACCCCCGAATGGAGCCTCGACATGAATCCGATCATCCGCAAGTGCCTGCTCTCCGTCGCCGGTCTCGCCGCTGCCGGCGGCGCCGTCGCCGGCCCGGCCGCCGCCCACGCGGCCCCGGTCAAGGGCAAGGGTGACCGCACCGCCGACTACGAGTACCAGGCTCAGCCGAACTTCTTCTACTGTGGTCCCGCCTCGGCCCGCATCGCGCTCTCGGCCGAGGGCAAGGACGTGAGCCAGGACGAGCTGGCGGCGAAGCTGGGCACCACCCAGAACGGCACCGACTCCGCCATCGACATCACCCGGGTGCTCAACGAGTACACCGGCGGCAAGTACCGGACCACCGAGATCCGCGACGACGTGGCCACCCCGGAGCAGGTGGCACGCCTGCGCGCGGACATCCGGACCGCCGTGGACGACGACCGGCCGGTGGTGGCGAACATCCTGGGCGGCGCCCGGGACATCGACGGGGTGGAGCACAACTACCCCGGCCACTACCTGACCGTGGTGCGGTACGAGGGCGACGCCGACACCGTCCTCATCGCCGACCCGGCCCGGCCGGACACGCCGACGTACTGGATGGACGTGACCGAGCTGGCCAACTGGATCGCCGGACGCGGCTACAGCTCCTGACCCCGACGCCACGGCGGCCACGCTCCCTGAGGGGGCGTGGCCGCCGTCGTGTCCGGCGCCGGTGCGGGTGTACGGGGTCAGCGCCCGGTGTCACCCTCGCCGGTCCGCTGCTGCGCCATGTCGACGCCCTTGTCGATCTGGGCGTCGTACTTGCCGCCGGTGCGCTTGTCGGCCGCGTCACCCGCCTTCTCGATGCCCTGGTCGACCTGCTTGTCATGCTTGTCGGCGAAGTCCTTGGCCTTGTCCATGAAGTCGCTCATGTCGGATCTCCCTTCGATACGTTGGAAGCCTTCCCTGGGGCTGGGGGCACAAACACCGGGTGGGCGATTCCCACCGGGGTGTCGGATCGACGTGCGTCGGGTACCAACGGCCACGATCGAGGAGGCGACGTGGACGCTGATGGATCCGAGCCGACGCGGCCGGCACCGACGACCGGCCCCCGGCAGACCTGGGCGGGGCTGCCCTGGCCGGTACGGACCGCTGTCACCTGGAGCGCCTGTCTCCTCGTGGTGACGACCGGGTTGTGGCTGCTGGGGCAGATCGCGGTGCTGCTCGCGCCGCTGGCGGTGGCGCTGGCCGGCACGCTCTTCCTCACCGCGCTGCTCGATCCGGTCCTGGTACGCCTGCGCCGGCTGCGGGTGCCGGCCGGGCTCGCCGCGCTGCTCACCGTCCTGCTGTTGCTCGGCATCCTGGGTGGTGCCGGCGTCCTGGTCTGGAACCTCACCGCGAGCCAGTTCGGCGAGCTGAGCCAGCAACTCGACGAGGGGCTGCAACGCACCCGCGACTTCGTCACCTCCAGCCTGCCGGTCACCGATCAGCAGCTCGACCGGCTGGTGGAGCAGATCCGGCAGGGCCTGAGCAGCGGGACGCCCGACCCGGTGGCCGGGGCGCGCAAGGCAGCCGAGGTGGCCGGCGCGATCCTGCTCGCGCTGGTGCTGCTGTTCTTCCTGCTCAAGGACGGCCGTTCGATGTGGCACTGGGTGTTGCGCCGGCTGACCGGTCCGCGCCGGGAGCTGACCGCCGAGGCGGGCCGGGCCGGCTGGCGCACGCTCGGCGCGTACAGCCGGGGCACGATGATCATCGCGGCCATCGACGCCATCGGCATCGGACTGGCGCTTGTCGTGTTGCGGGTCCCGCTGGCCCTGCCGCTCGCCCTGATCACGTTCCTCGGCGGCTTCGTGCCGATCATCGGTGCCACGGTGGCCGGCGCGGTGGCGGTGCTTGTCGCGCTCGCCGCGAACGGTCCCACCACGGCTCTGCTCACGCTCGCCGCGGTGATCGCCGTCCAGCAGATCGAGGGCAACCTGCTGGAGCCACTGGTGATGCGGCGGCAGGTGCAACTGCATCCGGCGGTCATCCTGGTGGTGGTCACCGCCGGCACGCTGGTCGCCGGGGTGGCCGGCGCGTTCGTGTCGGTGCCGATCGCGGCGGTGCTCTGGCGGGTGCTGGACACCGTGCAGCGGCACCGCGCCGAAACCGGCCGCGCCGCCGGGCCGGACCCGGCCGTCGAAGCCGCGGGCTGACGGGCTGCCGCTCAGGCGGGGTGCGGCTGGCGCAGGTGGGTGGTGAACCAGGTACCTGCCTGGTCGGCCACCTGCTCCAGCGTGCCGGGCTCCTCGAACAGGTGGGTGGCGCCGGGCACGATCCGCAGCTCCGCCACCTCGCCGAGCGCGTCCCGGGCCTGCTCGTTGAGCACGATCACCTGCTCGTCCAGGCCGCCGACGAGCAGCAGCGTCGGTGCGCGTACCGCGGTCAGTGAGCTGCCGGCCAGGTCGGGCCGGCCGCCCCGGGAGACCACCGCGGCCACCCGGTCCGGCCGGGCCGCCGCGGCGACCAGGGCGGCGGCGGCGCCGGTGCTGGCCCCGAACAGCCCGATCGGGAGCCGCCCCAGCTCCGGGTCGGCGCCCATCCAGTCGACGATTCCGGCCAGGCGCTCGGCCAGCATCCCGATGTCGAAGCGCAGTTCGGCGGTGACCTCGTCCCGCGCCTCCTCGTCGGCGGTCAGCAGGTCGACCAGCACGGTGGCCAGCCCACGGTCGTTGAGCGCGCGACCGACGGCCGTGTTGCGCGGGCTGTGCCGCGAGCTGCCGCTCCCGTGCGCGAACAGCACCACCCCACCGGCCCCGCCGGGCACACTGACATCCCCGACGAGCCCCCCGTCGACAACAGGCACCGAAACCTCACGCATATCCCTCCACCCCCCGCCCACCCGATACCCCCCAACCGCACGATCATGAAGTTGACGGCCCAGAAAGCGCTTCCCCACGCCGTCAACCTCATGATCGACGGGGAGGCCGCGCGTGCGGGGTTGCGTTGACGTCGGCGGCAAGGTTTAGCGTCGATTCACCAGGCAGGGACGGGGGCGGCGGATGCGGATCGGGGAGCTGGCGCGGCGGGCCGGTACGAGCACCCGCACCCTGCGCTACTACGAGACCCACGGCCTGGTCCGGCCGGGCCGGTCCGCCAACGGGTACCGGATCTACGACGAGGCGGAACTGCGCGTCGTCCGCGAGATCCGCTCCCTGCTGGCGATCGGTTTCGGCCTGGACGACATCCGCCCGTTCGTCGCCTGCCTGCGCGCGGGGAACGACTCCGGTGACGTCTGCCCCGATTCGGTGGCGGTGCTGCGGCGCAAGCTCGCCGAGGTGGACGACTACCTCGACCGGCTGGGCGACGTCCGCCGCCGCCTGCACGACCAGCTCGCCCACGCGATCGCCCAACGGGAGGAAACATGCCTCAGGACACGGGGACCGGCCGGCTGACCCCGGTCACCGACGACACCTTCGCGGCCACCGTGCTGGCCGCCGACCGGCCCGTGGTGGTCGACTTCTGGGCCGAGTGGTGCCCGCCGTGCCGGGTGGTGTCGAAGCACCTGGCCGAGCTGGCCGAGGAGTTCGGCGACGCGCTGCGCTTCGTCACCCTCAACACCGACGAGAACCCGGCGACCACCCGCGCCCACCGGATCATGTCCGCGCCGACCATGCTGGTGTTCTGGGACGGCGAGGTGGTCGGCTCGATCGTCGGCTCCCGCCCCAAGGACCACCTGCGGCGCAGCTTCGCCCGCCACCTGGACGGTTGAGCCGCCGCCGGGCGGGAACGCGCGGGATGACCACGGACCCCGACGGATCGCGAGGATCGTCATGGCGAAACAGGACAGGTCCCGGGAACAGGAATTCACCGACCAGGAGCGCCGCAAGCGGGAGCTTGAGGGCTCGCCGGACTGGGCCGACCGCGCCTCGACGGCGCGGACATCCGACGATCCGCGGGCCACGGCGCCGCGCGACGCCGGCGGGCGCCCGTCCAACGGCCGCCAGTTCTGAGGGTACGCGTACCGAGCGGTCCCGCCTCTTCGGGGCGGGACCGCTACATGCGTTCCGGCAGGTGCATCAGCGGCGCGCGGCCCTGCGGCTGCTCCGGCTGCGGCTCGGTCGGGTGCTCGGGCGGGATCGGCACGGTGACCGGCTGCGCCGAGGTGACCCGCAGCGGCTCGCCGTGGTGCCGCAGCTCCACCACCGTGTCCGGGCCGCCGTTGCGCAGCGAGTACGTGGTCTGGTGCGGCCGCACGTCGACGCGCAGTCGCATCCCGCGCCACTGGAGCGAGAACTCCAGTCGGCTGAGGCGGCTGGAGAGCCGGGGCGCGAAGGAGAGCGTCCCGTCGTGGTCCCGCAGGCCGCCGAATCCGGCGACGAGCGCGATCCAGGCGCCGGCCAGGGACGCCATGTGCACGCCGTCGCGGGTGTTCTCGTTCAGGTCGTGCAAATCCATCAGCGCGGCCTCGCGCAGGTAGCGGTGGGCCAGTTCGAGGAAGCCGACCTCGGCCGCGAGCACCGCCTGGGTGCAGGCGCTCAACGACGAGTCGCGTACGGTGCGCCGCTCGTAGTAGACGAAGTTGCGCAGTTTCTCGGCGGCGCTGAACGCGTCGCCCCGCCAGTGCATGGCGAGCACCAGGTCGGCCTGCTTGACGACCTGCTTGCGGTAGAGGTCGAAGTACGGGTAGTGCAGCAGCAGCGGGTACTTCTCCGGTGGCGTGTGCTCGAAGTCCCACTCCTGGAACCGGGTGAACCCCTCGACCTGCTCGTGCACCTCGGTCTCGGCGTCGTACGGGACGTGCATGTCGTTCGCGGCGTCCCGCCACGCGGCGGCTTCCTCTTCGGTGACGCCGAGGTCGAGGGCCTGGTCCCGGTAGCGCATCGCGCAGTCCGCGGCGGTACGCAGGTTCCGCTGCGCCATCAGGTTGGTGTAGACGTTGTCGTTCTTCACGGCTGTGTACTCGTCGGGGCCGGTCACGCCGTCGATGTGGAACTGCCCGGCCCGGTCGTGGTGGCCGAGGGATCGCCACAGCCGGGCGGTCTCGACAAGCAGTTCCAGTCCGATCTCGCGTTCCAGTGTCTCGTCGCCGGTGACCAGTACGTAGCGGCGCAGCGCGTCGGCGACGTCGGCGGCGATGTGGAACGCGGCGGTTCCGGCCGGCCAGTACGCCGACGACTCGGGTCCTTCGATGGTGCGCCACGGGAAGGCGGCGCCTTCGAGGTTCAGCGTGCGGGCCCGCTCCTGGGCCTGGGCGAGCGTGGCGTACCGCCACTGCAACGCGTCGCGGACCGCGCCGGGCTGGGTGTACGTGAGCACCGGCAGCACGAACATCTCGGTGTCCCGGAATGCGTGGCCGTCGTACCCGGGGCCGGTGAGGCCCTTGGCGGAGATCGGCCGCCGTTCCCCGCGGGCGCCGGCCTGGAGCACGTGGAAGAGGCCGAAGCGGACGGCCTGCTGGACCTCCGGGTCGCCTTCGACGCGCACGTCGGCGGCGTCCCAGAACGCGTCGAGGTATTCCCGCTGCGCCCGGCGCAGCCCGTCCCAGCCGTCGAGCCGGGCCGCGGCGAGCGCCGCGCCGACCTGGTCGCGCAGCGCCGGCAGCGACCGGCGGCTGGACCAGCCGTACGTGAGGTACTTGATCACGTGCAGCTTCTCGCCGGGCTTGAGCACGCAGCCGATGGTGGTGCGGACCCAGTCCTCGTACCCTTCGCTCTCGATCGTGGTGCGTTCGGGGCCGTGCACGTCGTGGCCCATGGCGGCGGCGACCCGCAGGCCGCTGACCTTGGTCCGGTGGATGAGCAGGCCGCCGTCGTCGGTGGTGAGTTCCTCCTCGGCCTGCAGCGGTGACTCCAGCACGGCGGCCACCCGGGGGTCGCGGCTCTGCGGCGGCAGCGTCTCGTTGGCCACCAGCTCGGACTGGAGGATCAGCCGCAGCGGCCCGTCGACCGGCTCCACCTCGTAGTGGATGGCGGCGACCGAGCGCTGGGTGAACGACACCAGCCGGGTGGTGCGGACCTTGACCTCGCGCCCGGCCGGGGAACGCCAGTGCAGGTCGCGTTGGAGCGTTCCGGCGCGCATGTCGAGGACCCGCTCGTGGGCGAGCACCTCGCCGTAGCGGACGTCGAGCGGTTCGTCGTCCACGAGCAGCCGGATCAGTTTGCCGTTGGTGACGTTGACGATGGTCTGCCCCGACTCGGGGAAGCCGAAGCCGGCTTCCGCGTACGGCAGCGGGCGCAGTTCGTAGAAGGAGTTCAGGTACGTGCCGGGTAGGCCGTGCGGCTCGCCCTCGTCGAGGTTGCCGCGCAGCCCGATGTGCCCGTTGGAGAGCGCGAACACCGACTCGGACTGGGCCAGCACGTCCATGTCGAGGCGTACCTCCCGGACATGCCAGGGCTCGACCGGATACGCCCGTTCCCGGATCACGCGGCCGGCTCCGCCGCGAGCAGTTCGGCGAGGTCGGTGACCACCACGTCGGCGCCGTGCGCCAGCAGCTCGTCGGCCTGGCCGACCCGGTCGACGCCGATCACGTACCCGAATCCGCCGGCCCGTCCGGCGGCCACGCCGGCGAGGGCGTCCTCGAAGACGGCGGCCTGCGCCGGTTCGACGCCGAGCAGCCGCGCGCCTTCCAGGAACGTGTCCGGGGCCGGTTTGCCGCGCAGCCCGTTCGCGCGGGCGACCACGCCGTCGACCCGCGCCTCCAGCCAGTGGTCCAGCCCAGCGGCGTGCACCACGGCGGCGCAGTTGGCGCTGGCCGAGACGACCGCCCGCCGCAGCCCGGCCGCGGTGGCGGCCTCCAGGTAGCGAACCGAACCTTCGTACGCCTCGACGCCGTGCTGCTCGATCCGCTGGAGCAGGACGACGTTCTTGCGGTTGCCGAGGCCGTTGACCGTGTCCGCCTCGGGTGGGTCGTCGGGTGAGCCCTCGGGCAGGGTGATGCCGCGCGAGGCCAGGAATGTGCGCACCCCGTCGGCGCGCGGTCTGCCGTCCACGTAACGGTTGTAGTCCGGTCCGGGGTCGAACGGTTGGAACGGCTCGCCGGTTTCGACGGACCGTCGCCGCAGGTAGGCGTCGAACGTCTCCGCCCAGGCGGCGTTGTGCACCTTGGCGGTCTGCGTCAGCACACCGTCCAGATCGAAGAGACACGCGCTCACGTGCGCGGGGAGGCCCAGCATCGCTTGAATCTATCCGGCGCTCGCCCCGGGCAAACCCGTTCAGGGCTCAGCGGTTCGGGCGCAGCGTCCAGATCACGGTGAGCGAGGAGGTGAGCGTGCCGTCCTCGGTGCGGACCTCCACCTCGACCGGGAACTCGGGCCGTCGCCCGGCGTCCAGCTCGGCCAGCACCTCGGCGGGGACACCGCCGAGCCGCGCCGTCGCCAGCACCGGCCCCACCGCCACCTTGAGGTAGCGGATGGTCGCGGTCACGGCCAGGGGTACGGCCCGGTCGAGCACCTGCCCGAACGCGGCCAGGACAACCGCGCCCGAGGCGCTCTCCCCCAGCGTGAACATGGCCCCGGCATGCGGGCCGCCCACGTGGTTGTGGTGCGCCGGGTCGTCGGGGAGCCGGACCACGGCCCGGACCCCGCCCTCGGCCTCGGGCGCCACCTCGACGAACTCGATCCCGAGCGTGCGGGCGAACGGCACGGCGGCGAGGAGACCGGCCGCGACCTGGCGAGAGTCGATGCTCATGCCCGAACGCTACTCGCCGGTAACTTTTCCGGCAAGACACCGGAACACGTTGGCCGAATGTCACTAAATAAGTGACATCCACATCGCCTGACGCTAGCCTTGTCTCTTATTAAGAGACATTGGGACATGAGATGATCTACGCCACCCCAGAACTCAACGATCGCGACGAGACCGTCCTGGCCGAGGTGCATGACATGCGCCGCATGCTCGCCGATGTCCTGCGCACTCCTCGCCGATGGACCGGTGGCCTTCGGCGCACGATGCTGGCGCGCGCGATTCTCGGTTCCAACAGCATCGAGGGCTACGTGGTCGCCGAGGACGACGCAGCCGCCGCGCTGGACGGCGAGGAGCCGCTGAGCGCCGACGACCGGACCTTCGCCGAGATCCGGGGCTATCGGCAGGCTCTGGGATACGTGCTGCAAACCGCCGGGGATCCGCACTTCCGGTTCGACACGTCGGTGATCCGCAGCATGCACTACATGATGCTCTCGCACGATCTGGGCAAGAGCCCGGGGCAATATCGCAAGGGCCCGATCTACGTCCACGATGAGCGAACCGATGAGCGAGTGTACGAGGGCGCGGACGCCGACCACGTGCCTCACCTCATGGAGGAGCTAACCGAAGATCTACGGTCGGATGTCACCGCCTCCCCGCTCGTCAAAGCAGCCATGGCGCATCTGAACCTGGTGATGATCCATCCGTTCCGTGACGGCAACGGGCGGATGGCACGCGCCCTTCAGACGCTGGTGCTCTCCCGGCGCGCGATCGTTGAGCCGGCCTTCTCCAGCATCGAGGAATGGCTGGGCAGCAACACCGAGGACTACTTCCGCGTGCTGGCGGTCACCGGTCGTGGCCACTGGAATCCTGAAGGCTCGGCACACCTATGGGTGTCGTTCAACCTGCGAGCCCATCACATGCAGGCACAGACTGTCGCTCGCCGCTTCGAAGAGGCGTCCGGCATCTGGTCCGAGTTGGACGCGATCATCGCTGAGAGAAGACTCCCCGAACGGGTGACCGATCTGCTCTACGAGGCCGTTCTCGGATATCGCATCCGCCGATCCGGGTACGTCAAACTCGCCGAGGTCGAGGACAGGACCGCATCTCGGGATCTGGCCAACCTTGTCGAGCAGGGCCTTCTGGAAGCACGAGGTGAGCGGCGGGGCAGGCATTACGTCGCCGGCCCCACGCTGGTGACGGTGCGGGAAAGAGTCCATGCTCAGCGCAAACCGATCAGCGACCCCTATCCGGCCATGCCGGTCGTTCTCGCAACCGAGGCTGCCAATACGACCGGGTCAGGTGAACGGTTGTAACCACGGCTTATTTCACGGCGCTGTCGCGGCGTTTCGGCGGCTGTCGACTCCGGGTAGCGAATGGCCCATGAACCGCGATCTCGCGCGCGGGCTGACGGTGGCGTGGGCGCTCCCGGAGTTCCGCGACGGGCTGCGTCACCTCGTCGACCTCGACGAGGTGACAGTGCTGCTGGCCGCACTGTCCCTTCCGGACCGCGACCGCGAGGTCGAGCGCAGCGCGCTGGGCCTGCTGCGGTCCGGGCTCGACAGCACCGAGGTCCGGGAGGCGGTGTTGCTGCTGCTGGAGCGGGACACCGTACGCCGGCCGCTCGTCGCCGCGGCGGTGGAGCCGCTCGCCGACCGTCCCGGCCTGGTCACCGCCGTCACGTCCGCGGCCGAGGACCCCCGGGTACGCCACGAGGTAAGGGCGATGCTGGACAGCCCCGGCGTCCGCGAGCTGATCTGGCGGGCGGCCGACGACCAAGTGAGCGACAACCGGTTCGGGCTGGTCCGCCGGGCGGCGGTGCTGTTCGTCCGGCACCCGAGCGCGCGGCGACTGGCGTGGGCGCTCCGCCGGCACGGCGTGCTCCGCGAACTGCGCCGCAAGGCGTGATCCGGAGCCGCATCACCTGATCGGGCCGGTCAGCTCCGCACAGCGGGGCGGGCCCTCGACAGCTCGGCCGTCACTCGTAGCCCATGGCGGGGATGATCTCGCCCAGTTCCCGCTCGACGTACGCGCGGGTGCCGGCGTCGAACTGGTCGTCGCGGTGCGCGAGCCTGCCCGCCTGGAACGTCGACGCGGTGACGGCGTCCTCGACGCCGAGCCGTGCGAACAGGGCGCGCCGCTGCCCGGCCCAGTCGGCCGCGAGGTCTTCCGCCTTCACCTCGACGTACCGCCGGGTCGTCAGGTCGGCGGCGTTCCTCCAGGCCAGCCATCGTTGATAGACCGGCACGAGGTAGGCGAGCGCCCCGTCGACTGTTGACGGCGCCCACGGCTGGGCCAGGTGGGAGGCGAGCACGGAGACCGGGTGCCGTGTGATGTGCACGATCGTCGCCTCGGGAAACAGCTCCCAGAGGAAGTCCATGGCGAAGAGGTTGAACGGCGTCTTCTCGCACCACGTCGGCTTGCCCGCGTCGGCCGCCGCGCCGCCGAACAGCGTCTCGACCAGGCCGCGCAGGACGGCGATCAGCTCGGCCCGGTCGCGGAAGTACCTCGGCACGACCCGTCGTCGGCCCGTCGGCCCGAACGGCCCGGTGGGCCGGTCGCCGTCGCCGAAGCCCGCCGCGGGCGCGGGCTCCTCGAAGGCGTCCGCGATCAACAGCGGCCAGAGCTGGTGTACGGCGTCCCGGTAGCGCCGTTCGCCGACCAGCTCGGGCACGGTCTTGCCACGATCGTCACGCCGTCCGGGCACCCGTACGGTCAGGAAGTCGCTGAGCCGCTGCAGGGCGTCCTCGCCGACGATGGGGTCGTACCGTTCGGTGAGCGCGTCGGCCAGGTCCCGCAGGCCGCCGGGTTCGACGATGAACTTGGTTTCCATCGGGATCCGGTGGATCAGCGGGTGCTGGCCGATGACGTCGGCGATCCGCGAGGTGCCCGAACGACCTGTGCCCGCGACGAAGACCGGTGAGGGGGACGGCATGGGCGGCAGTGAAACTCCCGGCCGGGCGCAGGGGCAATCCATTTATCCCCGCCGGGAGCTGATCGGCCTCCTGGCCGACGCGGTCGGGTCCGTCACCGTGCCGCACCCGACCCGGGTCGCGGTCGACGGGCCGCCCGCTGCCGGCAAGACCACGCTCGCCGACGAGCTGGCCGCCGTCCTGCGCGCCCGGGGCCGGTACGTCATCCGCGCGACGGTGGACGACTTCCTCTTCCCCCGCGCCCGGCGTTACCGGCGCGGCGAGTTCTCGGCCGAGGGCTGCTACGTCGACACCCACGATCACGGGTCGCTGAACCGGGTGCTGCTCGATCCGCTCGGCCCGGGCGGAGATCGACGCTTCCGGCACACGGTCTACGACCACGCGACGGATACGGTGCTGTCCCCGCCGCCCACGACCGCTCCGGCGGACGCCGTGCTGGTCTTCGACGGTGTCTTCCTGCTGCGCCCGGAACTGGTCGACCGGTGGGAGCTGCGCGTCTTCGTGTCCACCGCGCTCGACAAGACGGTGGACCGGGCCGTGATCCGCGAGAGCCGCGTGTCGACGAGAGCCGACGTCGAGCGGCGCTGGCACGAGCGGTACCTTCCCGCCCAGCGGCTCTACTTCGCCACTGCCCGCCCGGCCGAGCACGCCGACGTCGTCGTGCACAACGACGACCCCGGGCGGCCGATGTGGGAGATCCGGGCGGGCGGGGATGGCAGGCTGGCAGCCATGGACAGGAATCGGGTGGCCGCCTGGATCGCGGCGTACGAGCAGGCGTGGCGCACACCGGGCACTGCGGCGCTCGGCACGATGTTCACGCCCGACGCGACCTACCAGCAGGGGCCGTACCGGGATCCGGTGGTCGGCCTGCCCGCCATCGTCCGCATGTGGGACGGCGAACGCGACGGACCCGACGAGGTCTTCCAGATGACCTCGGAGGTCGTCGCGGTCGACGGCGACACCGCTGTGGCCCGGGTGCAGGTCCGGTACGGCGACCCGGTCCACCAGGAGTGGCGCGACCTCTGGATCATGCGGTTCGCCGAGGACGGCCGCTGCCTGTCGTTCGAGGAGTGGCCGTTCGCGCCGGAACGGCGGACCACCGCCGCCGGGTGACGACGGCGGTCGCTGCCTAACCCCGCTTCGTGTACGCGACGAACGCCGCCCAGCTCGACGGCGTGAACGTCAGCGCCGGCCCCTGCCGGTCCTTGCTGTCCCGCACACCCACCACGCCGGGCAGATTGTCCGCCACCTCGACACAATCGCCGGAATTGCCGCTGCTGCGGGTGCTCTTGCGCCAGATCGCGCCGGTCAACTCCATCGCTTCGCCGCCTCCGAAATCGCCGCCAGAGTCTCCCCGTGCGGCATCGCCTCCGC